>CACBQR010000004.1 GCA_902541435.1 uncultured Alphaproteobacteria bacterium
TTAAAATTAGAAAAAAATAAATTTATTGATGATGATAGATATAGCTCAACAAAAATACTTTCTTTATCAAATTCTGGAAAATCTAAAAATTTTATTTTTAATTACTTGATAAAAAAAGGAGTGAGTAAATCTCAAATTCAAAGTAATTTAAATTTAATGAATCAAGATAACGATAATTGGGAATTAGAGTCAGCAAAAATTTTTGCTAAGAAAAAAAAGTTGCTGGAAAAAAATGAAAGCTTTGAAAAAAAATTAGCAAAAATGGCAAGAGCTGGTTTTAGTTATGATATATGTAAAAAAATATTAAGTTAATTTTCTTTAATATGAATCTTACCTTCTAATAATCTTGCAATTTGTTTGGTTGTTGCAAATCTTTCAAATGTAATTCTGATGATTGCAGTTAAAGGTGCTGCAAGAAGGACTCCAATAAAACCCCAAATCATTCCCCAGAAAATTAAGGATAAAATAATCGTAATTGGATGTAATCCAAAACTCTCACCAAATATTTTAGGTTCTACAAAATTTCCTACTATTTGATGAATAATCGTGGGCAATATTATAATTAATACAACTAGTGTTGGATCATTATATTGAAGAAAAGCAATTGGTAATGGAAGTAAAACAGCAATTACAGAACCAATAACTGGAATAAAATTTAAAATAAATGTTAAACTTCCAAAAATAAAAGCTAATTCTAAACCTAAAAACCAATAAATTAATCCTGCAGCAATACCTGTAAAAGCTGATGTTAAAAATTTTGTAAATATATATTTTTTTACTAATCTAATAATGTCGTTCCACTCATCAGAGGTATTTTTAGGAGGAGTGCCAAGTAATAAAAAAAGGGTGATTATTACAACTAGTAGAAACTTTGAAATAAAATTCGCACTATTACTTAATATAATTGCAGCCCAATTAGTAATAGGTAACTCTGCAATTGTATTTCTAATTGTTTCTCTATCAATATCAATTTCAAATTGTTGAAGCTGCATTATGACCGCCTCAATTAAAATGATTACTTTTTGATTATAATCATCTGCAGACTCCAAGAATGTGGCTACAGAAGAAACAATAAAAGGAACTATTATTGAGAATAATAGTACAATTAAACAAATACTTATAAAAACTGCAATAAATCTATGAACGCGAAGATTAATAGTCTGAAAATCAATTATTGGATCAATTAAAATTCTTAAAAGAAGTGCTAATACAAATGGAACCATAATAGGTTGTGAAAAATTTAAAATAAATGCCACAGCAATACTAGCTAATATAAAAAGAGAGCCAGAAATTACACGATTACTTTCGTTCATTATTTTTTAGAAGATTGAGGATTAAAAATCTCAGTTTTTTCGTCAGATAATTTTTCAACATAAAGTGATTGGCTTGGAAATGCAAAACCTGCTTCATTATTTTCAATAATTTCAATTATTTTTACAGCAAGAGTTTCTTTAATTTTTAAAAATTCAGCCCAATCATTCGTAACTGTAAAAGTTTGTACTAACATATCAATAGAGCTATCAGAAAAACTATCTATTCTAACATAGAAACTTGCATTTTGATTTTTTGCAAAGTTATCATCTTTCTCAATTAAAGAATTTATCTCATCTCTAATTTTTTTTAATTGATCAATTGTTGTTCTGTACTCTAATCCAATTAACCATCTTATGCGCCTATGATGTCTTCTAGTATAATTAGTAACCGACTGCTCAGCAAATTTATAGTTTGGCACCATTACTGGTGTTGAATCAAATCTTCTAACGAGGGTAGACCTAAATCCAATTTGCTCAACAACTCCTTCAACTTCACCAGAAACTAGTATTACATCCCCAACTGTAAATCTTTTTTCCATTAGGATCATAATACCACTAATTAAATTTTTAAATAAATCTTGAGCTCCCAGTGCAACTGCTACACCAAACAAACCTAATCCTGCAATTACTGGTCCAACTCTTATGCCCCACAATTCTAAAATTGCTACAGCCCCGAGAACAATAACAAGAATTTTTAAACCTTTAAGAGTCCAATCAACTAACGGTTTTGAAATTTTTGACTCAAAGTTTTTTATTACAAATGAAAATGGTATAATCAATTGATGCAGTAACCAAAATATAAATATTGTAATTAATGATCTGTTTAGTAAATCTAAAAAATCTTGGTTGTTATCAGAAACATCCAAATATGAAGAAGCTATAAAAAAACCTAAAACAACAGGGAGAAATTTTAATGGTCCATCAAGTACTTCAATTACAGCATCATCAATTTGATTGGATGTTCTCGAAACAATTCTTGATAATCGATTAAGAATAAATCTAGCTATCAGTCTTCTAAGTAAATAAAAAAGCAGGAAAATTACAAGACTTACTATGATATCAGTAGCATTTATGCCAAAAACACCATTATTCCAAACATCTAAAAAAAGGTCGGTAAAGCTATTGAATGATTCCATAAGCGATATATCTAATACTCACTATCATGAAAATTAAATTTTTACTTGTTTTTTTGATTATGCTTAACTTAAAGAATACTTTATTAGCCAATGAAACAGTGAATTTATACGATTTCTCATTTGAAGATATAGACGGCAATCAAGTAAATTTAGAGAAGTTTGCAGGTAAGCCGATTTTAATAGTAAATACAGCTTCGAGATGTGGTTTCACTCCACAGTATGAAGATCTTCAAAATTTATTTGTTAACTATCGAAAAAGTGATCTAACAATAATAGCTACTACGAGCAATTCCTTCAATCAAGAATATTCAGATACTGAAGATATTAAAAAAATATGTTTAGTTAACTACGGTGTAGGTTTTGTTACTTCATCGCCAATGGATGTTAAAGGAAGTAATACTCATCCAATTTATGCGTGGATTGATAATGAGTATAACGAAAAGCCAAAGTGGAATTTTTATAAATATCTTTTTGATAGAAATGGACAGCTTGTTAAATCTTGGTCCTCTATGACAAAACCAAATAGTACAAAAATCACAAATATAATAGATCGGTTAATTTAAAAAAAAAGGGCAAATAAATTTGCCCTCTTCTCATTATTATTATTATAAAGGTTACATCATGCCGCCCATGCCGCCCATGCCGCCCATGCCGCCCATGCCGCCACCCATGTCAGGCATTGCAGGTGCTGCAGATTTATCTTCAGGAGCATCAGCTACCATAGCTTCAGTTGTAATTAGTAAACCAGCTACAGATGCTGCATCTTGTAGTGCAGTTCTAACAACTTTAGTTGGATCAATTATACCAGCATTTACCATGTTGGTGTATTTATCCATTTGAGCATCATAACCAATATTATGATCTTTACTTTCACGAATTTTACCCGCTACTACTGCTCCATCAACACCAGCATTTTCTGCAATTTGTCTCATTGGATTAAAAAGCGCTCTTCTTACTATATCAACACCAATCTTTTGATCATCGTTCGCAGTTTTAACTGATTTCAATGAATTTGTAGCATATGCAAGAGCTGAACCACCTCCAGGAACTATACCTTCTTCAACGGCTGCTCTTGTTGCATGCATTGCATCTTCAACTCTGTCTTTTTTCTCCTTAACTTCAACTTCTGTAGCTCCACCAACTCTGATAACTGCTACACCACCTGCTAATTTTGCAAGCCTTTCTTGAAGTTTTTCTCTATCATAGTCAGAAGTTGTTTCTTCAATTTGTGCTCTGATTTGATTACATCTACCTTCAATGTCTTTCTTTTTACCAGCACCTTGAACGATAGTAGTATTTTCTTTATCAACAACTACTCGTTTTGCAGTACCTAGCATTTCTAGATTAACATTTTCTAACTTTATACCAAGATCTTCACTTATCACTTGGCCACCAGTTAAAATTGCTATGTCCTCTAACATAGCCTTTCTTCTATCACCAAAACCTGGAGCTTTAACTGCAGCTATTTTTAAGCCACCTCTTAATTTATTTACAACTAAAGTAGCTAAAGCTTCACCTTCAATATCTTCGGCTATAATTAATAGTGGCTTAGTAGATTGAACTATAGATTCAAGTAAAGGCAACATAGGTTGTAAGCTTGATAATTTTTTCTCATGTAATAATACATAGCAATCACCAAGTTCAGTGATCATTTTTTCTGCATTAGTCACAAAATATGGAGAAAGATAACCTCTATCGAACATCATTCCTTCAACAACATCAAGTTCAGTATCTAAGCTCTTTGCTTCCTCTACAGTAATAACACCTTCTTTACCGACTTTTTGCATTGCACTTGAAATCATTTTACCTACTTCAGCATCTCCATTTGAAGCGATAGTGCCAACTTGAGCAACTTCCTTATCAGTTTTAATTACTTTAGATTTTTTTCTAATTTCATTAACTACAGCATCTACAGCTAAATCAACTCCTCTTTTTAAATCCATAGGATTCATTCCAGCTGCAACAGCTTTCATTCCTTCAGTTGCAATTGCTTGTGTTAATACGGTAGCAGTAGTTGTTCCATCACCAGCAATATCATTAGTTTTACTAGCAACGTCTCTAACCATTTGAGCACCCATATTTTCAAATTTATCTTTTAATTCTATTTCTTTAGCAACACTTACACCGTCCTTGGTAATTCTTGGTGCTCCAAAAGATTTATCCATAACTACATTTCTACCTTTAGGTCCTAATGTAACTTTTACTGCATCAGCTAGCTTGTTAACACCTGTTAACATTTTTGATCTAGCATCTGATCCAAAAAATATATTTTTTGCAGACATTATTTTATCCTCTCTTGATTTCTATTTCTTTTTCTTACCTGAAGTTATAATTCCCATGATGTCGGACTCTTTCATTATCAAAAAGTCGTCACCATTCATTTTTACTTCAGTACCAGACCATTTTCCAAAAAGTATTTTATCTCCTTTTTTGACATCCAAAGGTACTAGTTTTCCTGTTTCATCTCTTGCTCCAGAACCAATTTCTAATACTTCACCTTCCATTGGTTTTTCTTGAGCAGTATCAGGGATAATTATTCCCCCTGCTGTTTTTTGATCAGAGTCAACTCTTTTTACAAGGACTCTATCATGTAAAGGTCTAAATTTCATATTTCCTCTTTTGTTAACTAATTGAAATTAAATAATTTTTTATTAGCACTCTCATTATGAGAGTGCTAGTTATTTAAGCATTATTAAAGTCGATTCAAGAAGAAAACAAAAAAAAATTCGAATTCGGCAAAGTTATGATATTTTAAAAAAAATGTTATTTTTCAATGTTTTTTTTAGAACTCTTGGTTTTTTGAGTGCATTATTAATTTTTTTAATAATTATTAGTTTTGTGCTTCATATTTCCAATGAACAAGAAAAAAAACAGTTCGTAATGACTGACGGGCTATCTAACTCAAATAATATTATAGCTAAGATTAATTTAGATGGGCTGATATTCAATAATAACAGTAATGTTTTAGGAAATAATCTTTACAGTTACATCAATCCTTCTCAGGTAAAATCTTATTTAGAAGAATTAAAAGCACTAGAAATCAAGGCTCTAATTATAAACATTAATTCTCCAGGTGGTACAGTAAGTGCCACTGCTGAGTTAGAACAAATTATTTATGAATTTAAAAAAAATACGAACATTAAAATATATTTTTATACAAAAGAAATTTTAGCATCTGGGGGATATTGGGTTGCAACCACAGCTGATAAGATATTCGCGTCATATGGATCTATTATTGGTAGTATAGGAGTCAGTGGGCCAAGTTGGTTCTACTATGACAATCCAATAAGTTTATCTTCAGGAATCTTTGGTCAATCAATTGAAACCAAAAACGGAATAGAAGTTTTTAACCAGAATGCTGGGGATGGAAAAGATTTGTTTAATCCATATAGAAAACCTACAAAAGATGAAATTCAACACCTACAAAATATTGTTGATGATGTTTATAATGATTTTATAACAAAAGTTTCAAAAAGTCGTAAAATTGAAATTTCTAGTATTAAAAATAACATTGGCGCTTTAATTTATAGTACTAATCAAGCAAAAAATAATTTTTTGATTGATGATATTTTAAATTACGAAACACTTTTAAAATTAATAATTAAAGAAAATAAATTTGAAGATTACAAAGTTTATGAAAATAAAGTAAGTAATTCTATTTTTAAAAATCTACTGTTAAAATACAAAGATCAAAATATGGATAGATCTTCATTCGAAAACATTTGTAGAAATTTAGAAACTAATATTAGTGTTATAATTCCAATATATTTAAAAGATTGTTAAGTTAGTTTATTTTACTTAGTTCCTTTATTTTAACAATTAGATTTTTATAATAATTACTTTGTGATAATACATTTTTATGAATATATTTTTTAGCTAAAGCAGAATGATTTTCAACTTTAACTGTATCTGCAATGACTTTACTATGCTTAAGATTATTGATTAGACTTAGGTTTAAATATCTGTCTTCAAGTATTTTTTCATTATCTTTAAAAGTAGGTGCGATTTCAAAAATTTCAGTTCCAGGTTTACAAAATATAATATTTGCTAAATTAGATCCATGTGGGGCAATAATTTTTTCAGCATTTGAAAAGATTTCAATTTGTTCATCAATTTCATATAATTGAGGATTAATAACTTTATATCCCTTCTCTCTTAACAGAGTTACAATATCGCCTTCATTTATAATTTTTCTATAATTAGAATTTTCTCTAGTTATGTATATTTTTTTACTTATTTCTTTATTAGTTTTTGTATTTATAAATTTTTTTAATATTTTAATTGAATCATGCATATTTAAAAACTGAGGAAAATCAGAATCAATAAAATGATAAAAATCATCATCTAAAAACACGAATGTAAATTCTATATTTAAAGATTTTAAAATTTTTCCAATAAAATTTCTATATTTGTTTGATGAGTTTCTGTGAATTGCTAGTTTAAGATTTGTTTTTTTATTAAAGAAAATCCTTGGAAGAAATTGTAGTAAATTTGAATAATAATTATTACCCGCATTTGACCCAAGAACAAAAAGTCTTTTAAAATTTTTTAATGAATTTTTATTTTCTGTAAAATTATCAAAAAATTTTTGCGAGTAAAAATGAGAGGTGTTGTTAAGATCTCTAGTGAATAATGATGAGAATGTTTCATCATTCTCGGTAATTGGAAAATAGTAAAATGAATCAGAAAAAAAATTACCCTTAAGTATATTGCAATTAATTGATAAATTACTAAAATTTGTATTAACAAACAAATTTAATAAACGTTTATCACTTTTTATTTTGTTGGTATTTATATCAGTAATCATTTATTTTACTTAACTAATACAGATTTGGACAAATTTGTATAATAACATTTTAATTTTGGCGCGCCTGAGAAGAGTCGAACTCCTAACCTTATGATCCGTAGTCATACGCTCTATCCAATTGAGCTACAGGCGCTTAAAATATTATACACTTTATACAAATCGTATGCTACTTTATAAAAAAACTATTATGCAAATTGTAATAGCATTCATTTCAATTATAATTTTTAGCCAAGTATGTAATGCAGATATTGGTAAAGAAACTGGTCTAGAAATTCCAAGATACGTATCTTTAAAATCTAATGATGCAAATGTTCGTGTTGGTCCGAGTAAGAATTACCCTATTGAAATTAAATACATAAAAAAATATTATCCCTTGAAAGTATTAGAAGAGTATGATGACTGGAGAAAAGTAGAAGATTTTCAGAAAAAATTTGGATGGATTCATAAAAGTTTAATTTCCGGTACTAGAACAGGCATTATTTTATCAAATGATAATAAAAATATTAAATTATTAAACACTTTGAACGGCAATGTTATTGGAGAAATAGGAAAGGGAAATATTGTTTTTTTAGAAAAATGTAAAATTGATTGGTGTTTGGTATCATCAAGAAATTACAAAGGTTGGATAGATAAAAAATATATTTGGGGTGTTAATGAAAAAGAAATAATTAATATTAGCTTTTTCCAAAGATTTGATGATTTATATTGGAAGAGTGTTAACTCTCTAAACAAAATTCAAAAAGGATTTTAAATTTGGCTGGGGCGGTAGGATTCGAACCTACGAATGCCGACTCCAAAAACCGGTGCCTTACCGCTTGGCGACGCCCCAAATTAAGATTACTCTCTAGTATTTAGCACAAAATAAGTCAAATTCTTCAAGTGCGACAATACCATAAATAAGATTAAAACGTACAAAAAGTGATTTGTACAGATTCAAGATTGATTCAAAACAAGGGATTTACATTTTTAAAGCTAAAACTATTTAATTTTTATGCATAAATTACTTACTTGCCTCTACTTACTATTAATTTTAATATCTATTAATAAGGCTAATGCTAATACAGAAAAATTGTATGAAAGACTTGTTAATGATTGGTCAACTATTTTCCCTGATGGAAATAGAAATGCAGCAGGACCAAGATTTTTTAAATATATTTTAGATCAAAATTTAGAATATGAAGAGTTTATGCAATTTAACAAGTTATACTGCGCTGTTTCAGGATCTATAATTCCTCCAAATACTCAACCAGATGAAATTTTTCTTACTAATTTAGAAAATGAAGAACGAATATGTGGTCAATATTATAAATGTTGTTGGCCTTGCTTATGTGATGTAATGAAATATTCAGAAACAAAAAAAATCAATTTTGATTTTAAAGATCAATCTAAAGATATCTATGCAATTGTTATTGATAATCCATGCAATAAAAATGATTTTCCCGAACTTGTTAATAGAGATTATTTTTGTGAAGGTAATGAATTAAATAAAGAATTTACACACTCAGTAGATAACAAACTTGTAATCGGTGTATTGCATAATGCAAAAATATGTGACGCTTACGATATAGATTATATAAAAAATGACCAGATAACAGGCCCTATGTGCGAAGCTAGAAATAGCATGCCTCTTGAAGAACTAAATTTTGGAATGGGCGACATTTTTATTAGATTGGCAAATTGAAAATACTTGAAATGAGTAAGTTAGTTTTTATTTTTATCTTATTAATATCTAGTATGGCTAAGGCAGAATTTTTTTCTAATATCTCAAATATAATTGAAAATAATAATAATAGATTAAGTTATGGGATTTCAGTAACTGACTTTGATAAAGATGGAAGTTATGAATTTATTGTTGCAGGTTTTGGTTACTCAAATCTAGCTCTTAGTTATAAAAATGGTAAACTAATTAATACAATACAAGACTCTTTATTCATTGATGAAGATAAGAGTACCATTGGCGTATCAGCTTGCGATATTGATCAGGATGGTTTTGAAGAAATTTATTTCTTAAATACTGATACGTATAGTGGTGAAAAAAAATACTCGGATAGATTACTGGATAACAATAACAAAATATTTGATTATTTTGAATTAGAAAAAAATTTAGAAAATTTAAATTTAACTGCAGGCAGATCTGTTGTTTGTGTAGACAGAAATGGATCGGGTAAGTACGGCATATATGTTGCTAATTATGGAGGTCCTACTAGATTTTATGAAATTGAAGAAAATGAAGTTGAAGATTTAGCTCCAATGCTTGGAATAGATCAAATAACTGGAGGAAGAGCAGTAATTTCAGGACATATAGTTTCTGATAATATGGATATATTTGCAGCTAATGAGCGTGGTCCAAATTTTTTATACAAAAATATTAATGGTAATTTTAATGATATTGCGATTGAAAAAAATGTGCAAGATACTTTTCAAAATGGTCGCGGAACTGCTTTAACTGATTTTTTGTATAGAGGTGAACTTGATATTATAACAAGTAACTGGGAAGGTTATCATCGTATTTTTGTAAAACAAAAAGAATCTTTTCTCGATATGTCTTCATTAGACTTTAGATCACCTAGTAGAATACGAACAGTTATATCTGCTGATTTTGATAATGATGGTTATGATGAAATTTTTTTAAATAATATCGGTCAACCAAATAAACTCTTTCGTATTCTTGATGGAGGAAACTTAGAAGAAATTAAATTAGATGAAGCACTAGAAGCACAAGGTCTAGGAACTGGTGCAGCTGTTGCTGATATTGATGGAGATGGAATTTTAGAATTACTTATTTCTCATGGTGAATCTGGAGCTCAACCTCTCAGTTTATTTAAGGCAAATGTTTCAAATACTAATTATATTAGAGTCAAACCTCTCAACACTTTTGGTGCTCCAGCAAGAGGTGCAACCGTTACATTGCATACGAATTTAAGAGATCATGCAAAGACTATTGATGCTGGCTCTGGATATTTATGTCAAATGGAACCAGTAGCACATTACGGTTTACGTGAGGATGAAGTAATTAAAAATGTATCAATTAAATGGACGAATGGTACGATTGATAATTATGAAATTAATGATATAAATTTTACATTCGAATTTAAACAAGGAATATAATTTAAATGTCTATTGCTGAAACATTAAAAAAACCAGCTCCACGTTTTCATTGGAAATGTAAACATACATGGAGAAGAAGTGCTAAAAATACTGCTTGGTGTTTGCTAGGATGTAGTATTGGCGATTTTGGAACCATACTCTATTTTCAATTAACTGGAATTCCTTGGCCTACTCTTTATATTATGATCCTAGCAATCATAAATGGTATTATTACTAGCATCATTTTAGAGACTGTCGTTTTATCAAGACAAATGATTATCAGTAAAGCTTTTAAAACAGCCATAGGAATGAGTTTAATTTCAATGGTGTCTATGGAAATAGCTATGAATGCAGTTGACTGGATCATTATGGGTGGAGCTAAACTTGTATGGTGGGTAATACCTATAATGCTTCTTGCAGGCTTTCTAACACCGTGGCCATATAATTATTACAGATTAAAAAAATATAATATTGCCTGCCATTAATTAAATTAATTCACAAACGAATATTGAAATTAGTTTAAACAAACATATCTGATTTTCATGATTAGAATATTACTTACATTATTATTTATTAGTTCTGGTGTATTTGCTGCTGCAAGTTCTGACGACAGTAGCTCAAGTATGTCTGCAGATGAACAAGTTATTAAGCTTTACGATAAAGCATACGAATTAGTCTATTACAAGAAATTTGATAAATCTATCAAATTGCTTGAAAAAATGGCTAAGCGTAAAGATCTTGGTGATAAAAAAGCTGATGTGTATAATTTGCTTGGATTTAGTTACAGAAAACATAGTGAGCCAAATTTAGAGAAAGCTTTTGATGCATATCAAATTGCATTAGAAGCAAACCCTGAACATTTAGGAGCACACGAATATCTTGGTGAGCTTTACATTACACTTGGAAAGACGAATAAAGCAAATGAAATGTTGTTAAAGTTAGAAACTTTGGCTGGAACTAATTCTATGGAATATAGAAAATTAAAATCAGCAATTGATAATTCATAACTATTATAATTGCTCTTTATGAAGAGCAATTTGACCTATGATAATTTATACTCTTAATTTTTTATTAGCAGTCTTAATAGGATCTATGATTTTCTTTATGGCTGTTGTCTCACCCTCAGTCTTTGCAACTTTAAGTACTAATGCTAGCAGTAAATTGTTAAGAACAATTTTTCCTCGAATGTTTTTATTTGGATTTATAATAGCCATTTTATCTTTAGTCCTTTGTTATATTTCAAGTAATATTTTAAATTCCATTCTGTTAATAATAGTGGCAATGAGTTTTGTTATTAATCGAAATTATTTAACACCTAAAATTAATGATTTTAGAGATAAAGAATTAAAAGGTGATACAAAAGCATCTTCAAGTTTTAAATATATGCATTTGCTTTCAGTTTTATTATTTGTATTGAATTTTATTATTTTAATTGGGATCGTGATTAATAACTATTTTAATTATAATTTATAAACCTTATCATTCCCTACTGGATAAATACTCAAATTTTTCTTACCTAATACATCACTTATTTGTTTAGAATTGATATCCAAACCACCTGTTAAAATTCCAAAACTTGGTAAAATGAATATTTTTTCATTATGTACAAAAGATGTTTTAAAAATAGTTTTTCCTCTGTGTGAAATCTTTACCTTTGGATGATAGTGACCACAAATTTGAAATAAAGATGTTTCGATAGGTGTGTGTGTAAATAAAAATTTTTCAATTTTGTAATTTGTAAATTTTTTAAAACCTTCAATTTGTATATTTTTATCATGATTACCCTTGATCCATATGAAATCAGTATTTTTCATATATTGACTAAGATTTTTATGATCTTGATCTTTTAAACTCAAAGTTGAAAAAACATCATGTAATAAATCACCAACTATAATAAAATTACTTGGTTTAATTTTATCTAAACTAACAAAAATTTTGTTTAATATTTCTTTGGTATCATATGGAGGTAAGAATTGCTTATTTTTTGCATAACTAATAGATTTTCCAATATGCAAATCTGATACGATCAGGGTATTTAGTCTTTTCCAATAAAGAGATTTATTTGGGTAGGCATGAAATTCTTCATTACCAAAATTAATTAATTGATAATACATTAGCCTCTTTTAATATTTCATTTTCTAAATCCTCTAAAATATATTCATCAGTTTCGTTTTTTGATAAATTTTCTCTATTTATTTCAAGAATAATCGGAACAGCCAATGGTGATATACTTGTTAGTTGCTTTAATATAATTTTTTTATCAATTTTTTTTAAGATTTCTCTAAGTCTATCATAATCAATCATATTCTTTTTTGCATCTTCATATGATGATTTTAGAAGAATGTGATCTGGTTCATTTTTTTTTAGAACTGTATAAATTAGATCAGAATTAAATAAAACTTGCTTCCCAGTTTTTTCCATTCCTGGCAACCTTCTTTCTATTAAACAAGATATAATTGCATTATCTCTAAACAATCTTTTAACTATTGAAGTTTCTTCAAGATAATTATCTAAATGTTTATCTAACAATCCTAAATTTAGAATTGTTTTAATTTCTTTAACTTCTTTTAATGACCATAAAACAATAGCATAATCATTTGCGACAAAACCTAGTGGTTTATAATTAAATTCTTTAAATCCTCTAAGCAATAAAAATCCTAGTGTTTGATTGGCATGCCATCCTGCAAAAGTATAGATAACAGTATAAAAAATTTTTTTTCGTGGGAATTGTTCCACTAGATATTCATCTTTTTTAGGAATTTTTGATATATTTTTTTGTCTTTTTAACCATTCAGTAATTTGCTCTGGATATAAATCCCACATATTACTTTTAGCCAATAAAGACCTAACTGAATTTGCTAAATTTGTTGATAAGGGCATTCTTCCGCCAGAGTATGATGGAATTTTTGAAATCAAAGATTTACTTCTTTTAACTTGTACTAAATTATTTTTCATTGATTGAAATTCTAGTACTTGACCAGCAAATATAAATGAATCACCTTGAGAAAGATTTTGAATAAAAACTTCTTCTATATTCCCTAAAGTTTTTGTTCCAAGTTTTATTTTTAACATCGGATTTTCAATGATTGTTCCAACATTCATGCGATATTTTCTTGTTTCTCTTTTATGTACTAGCTTATAAATATTTTTATTTTCTCTCAGTTGGAAGATTCTCTTAAATTGATCATAATTTTTTAAAACATATCCACCGTCTTGTATGAGATTAATCAATTGCTTAAAATCATTAAGTTTTAGTTTTTTGTATGGATATGCTTTGATAATTTCTTTGTAGAGATCATTAATATCAAATTGTCCCGCACAGGCCGTTGCAAAAATATGTTGAGCTACGACATCAAAACTTCCCTCTTTCAAATCAATTTTATCTAAGTTATTTTTTTTTATTTCTTCAATAGCAGCCTTTGCTTCGATAAATTCAAAACGATTAGTGGGTACTAAAATTGCTTTTGAAGGTGTATTTAAATTATGATTTGATCTTCCTACACGCTGTAATAATCTATTAATACCTTTAGGTGCTCCAACTTGAATAATTTTTTCTACATCTCCATAATCTAATCCGAGTTCTAAAGAAGAGGTCGCAACAACACAGTCAACTAATCCTTTGCTAAGATTATTTTCTACTTTTAAACGTAAGTTTTTTTCTAGTGAACCATGGTGAACAGCAATTTTTAATTTTTTCTTATTAATTAGCCATAAGTTTTTAAACATATATTCGGCTTGCGCCCTCGTATTAACAAAAATAATAGTTAATTTTGATTTCATTATTTCTTTATAGATTTCATTAATAGAATATGTAGCCATATGACCAGACCAAGGAATACGTTCTTTTGATTCTAGAATTTTAATCTTAGGTAAAACTGAATTTTCATAAGAAACTATTTTTGGTTTTTTGCGGCAAAGCCATTTTTTGGCATCTAGTTTATTCTTGAGAGTTGCTGATAACCCTATTCGTTGTAAATTTGGAGAGAAAGTTTGTAGTCTTTCAATATTTAAACTTAGAAGATCAGCTCTCTTATTATCCAAAAAAGTGTGTATCTCATCAATAATTATATATTTTAGATTGTGAAAAAATTCTTTCGCATTCTCATACGAATTTAATAATGCAAGTGACTCTGGAGTTGTAATAAGAATATTAGGAGGTTTTTGTTTTTGTTTTTGTTTTTTATATGGTGTTGTGTCTCCTGTTCTTACTTGAAATGAAATATTTAAATCAAGCTCTTTAATAGGCTTCTCTAAATTTCTCACAATATCGTTTGCAAGAGATTTTAATGGAGAAATATAGAGAGTATGAAGACCTTTAAATTTTTTTAATTTTATTAAATCATCTATTGGATTAATAAATCCTGTTAAAGTTTTGCCAGCACCAGTAGGAGCAAATACAACAACATCAGACCCAGTTCGAACATGATGATACGTTTCAATTTGATGAGGAAACCAAGACCATTTTTTTTTCTTCATCCACTTATTTAGGGGGTGTAATAATAGGGGATTCGATTTATTTATATTCATATGGATTTCATTAACCATCAACTATTTATCAAAGATATAAATGTACATATAGATCCAATATTGCCAAAAAAAACAGCAATTATTACACATGCTCACGCAGATCACGCCCGATTTGGACATGATCATGTTATTGCTACTAGACAGACAATAGACATAATGAAAATTCGCTACGGAGATAAATGTGCGAAGAAATTTACTCCTCTTAGATACGGGCAGAAATACTCGATTAAAAACTTTGATTTTACATTATACCCTGCAGGACATATTTTAGGGAGTGCTCAAGTTTTAATTGAAAAAAATAATCATCGTTTAGTTATCACAGGTGATTATAAAGTAGGAAAAGACGAAACATGTAAAAATTTTAAACTGGTTAAATGTGATACTTTAATTACTGAAGCAACATTTGGATTACCCATATTTCAGCATCCAGATCCTAAAGATGAAATTCAAAAACTCATACGATCTGTAAAGATAAATAAAAGTAATTGTCATATTGTTGGTGCGTATGCACTTGGCAAAGCGCAAAGAGTAATGAATCTTTTACGCCAGCAGAAATATAATGAGACAATTTATATTCATGGCTCTCTAGAAAAGTTATGCCAATATTATTCAAAAGAAAAAATTAATATTGGAAAGTTTGAAAAAGTTTCTTCAAAGGATAAAAGCTTTTATGAGGGTAAAATAATTATTGCCCCTCCTTCAGCATTAAAGGATCGTTGGTCAAGACGATTTCCTAATCCTATTATTTGCATGGCAAGTGGATGGATGACAGTTAAACAAAGAGCAAAACAACAAGGTATTGAATTACCATTAGTTATTAGTGATCATAGCGATTGGAATGAATTATTAGATACAATTAAAAAATCAAAAGCGAAAAATATTCTTATTACGCATGGTCAGGAAGATGCATTGGTTTATTATTGTAAGAAACAAAATCTTGTTTCAAAGCCCCTTTCCATCCAAGGAAGAAGTGATGAGGAAATAGAATGAAAAAATTTTCTTCCTTACTTCACAATTTGATTTTAACACCAAGTCGAAATACCAAAATTAAATTACTTCAAGATTATTTTAAAATACTTGATATCAATCGTGCATATGCGCTTGCAATTTTATCTGACCAACTCTCATTTCAATTTATTAAAGCATCTAAACTTAGAGAGCTTGTCTATGAACAAGTAGATCAACATTTATTTGATTACTCATATGACTATGTTGGGGATTTAGCAGAAACAATATCGTTGATTTGGCCAACAAATAAAGAGGGTAATTCACAAAATTTATCTACCTTAATTGAAAATATAAAAAAAATTAAAAAGTCTGAAATTAATACAGAGTTTAGTAAAGTTTTGAGCGAACTATCTAATAACGAAAGATGGACTTTAATTAAAATTTGCACGGGTGGATTGCGAATTGGAGTCTCAGAAAGATTAGTAAAAACGGCCTTAGCTGATCTGTATAACAAATCTGTAAATGAGATTGAAGAAATTTGGCATGGTCTAGTATTTCCATATGAAAATTTATTTCAATGGTTAAAAAATGAAACATCAAAACCAAAAATAGATTTTAAAAAATTATTTCATCCTATGATGCTTGCTAATCCTATTGATGAGGATAAAGATTTTAAAAGATTAAACGCTATTGAATTTCAAGCAGAATATAAATGGGATGGGATTAGAGTTCAGCTTATGGTTTCATCAAAAAGTGTTTCACTATACTCAAGAACAGGTGATAATATATCATCTGCATTCCCCGAAATAATTGAAACTACTAAAGGTGATGCGGTTATTGACGGGGAATTACTTGTGGGGACAAATTTTAAGCCTTCTGGTTTTAATGATCTACAACAAAGGTTAAATAGAAAAAAAGCCTCAAAAGAACTTCAAAAAAAATTTCCTGTTTTCATACGAGCTTATGATATCCTTTTTTATAAAGGAAAAGATTTAAGAAAATTATCTCTCGTTAAAAGAAGAAAATATTTAGAAAAATTTCAAAAAGAAAATAAAACTAATCAAATTGATTTATCTTTTATCATTAATTTTTCATCATGGGACGAATTAACTAAATATAAAAATAACTTTCATGATGATTTAAATGAAGGAGTCATGATTAAACTTAAAAATAGTGAATATTTACCAGGGAGAAAAAAGGGGTATTGGTACAAATGGAAAAAAAATCCAAAACTAGTTGATGCTATTTTAATGTATGCTCAACGAGGACATGGTAAAAGATCATCGTATTATTCAGATTTTACTTTTGGTATTTGGAAAGAAAGTGAATTAGTGCCAATAGGAAAGGCTTATTCTGGTTACACTGACAAAGAACTATTAGTATTAGATAAATTTATTAGGAATAATACGATAAATAAATTTGGTCCCGTGAGAGAAGTAAAAAAAGAGATTATATTAGAAGTAGCCTTCGATGATGTGTTTCCGAGTACTAGACATAAGTCGGGCGTAGCTATGAGATTCCCAAGAATACACCGTATTCGTTGGGACAAACCAGTTAATGAGGTATTAACAATTAGTGAATTTAAAAAAGAATTTAAGCTGAGTTAAAATGGTATTATCAAAATATTGCATTAAATATTATATATAGTAAAAAAATTAAATAAGATGATTAAAGAAGAAAATTTTGGATATAGAGATAAAAGAGGCCACTTCGTTCCTAAAGAAGCAGCTGATAAAAATCCCATATGGATACTTCCTTTTAATTTAAAAAAAATTTTAGATTGGTTTATCTTTTCGTATATTTTTTCTTGGAATCTTGTTTACTTAGCTGTTGTATTTATCGCTTACTATTTTTTTACACCTGCGCTTTCCGAAATGAAAAATCTTTCACCAGGTTGGATTTCTGAAATTTTAATTCGGAACTATGTAATTGGTACAATTTTTTTTAGTTTAATACATATACCTCTTTACGTAAAAAAATCTCAGGGAATTAAATTTAAATTTAATCCAAACTGGCCAGAAAAAATTCAAAAGATTTTTACATTTAATAAACAAATATTTGATAATTTATTTTGGAGTTTGTTTTGGGGTGTTCCAATTTGGACAGCTTACGAGGTTTTATCTTTTTGGTTTTATGCTTCTGGTTTGGTGCCTTTTATTAAATTTAGTGAAGCACCAATTTATTTCTTTATTATTCTTTTACTAATTCCAGCATTTAGAGATGCTCACTTTTATTTAATTCATCGATTCTTGCATTTTAAATTTATGTACAAAATTGCTCATTCTGTTCATCATCGAAATGTTAATCCTGGACCTTGGTCTAGCCTATCAATGCATCCTATTGAACATTTATTATATTTTTCTGGTGTTATCATTCATTGGGTTATTCTCTCACATCCACTACATGCTACTTATCATTTATTTCATGCGGGCCTAGGATCAGCAAATGGTCATATAGGTTTTAAGCAAATGATGATTAATGATAAGAGAGCAATAGATCTCAGTAATTATAATCATTATCTTCATCATAAATATTTTGAGGTAAATTACGGAAATCTCATGATTCCTTTTGATCAATGGTTTGGAACTTATCATGATGGATCCAAAGAAATGCATGAAAAAATGCTTAAAAGAGTTAGTATTAAAAACTAATTTTCCTTAACAATTTCAATCAGTTAGCTAGCTTTAATCTGTATCATTTTATACCTTGTTTAAAGGTTAACATTATGTTTATATGGAAATTATATGCTAGCTAATAGTGTATTTTACTCAATAGGAGGAAATATGAAAAAACTATATGTGGTTATAGTTGCAGTGTTGGCTCATCTGATGTTCATTTCATCAGCTTCAGCACAACCTACAAACAGTAACCAATTATCCGATCCTCGTGTTAGACAAGCTTTGTGTATGGCTATTGACATGAAAACAATCGGTGAAACATTATTTGAAGATCAAATCATAATGGCGGATAGTTTATTACCAAACGGTCCAATGAAGTCTCCAAATCTACCTGATTACAGTTACAATCCTGAAAAGGCTCGTCAACTTTTAGCAGAAGCAAATTGGGACTCTAATAGAGAACTTGATATGGTTTTCTATTATGGAGATCAGCTAACAGCTGACTTCATGGCCGCAATTCAAGCATACTTTGCTGATGTTGGTGTTAAAATGACTTACCGTCTATTACAAGGTGATGTGGGTGCACAACTTAATTCAGTTCCTGATGATGGTGTGAACGGACCAGCTGCTGTTGACTATGACTTAGGTTATGGTGCTCGTGCAGCAATTGCAATGCAAGAGTATTACAATACTTTTAAAACAGGTCTAAATCCACAAACTCCTGGTGATCCAAAAATGGACGCGCTAATTGAAAAAATCAATTCAAGTGCAGATCCAGAAGTTCTAAAACCTGCTTTCTTTGAAATACAAGAATATCAAATGGAGCAAGTTAACATTTGTCCATTGTACTATCAAAAATTATTCATCTATGAGAGTAATAAAGTTGATAGAAATGGTGGAGCATATGGTAACGCTCAGTATAACTATAACTGGGGAATTACTGATTGGAACGTAAGTGGTGGTACATTACAAACTAACACTGGTCCAGTTGAATTCTTTGAACAGCCTTGGTACAACCTTGGTTTATGGATTCACAACAAAGTTGTATTCGATAGACTATTAGTTGCTGATGGTGCGTTACAACCAGTTGGATGTTCAGCTTGTGAAAGTTATGAATTAGCTGCTGATGGTTTAAGTTTAACATTTAAACTAAAAGATGGTCTTACTTTCCATGATGGAAACGATGTAACTGTTGAAGATGTAGCATGGAGTATTCGTACCGCTATGAAAGCACCGCAAATGCACGCTCTAATTGGAAACACAGTTGGATCAATCAAAGGTGCTGATGCATTTAAAGATGGCTCAACTGATGATGTTTCTGGTATTAAATACAATATTGCAGACAGAGTTATTACGTTAGAATTAACAAAAATTGATCCTAACATCTTAACTACTTTCACTCAATTTGCTATTTTACCTAAGCACTTATTAGGTGATGTTGATCCTTTGAAATTCCAACAAAGTGATTTCTGGCAAATGCCAATAGGATCTGGAGCATTCAAAATTACTGAAGTTAAAATGAACGACTTTGCGAAGTTCGAACCTTTTGACGGCTATCATGGCGGTAAAGCTGGTTTTGATATCATTGCTTACCCAAGTTATGATGGTGATGGTAACTTAATTAAGAATGCTGCTGCAGGAAAAATGGACTACGGATTTACCAAAAACGTAGCCGATGTTGCTGCACTAGATGCTATGGACAACATGGGAACTAAAGCTGTTGATATCCCTTATACTCGTATGATGTGGATTATGCAGTATCCAAAACCATAGTTAATTTAATCATTAAAGCTGAGGCATACGCCTCAGCTTTCTTTTTTTAATAATAACGGAAAGTAAAAGTGACCACTTATATTATTCAACGTTTATTTATTTTCTTTCCGATGTTGCTTGTCATAAGTTTTCTTGTTTATTCAGGATTAGAATTATCACCTGGCGATGCTGTTTCACATATGATCAGTCCTGAACTCGCATCAACTATTACTGCGGAACAACTTGATGCAATGCGTGAAGCGTATGGGCTAAATCAAAGTTTCCTTACAAGATACTGGATTTGGTTAACTAGTATGGTTCAAGGAGACATGGGTTATTCTATGGCTGGTGGTGTTGCTATCTCTGAAATAATGGTAAAAACAGTTCCTGCAACTTTAGAGCTATCTATGGTAGCTTTATTTTTCTCAACAATTTTAGGTTGTTCTTTAGGAGTTATTAGTGCTCTTAAAAGAGGTTCTGGTACTGATAATTCTCTTACGGTTGCTGGAATGGCTGGAGTTTCTATACCTGAATTTTTTTTTGGACTTGTAGCTATTCTTTTATTTGCAATCGAATTAAAATGGCTTCCCGTTGGAGGTAGATTATTACCTCATTATGAAACACTTTGGGATCGTATACCAAATATTGTTCTCCCCTCTTTAGTATTGGCATTAATGATGACTGCAGGAGCTATGCGTTATGCACGCTCATCAATGTTAGATGTTTTAGCACGAGAATTTATTACTACTGCTCGATCAAAAGGAATGCCTGAGTGGAGAGTAAATATATTACACGGATTTAGAGTAGCCCTAACACCTGTTGTTGTACTAATTGGTTTTCGTCTACCTTTACTTATAGGGGGATCAACTATTATCGAACAAGTTTACCAATGGCCAGGAATTGGGAGTATGTTTATTCGCTCTGTGCGTGCTTCTGATTATCCTTTAGTTATGACAATTTCACTAATGTATGTTTTTGTTGTTCTTACAGCAAGTTTAATAATAGATGTTTTAACAGCGTTAATTGACCCAAGAGTTAGGTTAGGAAAAGAATAATGGCAAAGTCTTCACTAGATAAGAAATTTGATCAAATAAGAAAACGTGAAGAGGAAAAAACTTTTTCTACAAAAAAAAGAAGTAGAATAGTTAATAAATTTTTAAATAACCGTTTAGCGGTTTTAGGTTTAATCATTTTTACAATAATTATTTTAGCTTCTATTTTTGCTCCTCTTCTCTCACCATATGATCCAATGCGAGTAGATTTACGTTCTATGAGACAACCGCCATCGTTTGATCATTGGTTTGGAACAGATAGTACAGGACGAGATGTGTTTACAAGGGTCTTATTTGGAGGCAGAGTTTCAATATTTATCGGTTTAGGAAGTGCTATTCTATCAGCTGTTGTGGGAATAGCGGTTGGTTGTTACGCTGGATATAAAGGTGGTTGGATTGATGTTATTGCTCTTAGAATTTCTGAAATATTTATGTCTTTCCCTCAAATTATTTTAGTTTTATTACTCGTATCCATCACAGGTCAAAGTTTATTTAATTTAATGGCCATATTTATCCTTACAGGTTGGGGAGGTATGTACAGGCTTGCTCGAGCTAGAATGTTGTCTTTAAGAGAGGAAGAATATGTTCAGGCACTAAGAAGTTTTGGCTTATCTACATTTACGATATGCTACAAACATATGTTGCCGAATGCATTAAGTCCCATAATGGTCAATATTACTCTATCAACAGCAATGTTTATTTTAACAGAAGCAGGACTAAGTTTTCTAGGTTTAGGGGTACCGTTAAATATTCCTACATGGGGAAATATTTTAAATGTTGCACAAGATATTTTAATTTTACAAAACTATTGGTGGATGTGGGGACCAGTTGGAATTGTTATTTCAGTTTTTGTTCTTTGTGTTAATTTTATAGGAGATGGTCTACGAGATTCAACAGATCCATCACAGCAAGGTTAGTAATGGAAGATAAAAATAATATAGCGCTTTCAGTTAGAGATCTTAAAACTTTTTTTTATACTAATAATCGATGCAACAAAGCAGTTAATGGAGTTTCCTTTGATGTTGAAAAAGGTAAAACACTTTGTATCGTTGGTGAAAGTGGTTGTGGTAAAAGTGTTACCGCAGCTACAATTATGCAATTACTTCCAACACTATCAAGAATTGAAGAGGGTGAAATTAAATTTCAAAAAGATAATAAAATTATCAATATTGAAAAATTAGAAAAAAATGGAAAAGAGATGCGAGAAATTAGGGGCTCAGATATTGCAATGATATTCCAAGATCCCATGACAGCACTTAATCCTGTGTACACAGTTGGATTTCAAATAAGTGAAAATCTTAAGTATCATACTAATCTCAATAAAAAAGAAATAAGGGAAAAGTGTATTTCTCTTCTCAATGACATGGGCATACCACTTCCAGAAAAAAGAGTTGATGAATATCCTCACAGTTATTCTGGAGGGATGAGGCAAAGAGCAATGATAGCAATGGCCATGGCTTGTAATCCAAAAATATTAATTGCAGATGAGCCAACAACAGCTCTAGATGTTACAATTCAAGCACAAATATTTGAGCTAATGGATAAATTAAAAAAAGAAAATGATACGGCTATTATTCTTATAACGCATGATATGGGAGTTGTAGCAGAATTAGCTGATAATGTTGCAGTCATGTATATGGGAAACATTGTTGAAGCTGGAACAGCAGACGACGTTTTAAGACGACCAACACACCCCTATACTAAAGCTCTATTGGAGTCAGTACCTGTACTTGGAAGAGGGAAGAATCAAGATATTAATCCTATTAAAGGATCAACACCTGATCCCTACAACAGACCTATTGGTTGTCAATTTGCTCCAAGGTGCAATTGGCAAACAGAAAGTTGTGACGTGATGCCAGAAATCACACAAATAAATGAAACTCACCAAGTAAGATGTCACAAGTACGAACAATTTTTTGAGAAATATAAATGAAAAAAGAGATACTTAAATTACGCGGTGTAAAAGTACATTTTCCAGTGCAAGCAGGTGTGTTTAATCGTGTTGTAGGACATGTTTTGGCTGTTGACGGTGTAGATTTAGATATTTTTAGAGGTGAAGTTTTAGGTCTAGCTGGAGAAAGTGGTTGTGGAAAGACAACTCTTGGTAAAGCCATCCTAAGATTGGTAGAACCTACAGATGGAGAAGTAAAATATATTTCACAAGATGATGATGAGACAGAATTAACATCTTTAGAAAAAAAAGATATGGATCCATTTCGAAAGAAGTTACAAATAGTCTTTCAAGATCCGCACTCCTCTCTTAATCCTTCATTTACAATTTTTGGCTCACTTCAAGATCCATTAAAAAAATTTGGTATAAAATCAAAAGAGGAAAGAAGAAAAATTATTGGTGATCTCCTAGAAGCAGTAAATATGCGTAGAGAATATATGGATAGATATCCTCATGAATTTTCAGGAGGACAAAGACAAAGAATTGGTATTGTCAGAGCTTTATGTCTTGAGCCGGAACTTATAGTTTGTGATGAAGCGGTTAGTGCTCTTGATGTATCAATTCAGGCACAAGTTCTAAAATTATTAATGCAACTTAAGAAAGAAAAAAATCTAACCTACCTTTTCATTACTCATGATTTGAGTGTAACAGAATATCTATGTGATCGAATTGCTGTTATGTATCTTGGGAGAATTGTTGAACTTTGTGATTCTGAAGATCTATATAATAATACTCTTCACCCCTACTCTGAAGCTTTGATTTCAGCTATCCCAGTTGCAGATCTAGACAAACAAACGAAAAGAATTGTTTTGGAAGGAGATGTACCAAGTCCAGTTAATCCACCTAAAGGCTGTCCTTTTCATCCTCGGTGTCCTAAAGCAACTGACATTTGTAAAACTGAGGTACCAACATTAAAAAAATATTCAACAAATGGTAATGAACACTATGCATCTTGCCACTTAATTGATTTACCCGAAATTAGCTAAATGTCTAAATATGATCCAAAAGATCTAAATGGTGTTATGCCTGCTATGATCACATCGATTAATAAAGATGAAACTATAAACAAGGAAGGTTTAAGAAAAATAATCAATCATTTAATAGACGAAAATGTTAATGGCTTGTACGTAACTGGTAGTACAGGTGAAACTTTTTTAATGTCACCAGAAGAAAAAAAAGAGGTGCTTGATATTATTGTTGAAGAAGTAAATAGCAGAGTTCCTGTTATTGCGCATGTTGGATCTATTGGAACTAAAATTACAACTGATCTAGCAAAATATGCCACTCATGCTGGAGTCGACGCTTTATCAGCATTGCCACCTTTTTATTATAATTTTTCTAATGAAGAGATTTATAATTATTATAGTGACATAGCTCAATCCTCACATTTGCCAATTATTATATATAATATTAGTCACGCAAATTTGATGGACATTGATATGTTAAAAAGATTGGCCGCTATAGATAATATTAAAGGAGTTAAATATACGGCAGCAACTCATTTTAATTTTGAGAAAATAAAAAAAGAAATTGGAGCATATTTTAAAATTTATTCTGGTATGGATGAAATGGCTATCTCTGGTCTGATATCAGGTGCTGATGGTATGATTGGATCATTTTATAATTTAATGCCAGAAATGTTTGTAGGAATTTTTGAAAATATAAAAAATGGTGATGTTGTTGAGGCAAAAAAATTACAAGACAAAGTCAATATGATCATTTTGTATGCATTAAAAAAATCAGGTTATCCATTTATTAAAATGGGATTAAGTTGGATGGGAATTGATTCAGGGTATGTAAGGAAACCTTTTTCAAGTATTGTCAATACAGAGATAGAAAAAGAAATAAAAGATGATTTAAAAAAATTAGTATCGGAAAATGATCTTTCAGAAATAAAATTTTTAAAAGCATTATAATTAACTCTGTGAAAAAAAATATTTTAAAAAAATTAAAAAATAAAATCATTGTATCATGTCAACCTAATGAAGGTGGGCCTCAAGACAAGACGTCTATTGTTGTTTCAATGGCAAAAGCTGCAATTATAGGAGGTTGTGGTGGTGTGCGAATTGAAGGAGAAAAAAATATACGAGCAGTCAAAAAAAATATTTCTTTACCAATAATTGGCATAATAAAAAATGACTTAGATAACTTTAAAGTTAGAATTACGCCTCTCTTAAAAGATGTCGATAAAATTATTAATAGTGGTGCAGATATAATAGCGTATGATGCTACAAATAGGAAAAGGCCTTTTTCAACAAAAGAAATTATTTTAAAAATTAAAAAAGCAAACCGTTTAGCTATGGCAGATTGCTCAAATCTAGATGATGCTAAAAATGCTATTTTAGAGGGTGCGGATATTATTGGAACAACACTTGCAGGCTATGTTGGTAAACAAGTGAAAGATACGGATAAACCAAATATAAAATTAGTTAAAGAATTTAAAAAACTTAATTGCTTTGTAATGGCTGAAGGGCGTTACAACACTCCAGAGCTTGCAAAGCAAGCTATACAAGAAGGAGCAGATGCAGTTACAATTGGAAGTGCTATTACGCGTATTGATAATATTACGAGTTGGTTTGTAAAAAAAATTAAAAATTAAAATGAATAAAAAAATATTTAACAAATCAGGTATCGCAATTGATTTTGGAGCAACTAAGATATCAGTATCTCAAATAATCAAAGGAAAGTTTAAAAAAACTATTACTGAGCCAACTTCAATAAATAAAGTAGCAAATAATTACATTCAACAAATTGAAAAAAATATTAAAAACTTAAATATATCTAAATCTAAAAAAATAGGCATTGCTATTACAGGAAGGGTTGACCAATACGGAAATTGGTACCCAGTAAATAAAGAAAATTTAGGAAATTTCAAAATACCCCTTAAAAAACTTATAGAAAAAAAATTTAATACAGCTTCTACAATAATCAATGATGCAACAGCTGCAGCTTTAGGAGAAGCAAATTATGGAAAAGGTTTTAAATACAAAAGTGTGGGATATATTACAATTTCAAGTGGTATAGGAGTTGGTGTAATTTTAAACAATAAACCTCTTCTCTCAGAAAATGGATTAGCAGGACATTTAGGATTTACAACTTCAACGATAGCAAAAACGAAATGTGGGAGTGGTAGAATTGGAACTTTTGAAAGTATCGCTTCTGGTAAAGCAATGAGTAAAATTGCTAAACAAAAAGGTCATAAAAATATTAGTGCTAAAGAAATTTTTAAGCTTAGTTTACAAAATAAAAAATGGGCAAAAGAAATAATCGATCTATCTGCAAAATCTGTCTCAGAACTGTGTGCAAATTTGAAAGCTATATTTGATATAGATATAATTATTCTTGGTGGAAGTATTGGAATGGCACAAGGTTATGTAGAGCTCGTAAAAAAAAATTTGAAAAAAGAACCTAAATTGTTTCACGTAAAAGTAGTAAAGTCATCTCTTGGAGTAAAAGCAGCAAAAATGGGTGTTTTGCTATAAACACAAGAAACTGATTGTGCTTTTAATGAAAATTGCATAGGTTAATTAAAATGGGAAAAGGACAAAAATTATATTCAAAAGCAAAGCAAATTGTTGCTGGTGGTAATATGCTTTTATCAAAAAGACCTGAAATGTTTTTACCTGAACATTGGCCTGCTTATTTTACTAAAACAAGAGGTTGTGAAGTATGGGATCTTGATGGAAATAAATATATAGATACCTTAATGATGCCAGGAACTAATTCACTTGGCTATAGTCATCCAGAAGTCGATGAAGCTGTCAAAGAAACAGTCGGAAATGGTAATATGTCCTCTCTTAATGCTCCAGAAGAAGTTGAACTCACAGAAAGATTAGTTGAGCTACATCCGTGGGCTGATATGGCTAGATTTGCAAGATCAGGAGGTGAAGCTAATTCAGTCGCTATTCGTCTTTCAAGAGCTGCATCTGGAAGAGATAATGTAGCATTTTGCGGATATCATGGCTGGCATGATTGGTACTTAGCTTCAAATTTATCTGACTCAAAAGGGTTAGATGGTCACCTGCTACCAGGTTTAGATCCTCATGGTGTACCACAAAATCTCAAAGGAAGTGTATATCCGTTTGAGTATAATAATTTTGATAAACTAGAAAACTTAGTCAAAACTAAAAATATTGGCGTTATCAAAATGGAAGTTTACCGAAACAAAGAACCAGAAAATAATTTTTTGCAACGAGTAAGAAAATTAGCAAATGATAATAATATTGTTTTAGTTTTTGATGAATGTACATCAGGATTTAGAAAAAATTATGGTGGTTTACATATGCTTTATGATGTTGAGCCTGACGTCGCAATGTTTGGAAAAGCTCTTGGAAATGGATATGCTGTAACTGCAATCCTTGGTAAAAGAGAGGTAATGCAAGCAGCAGAAAAATCTTTTATAAGTAGCACCTTTTGGACTGAACGAATTGGATCTAGTGCTGGTCTTGCGACACTAAAAGTTATGGATAAAGAAAAATCATGGGAAAAAATTACAAAAATTGGTGAATACGTAAATAGTGAGTGGATGAAGTTATCTAAAGAATTTGATCTTCCAATTACTATTAGTGGATTAGCGGCACTGACAACATTTTCATTTAAAAGTGAAAATGCATTGGCCTATAAAACATTTATTACTCAAGAAATGCTTAAAAAAGGTTATCTTGCTGCAACTGCAGTCTATGTTTGTACTGCACACACAAAAGACATCATTGATGGTTACATTGAAAATATACGCCCTATTTTTCAAACGATAAAAGAGTGTGAGGATGGAAGAAATATTATGGATGTATTAGAAGGCCCTATTGCACATAATGGTTTTAAACGATTAAACTAATCTAAAGATATAATTTTATTTCCAATTTTTTTAAAAGGCAATCTTTTTAAATTACTTGTGCAAAGACCTTGGCTATCAATATAAAAACTCTGAGATGCAATTGGATCATAAGCATCTTTATGAGACACAGCTGCTTTAATTATTATTAATTTTGCATCTCTAGGATTAATACCTTGTGAAGTTAGTTGGCCTAAATCCATTGGTGGTGTTTTAATTGTTGTTAACAGTAAGGTTAATTGATCATTTTTTAATACAGCGGAAGGGCCCATATTAATTTTTGCTCCCATCATTGAAGCTAAGTGAGATTGTTTATTTTCAAGTTCAAATCTTCCATCAGAAATTCTTTCTAAATTTGCTTTAATAAAAATAGGTTTGCCATGAAATGCATCAAATTTTGCACCTATATGTAGCTGAACTTCATTATTAATATGAGCTTTATGACAAGCATTTGCAGCTTCAGGATCATTAATGATAGCAACGATACCGGTATGATTAGTTTGTAATAATCGATCTAATAAATCAGTAGCATCTCCTGGTGTTCCTCCACCAATATTATCAGCTGGTTCAATTAGTAAAATAGGTTTTTTAATTTCTGTAATATTATCAATCACATTTAGAGCTTCATCCAGAGAATTTTCTTTTGGATAACCATCTTTAATTTTTGCTTCTAGTATATTGACCAATTTATCTAGATAGTTTTTTGCATCACTAATTTTTCCTCTAGTACAACAATTTATACTAAAACCACAATCTGGAATATCCGCGTATGAATATCCTGCCATAACATTAATGCATAAGATCTCTGGATCTTTCTTCTCTATTTTTAGTGCTTCCTCTAAAATTGTTTTCATTGGATCATTTGCTGTACCAACACCTGTTGGAGGTAAAATATATTTTGTATCCAGATGTACTTGTTTTACATTAGGGTCTAGAAGAAGGTCATTTAATATTGATGCAGCTTTTACTGCTGTTTCTCTAGAATCACTGTGAGGGTTTTTTCTATATGCATAAACACATGTACTATACTTAATCATATTTTCTGAAACATTGGCGTGTAAATCTAAAACTGCAACAATAGGAATAGATATATTTTCTTTTGATAAAAAACTTTGAATATCTCTGAGAAAATCTCCCTCAAAATCATCATGGTTAGTGCTTACCATAGCTCCATGTAAAACTAAGAAAATAGCATCAATGTTGTGACAAGAAACTTTTAATTTTTCAAAGAAATTTTTTTTAAAATAGTTTTCTGATTCTTCATCAACAGTACCTGAAGGTCTGGCTGACATTTGAATTCCTGGAATTACATTCCAATTTTGACCAGAAGCATATTCTATAAAACCATCTGTTGGAGATCCATTACCAGTGTTTTCATTAATTATTTCTTCATCATGAAAAATAATAAAATCTTTTAAAGTAGTTGGTTCACCTAAAAATGTATGCGTTTCATGATATATACCTGAGAGAAAAATATTTTTAGACATTTAGTATTTCTTCTAATTCATTATTTGCATGTATTTTTATTTTTTTTACATCTTCTACAGTTGCTCCATCATAAGGCCAGAGAACTTTTTCAGAAACTGGTCCCCATCCACCAACAGAAGCAAGTAATTTATCTAAACCAGTATTTGATAGTTTATTAGCAAAAGGTAAAATATATTGTTTCATAAAGTTTAGGACTTTTGCTTCTAGTTCTTGTGCTTTTTCATAATCTTTCTCTATTAAATCCCAAATTTTAACAGCGCCATTTGGGCTTAAACATGCAACATTGGAATAAGATCCATTTGCTCCTAAAGGTTTTCCATATACAACTGTATGTCCAGGCACAAATACCGAGAAATCATCTAATAATTCTCTTCTTTGTGAGTACCATTGCTTATCACCCCCTGCACATTTAATTCCTAAAAGATTTTGAACTGATTGTTTTAATAAACTAATCTCTTCAAGAGAAAGCAGGACTTTTGCATGAGGAGGATTGTATAAAATCATATAAATATCCTCAACCACCTCTTGCATTCCTAAAATAAAATTTTTTGACTCATTAAAAGTTGGAGGCCACCAATCTGGTAAGGTAATTTGAAATCCATTTGGTTTTAAACTTACCATTCGCTTTGCTCTTTCTTGGCAAACTCTTGGATTAGTATGACTTAAACCAAGTTGAAATTTTTTCTTCTTTTTTAATGCAATTGTTGAGACAATTTCTGATAATTTATCAAATTCTTGTTCTGTTTGATTATGACATTCTGCAGCGGTACCATTAGTATAGATACCAGAAACTTTTGAGTCACATAAAATATGAATCTGTTCTTCAAATGCAACCCAGTCAATTTGATTATTATTAATTGGTAAAAGAATAGTTCCCCAAATTCCATTTGGTTTCTCTCGTTGTTTCATTTTAATGTTTATGTAATTGATCTTGTGCTTGCTTAATAATATCTACACCCACTCTATCGCTCCATCCTTGAATCAATTTCTTAGTTACTGGACCAACATTTCCATCAGCAATTGGCATTCCATTAAACTTTGTTGCAGGCATTATTGAGTATGGCGTACTAGTAATAAACATTTCGTCAGAAGTTGCTAAGTCATAAGATTGAATAACAGCTTCAATCACTTCAATGTCTAAAGATCGGGCTATTTCCATTGTTGAATTTCTTGTAAGTCCCTCCAAACAATTAGCAGTGGTTGGTGTAATTAACTTTCCATCTTTGATCATAAATATATTACCACCTTTATTTTCTGCAACATTTCCATGAATATCAAGAATGACACTTTGTGCATCAGGATCAACTAATTTAGCTTCAATTTCAGCTAACGTGTAAAACAGACGACTTCTATTTTTAATTCTAGCATCTAAAGATTGTGATGGTACCATTCTAGTGGGAGGAGTTACTGCATGACAACCTTTAGTATAAAAAGGAGCCCACAAAACAAGATTCATAGGTTGAGTATAAATCATAACAGTTGGCTTAGAGACTTGCAAAGCTGGATTACCTCCAGTGATTGAATGTCCTCGAGAAATATTGTGCACAAGCCAACAATCCTCATTAGCCTTGTAATTATCTTTATTAATTTCTAATAATTCAAGACTAACCTTTTTCATTTCCTCTATTGTCATTTGAGGGTTTATACGTGTTAATTTAAATGATTTATATAATCTTTCTAAATGTTCATCTAATTTGAATGGTTTGAAATTAAATGTTCTAGTAGATTCAGTAACTGTATCACCTAAAAGTACAGCGCTATCAAATATTGAAATTTTAGCATCTACTTCTGGTACAATCTCACCAGAAATGTAAACTTTTCTATTGTTCATTTTATAATTTGTTTTTTGATTTTAATTCTGCTTTTAATTGTTCTTGTTCCATTTTCTCTTTCTGCTTGTCGTGTTTTGCAGAAACACCATGATAAACAAAACCAAAAGCTCTTCGTGATCGAGTTTTAGATTTATTGGGATCAGCAAAATGAATAATTTTAGCATGGTGCATTAAAAACATTCCAGCTTTACCTTCAAACTTTACAGTATTTTTTTTATCCTCTTCAGTTCCAAAATCAGTTACTCCTTTTGAAAAACCTAAAATTTCTGATTTGCCATGTGGTCTGTATCCTTCATATTTATGTGAACCTTTAACATAATGGATACATCCATTTTCATCATCAACATCTTCAAGCGCAAGCCAACCAGTAACAGCTTTATCATTATCTAAATTAAAATAATAACCATCTTGATGAGGCGGAGTAGGATTGCTTTTACCAGGAGGTTTATTAAAGTATTCCATAGCTCTAGGTATAACATCCTCGCCTAAAGCGTTCGCAGCTAATTCTTTTATTTTACTATTGTGAAATAGATCATGAAAGAAAGCATCGTATTCTTCTAACTTTTGCATTTGCATTAAAGTATCTTTATTTTCTTTATCTACGTAATACACTTCCCCTTCTTTCATTTTAGGAACACAGTCTTTAATATATCTATCAAACTCATTATTTATAAACTCCATATCAGACTTCGAAAAAAGTTCAGGAATATGATTATAACCATTTTCATCATAAATTTTTTTTAGATCGCTTAATTCAGGGGTGTTGGTATTGAAATTCATATTAGATTTTTCTCCTTCATTTCTTTTCGAAGTTTTTCTTGATAAGCATCATGTGCTTCTTGATTTATTTCTGCACTTTCTCCATAATAAATAAATCCCAGTGCTTTTCTAGTTCTTGTTTGAGATTTATTTCCTTCAGCCCAATGTATTGTTTTAGCATTGTGAATTAAAAAAGTTCCTGGCTCTCCAGGAAAAGAGACTGTGTTCTTTTTATCTTCCTCATTTCCAAAATCAGTAATACCTTGAGAAAAACCTAATACATTGGATCTACCATGTGGCCTGTATTCAGATTTATGAGAACCTTTTACATAATGAATACATCCATTCTCTTCATCTACTTTTTCTAGAGCTAACCAACAAGTAACGGCATTATGTTTTTTTAACATAAAGTAATAACCATCCTGATGTGGTGGTGTTGGCTTTCCAATTCCTGGTGGTTTATTAAAAAATTGTAAATTTTTGGGCTCAGCTTTTTCTCGTAAAACTATTTCTGCAACTTCTCTAATAGGAGAGTTTTCAATTAATTCTTTAAAGTAATCATCATAAGTAAACATTTGCTGAAGTTGCTTTATGGAAGTTTTATCATCTTTATTTTCATAAAATATATGATGATCAGGTACATTAGGCGTAACTTCTTTAATGTATCTAGATAATTCAATCTTAATCTCTTCTATTTTATCAATTGAAAATAATGGGTTTATTGCAATATAGCCGTTGTCATCAAATTTAGATTGAAGATCTTGATTATTAAAAGTTGTCATAATTTAATAAAATTATGGTAACTGAAATTAAAAAGATAGCTAGTAAAAATTATTTATTTACCATATTTTCTTAATTTAATTATAAATCATAAGAGAATGCAAAAAAAATATAAAAGAGTTTTTTCTATAAACAATGATCTAGGATATAGAAATTATACTGTCAGAGATTTAATAAATTTAAAAGGTAAGAAAAAACTAACACAAGTAAGAGTTACCACAGTTGAAGAAGCTGCGGCTGCTGAAGAAGCAGGAATTGATTTATTATTAACTGGACCAGGAAAAGATTTTCCAAATATTAGAAAAGCTGCTTCAAAAACTTTTATGACTGTTGGTGTACCTTTTATTGAGAACCCGTCAAAAAGAGAAGCAACAAAAAAAGCATTCGAAATAATTGAGGCTGGTGCTGATTCACTAATGTGTCAAAATTGGAATCTTGAATGGATGGCACATTTAAGTAAATTTAGAATTCCCTTTCAAAGTCATGTTGGTTTTATTCCAAGAAGAACGACATGGATAGGTAGCATTAGATCTTTTGGAAAGACCGCAAATGAAGCTGCAGAATTATTTAAAGATATAAAGGATATTGAGAAAACTGGTGCATGGGGAATAGAAGTAGAACTCGTTCCAGAAAATATTTTAGAATTTATTACAAAGCACACATCACTTGTTACTATTTCAATTGGTTCGGGAATAGCTGCGGATGCTCAATTTTTATTTGCTGAAGATATATTAGGACAGAGTAAAATAAGTTTTCCAAGACATGCAAAAAAATATAAAAATTTTAATAAAATATTAATTGATATTCAAAAAGAAAGAATTGATGCTTTCAAAAAGTATAAAACAGAAGTTCAAAAAAATAAATTTCCAACAAAAAAACATACTATTTCAATTAAAAAAATAGAGTTAAATAAATTTAGAAAGTTTCTGCAACAACATTAATTATGAAAAATAAATTTAAAAAAGTTTACTCTCTTGCACATCAAGCTGGCTATAGAAACTATACGGTTAAAGATTTAATAAAATTAAAAGGTAAGAAAAAATTAACACAAATAAATGTTGTATCTGCTGAAGAAGCTGCAGCTGCAGAAGCTGCTGGTATAGATATGATCATTTGTGGAGTAGATCAGTTAAAAGAAATACGTAAAGCTGCGCCCAATACATTTTTAACGTGTGGGATAAAATATACTGAGCATGCCTCCAAAGAAAGTATGATGAAGAAAGTATTTGAATTACTAGAAGTCGGTGTAGACTCCATACACACCAATTCGTGGAATATAAATTTTATTAAATATTTAAGTGATTTTAATATCCCTTTTCAAGGGCACGTAGGTTTTGTTCCAATGAAATCAACGTGGACAGGGGGTGTGAAACCAGTTGGGAAAAGTTCTGCTGAGGCTATTAAAGTTTATCATGATATAAAAGAATTAGAAAAAATTGGTGCTTGGGCTGTAGAGGTCGAATGTGTACCGGAGGATATTTTAAAAGAAATAACAAAAGACACCAAAGCTTTGACTATTTCAATAGGATCAGGCAGATATGCGGATATTCAATTTTTGTTTGGTGAAGATATTTTGGGATATCACTTCAATTCAACTAAAACACCTAGACATGCAAAAAAATATAAAGATTTTAATAAGATATACGAAAAGTTACAAAAGGATAGAATAGATGCTTTTAAGGAATATCAGAAGGATGTAGTAAGTAAGAAATTTCCATCAAAAAATAATGTTGTTTATGCCGAAAAAAAAGAGCTAGAAAAATTTAAGAAATTAATAAAAAAAATCTAAATGGAAATTAGTAAATTAGTTAGAAGATTAAATGATAATGAAATATCGCAGTATGAAGATAAGGGTTATATAAAAGGTCTGCCTGTATTTTCTCAAGGTGGTGTTAAAGATCTTCAAAAACTTTTTTTAGATTTAAGTAATAGACTACCCGCAGGCGTTAACATAAATAAAACTAATATGTGGCATAAAGCGAGTAAAAAGTTTTATGATTTAGCCCATACGCCTGCTATTCTTGATTATGTGGAGGATCTTTTAGGACCAAACTTCTTCCTTTGGGGTGGACAATTTTTTTACAAAGCAGCTAAGAGTAAAGGTGTTGTTCCTTGGCATCAAGATTCTCAATATTGGCCTTTAAATCCTTCAAACTCTGTTACAGTTTGGTTAGCTGTATATGATACAGATAAATCTAATTCAGCAATGAAAATAGTATCAGAAAGCCACAAAACAAAAAAATTTTTACATAAAATTAATGATGATAAAAATTATGATTTAAACCAAGAAGTATCTAATGATCAAATTGATAAAGAAAAAATAGTATATATGAATTTAAAAGCTGGTGAAATTTCTCTTCATTCGGATGCTCTTTTACATGGTTCTGATGCAAACCATTCAAATAATCCTAGATGTGGAATTACTCTAAGATATTCTCCTTCAAATGTTAAAGCAGATTTATCACAGTGGCCTTTTTTTTCTGTTCAAATAGCTAGAGGTGAAACAAATCACTCTTTAAATCCTATTGCTCCTATACCGAGAGGCGAAGCAACCCCTGTTAAGGGCTTTCAATTTCATCATGAATTTGAAAGTGAGTGGTAAAGAAATTAAATTTTAACAAGTATAAAATAAATGAAAATAATTGATGAAATAATTCTATACGAAAACCCTGATCCTTTACTCGTTAGTAAACAAGGTATTTTCCCTGGTATAGTGAAATTAAAGGATAATTCCTTACTTGCATTATTTACTATTGGGCAAGCTTTTGATTCTGCTGATCAAAGAACATTTGTTTCAAAAAGTTTTGATGATGGAAGAAGTTGGTCTAAACCGAAACCTTTACATAATCATATATATAAAAATAAGGAAGAATCAGAATCTCTTAAACCACTATTATTACAAAATAATAAATTATTGGCAATAGGTTATGCTTTTGTAAGACCAGATAGTTTAACACCAATTGTTAACCCTAATACATTTGAAATACTGCCGCTCAATAATAAAATAAGTATTTCTAACGATAATGGGGAAAGTTGGTCTATGCCAAAAAATTTTAACGTCAATAAAACACCACTTGAAATATCAGGGCCGTGTATTCAATTAAAATCAGGTAGAATATTAGGAGCAGCGCCACCTTTCCATTTAAAAGAGTCAGATCATTCAGGATGGATAATTTATAGTGATGATGAAGGAGAAAATTGGAGTAAACTATCTGAATTTTATAAATCCAAGGAAGGGCATGTTTCAACTTGGGAATGTCGATTATGTGAAACGAACAGCAAAATTATTGTTATTTTTTGGGCTTATGACAATAAAAATAAAAAAAATCTTAGCAACCATGTTGTAATTTCCGATGATGCTGGAAAAACATTTAATACTGTAATTGATACTAAAATCAGAGGACAAGCGTCTAATGTAATGTTTTATAAAGATGATATAATTTTTACCATTCATTGTCACAGAGAAAACCCGACAGGATTAATTTTAAGAAAAGTTGATGTCAGAGATAATAAGTTTTCAATTTTAGATGAAATCAATTTGTTTTCTAAAGATGGTTTATCAAGTGATGATACTAATATAAGTAAACAGTTTGGCTCGCTTAAGTTTGGTCAACCATCAATTCTTCTTTTAAATAACAATGAATTACTAATTTGTTTTTGGTGCATTCATGATAACCAACATATTATTAAAACGTATATCGTAAATATATAGTCATCAATATGTTCAATCTAATATCTAATGAAAAAGAAAAAATGAAAGTAATTAATTATTATCATTTTTCAACTGCACTACAAATGTGTGCTGTTATAGGAACAGTTGCAGCACCTTTAACATTATATTCTGTAGAATTAGGATTAGATCCAGATAGAATTGGTATTTTAGGTAGTCTTATGGCTTTTTGCCAAGTTTTAGCTTTAATTAGTATCCCTATAACTCTTTATTTTGGTAGTAAGGTTTTATCTATTTGGACATTATTTAGCAGGTACATTTTTCTTTTAATTTTTTTAATTGTTCCGTTTTATCAAGATAATTTAACACTTGTTTTCTACTTGTTATTTTTTGCAATGCTCATGTTTTCTATTTTACGTTCATTATCTGAAGCTGCATTTGTGCCTTGGATGCAAGAATTTATTCCAAGAGATGTTAGGGGTAGAGTTATTGGTATTAATGGAATTATCTGTACACCCTTTGCTTTAGTTGCATCGTATGGAATAAAAATCTGGTTGGACAGTAGAGAGGGTTTAGAGAGATTTTACTCAGTTTTTTTTATAGCAATAATTCTTGGACTAATATCAGCTCTTTTACTTTTAAAATTAAAAGGGGGAAAAAAGATTAAAGAACGAGATGATGATCAAGGTTATTTAAAAAATTTACTTAAAGCAACTAAAGATAAAAATTTTAACTTATTTTTAGTTTCATCAGGAACACAATATTTAGTCATTACAATACTAGCTATTTTCTTAACTCTCTATTTTAAAATTAGAATGAATATTCCAAGTGGGGAATTAATTTTTTCTTCAACTTTAATTCTAATTGGTGGGACGTGTAGTGGTTTAGTAGTTGGAAGAGTAACAGATAGTTATGGTTGTAGGGGTATAAGAGTAATATTCCAAAGTCTACAAATAGTACTATTACTTACTTTACCATTTATAAATTCTGATACTCCATACTTAAGCTACGTAATTGGAATAATTTTCTTTCTCTTTGGTTTCTTAATGTGGGGAAGTGCATCAATAGGTTATATTTTTATGCTAAACTATGTACCAAGTAATAACAAAGAATCTTTTATGTCACTTGCTTACAGCTTAGATGGAATAACAGCAGGAGTAACAACAGTGCTAGCTGGTTATTTAGTTGTTTGGTTAGATAATAATGAGATTATTGTTTTTGACAAATTACTTGGCAGCTATGAAGTTTTATTTGTTATTTGTGCTTTTATTATAGCAATATCTATGAATGCTTTTATTCTTATAAGAGAAGAAGGAGCTATGGGAGTTAGGACTTTTTTGAGACAATTAATTTTTTACAGAAAGCAATTACCATAAAATATTATTCAAATTTTAAACGTATCCAATGTAGATCCATTTTTTTATCATTACCCGCATAATAAAAAACTAAAACTTTCCCACTCTGTAAAACATCAGCATAGGGCAATCCAAAACTCCATATATTCATGTCAGCTAATAACCCTCCTAGCTCATTACTATTTTGTTTAATTTTTTTTTGATTAAAAATTGTTACCTCAGAAATTTCATCAAAATGAGCATTGAGATTATCTGATACTCTTACTTTTATGCTTTGATTTTTAAATCTATCAACCCATGCTAACACTACCTTACCATCCTTTAATAATGCAGGATGAGAAGGTTGATCAGAAATATTTAAATCTTTTGGCTGAGACCATGTTTTACCTTCATCATTACTTATTCTTTGATGAATATTAAGGAAAGTTTTTTTTGCCGAATCATATGTCCATGCAAAAGAAGTAATAGTTCCATTTTTATTTACACCACATCTTAAATCCCAATTAAAAATTCTTCCAGTTTCATCACCTGCTGCTAAATAAGGTTTAGACCATGTTTTTCCATTATCAGAAGAACATATGAAAATATTTTTTTGATACCATTTTGATTCATCATAATAATCTTTATTATTTTCAATACTCATAATTAATTTTCCATTTGGTAATTTCATAATAGGATTGGTAAGACTTGGTGGACCAATGTCTTTAGGTAGCTGAACTTTTCTAAGTTTTGACCACGTATTCCCATTATCATAAGAATCTGCAATTAGAATTTTCATTGGAAGACAGCCTTCTGTATTAGCATTAAATAATTCTTTTCCTGGAATAGAAGTTCGATCGATCCACAATAATGATGCAATAATATGAGAATCAGAAATTTCAGTTAAATAGCAAAGTTTTAGACTGCCTTTAAGATTATCTATTTTAACATTTTTAAAAGGCTCCCAAGGTTCTGACCATTTCTCACCTTCATCATCTGATCGAAAAAACTCTATTCCCTCTAATTCAGAATCTTTATTATTTCCACCTCTTGCAGTGGCAAGAATAGATCCATTACTAAGAGAAACAAATGATGAAAAAGTATAGCATGCTTTATTTGAATCAATTTTTGAAGAACATAAGATGCCTGAAGAATCTATTTTCATTTAATAAAATTTTATTTTCTTTTCTTAGGCCATCCCATTAAAAGTTTGGCATTTTTTTCTTCTTCAATAGCCTTTTCTTTATCTTTAAAAATTTTCACTACGCATTGAGGTTTATTACGATCAATTACATCATAAACTAGATGGTGATCTACTTTATCAATAAGTGGGCCTATCCAACCAGCACAATGATCGCAGTATCTTTTCATAGGCTCTGCATCATTATCCAAAACTTTACTAAGACTTGGACAAACATTCATTCTTAATTCTAATTTTTCGTCATCTAATTTTAAATCCATATCACAGTTTTCTTCAATTCTAATATGATCCCAGTATTCATACATCCCCTTCAAACCTTTTTCTTTGAATAACTTTAAAGTATGTTTTTCTTGATTTTTACTGATTTCCAACCAGTAAGCCTCTAGATGTTCTTCTCCTTGATCTTCGAGAAACTTAAAAACTTCGTTATAGAAACGGGTAAAATGATCACTAGGTATCATGCTCTTTTCCTTATAGTTTGTCTGCATGCTGCTTCTCCTAAAATTTCAGTTTTAATTTCGTATGGAGTATCTTCAGCCAGTGCTTCATTTGTTTTAATAGTTTGATCACAAAAGTTAGGTGAAACATTTCCAACCAACTTTCTTACATGTTCATATGCTGTACAACGATTAACCGTTAAAATAATTTCTTCATCATTAATAGAAATATTATAATCAGCATTTTCCCGATCAAAAAAATGCTGCCAATGTTTAGCTAACATTTTGATATTCCCTTTTTTAATATGATCTTTGATATCTTTATAAACATCATTACCAACTTTTTTGAAGATATCGTTCATGGTATCGATACCATATTTATTAATTATAAACTCAATAGTTGTATTTGTAGCACCGTGAAAATCCATGTGGACATTGCCACCATCGTTGTAACGAAGTTTTTGATTTAAATTATTTTTATTCACTTTTATATACAGATTTTCCAGCAATATAGGTTTCACTAATCTCCAAATTATCTTTTTGTAAAAGAATAAAATCAGCTAATTTATTTTTTTCAATACTTCCCATAATATTTTCTAAACCTATTACTCTTGCTGGTACTAAACTTGCAGCAATAGCAACTTGGGATAAAGTTTTTTTTGAAAACTTATAATAATTTTGTAATGCTTCAATAGAAGTTAATGATGACCCAGCTAATAAACCATTATAAGTAGAAGCTTTCCCTTTTTCTACTGTACACCATCTTCCAGGAAAAAATTCAAACTTAACAGGAACTGGAGAGCCGGCTCCCTTAACAGAATCCGTTTCTAAGAATACTCTATCAGTTGGTAAGTGAGATAGTAGTTCAACTAATTGAGGGTGAACATGAATACCGTCACATATAACTCCAAGAGCAATTCGTGTTTCAGCAATTAAAGCATCAGTTAGAGATAATACATGAACACCTGTGTCATCTGGTGGATAAGTTGGAAGTGCATCATACATATGTGTTACAGCATCAACCCCCCAATCTGCAAATTTAGGAACATCAATTGGATTGGCTCCACTGTGACCCAAATGAATTGAAATATTTTCTTTTTTAAGTCTCTTTATAAATTCTTCTGAACCATTCATTTCTGGCGCTAATGTCAGAGCTTTTAATTTACCCTGGCATGCATCTAATAATTCTTCGGCTAAAGATACAGAAGGGTTTCGAAGATTTTTAGGATCATGAGCCCCAGGTAATGCAAAACAAGGTCCTTCTGAATGAATTCCTAAAACACGGGCTCCCTCTTTAGCTTTATCAATGTCATTTGATAGTGCATTTAATAAAGTTTTAGTTTTTTCAGGTGGTAGGCATGGTGTTGACGGTAAAAAACCTGTAACTCCGACTGATGGTAGTATTTTAGAATTATCAACAGTACAATTTTCTTCAGCATGACCATACAAATAATTTAAAAAACCATGTTGAAGAACATCAATCATTCCAGGAAAGATAAAGTTTTTCTGACCATCAATTATTTTCCATTCATCAGAAATATTTTCATTCGGATTTAAAATATCAACAATTTTATCACCATCAATTAGAAGATCTTTATCTTCTTCTCCATATGGAGTTACCAGAGTAACATTTGTAAATCTTTGTTTGTGTTGCATATATTTAATTTAATATTAAGGTAAAACCTAAAACAACTATAGTGAAAAAACAAGAACTAGGGGAAATAAGATGAAAGACCAATGTGTATGTATAACTGGATCTACACATGGTATAGGATTTGGAATTGCAGAGGCATTTGCTAAAAAAGGAGCAAAAATTGTCATTAATTCTCATGAAAAAGATAATGGCGCTTTAGATAAGCTCACAAAATTGACTGAGTGTTATTTTGTACAATCAGATCTATCAACAATTGATGGAAATAAAAAACTAATTCAAGAAGCAAAAGTTAAACTTGGAAAAATAGATACTCTTATAAATAATGCTGGTACTTTTCAAGATACTGATTTTGAAAATATTAATAAAGAAAAATTTGATAAAACATTTAATCTGAACGTTAGAGGTTATATGTTTACATCTCAAGAATTTGTAAAACAAATTTCAAACGATCAAAATAATAGTAGTATTATTTGTATTGGTTCCTCTAACTCCTTAGCAGCTGAAAAAAACAGCGTCATGTATGATACTTCCAAAGGAGCTGTACTAATGATGATTAAATCAATGGCTGTAAGTTTAGCATCAAAGAACATACGTGTTAATGGTATTGGTCCAGGTATACTCGAAACACCACTGACTAGTGCAGGCCTAAATAAAGGAAATAATAAAAAAGTAATCAGTTCACAAATTCCACTTGGCAGGATTGGGGAGCCATCAGATATCGGTGGAGTAGCTGTATTTTTAGCATCTGAAGAAGCAAAATATATTACAGGACAAATGTTATACGTCGATGGTGGAATTTTAGCTAATCAATTAAATTGGGATGAGTCACTTTTATAAAAAAATTTAAAAAAGGAGAGAATATGATTAAAATAATAACCACTGGTGCAAAATCAGTTTTACCTTTTAGCCCCGCAATTAAAGCAGGTGATTTTGTATATGTTTCAGGGCAAGCTTCCGTTGATCGAGAAAATGGGTCAGTCATTGAAGGTACATTTGAAGAAGAAATGAGACGTTCAATTGAAAATTTAGAAGTGATTTTAAAAGAAGCAGGTCTGACCTTGGATCATGTTATTAATGTTAAGGGCTACGTAGCTGATCAAAAAGATTTAAAAGAATATAATAAAATTTATCCTGAATATTTTACAGATCCACTACCAACAAGAAGTACAATTGTAAAAGTATTGCCTACTTTCTTAAAGTTTGAGCTTGATTGTGTTGCTTATGCACCAAATACTAGACAAGAAGGATAATTAAAAATAAGTTAATATACCATCAAGAACATTATAGTCATCATCAACAACTGGAATAAACTTCCATTTATCAAATGCTGTGCATGGATGGGAAATACCAGAACAAATCATATCCCCTACTTGCCATTGATGATTATCAGCAAGTTTAACAAAGGCATGCTGATCATTTGTGCTAAATATTTCTGCTTCACCAATATCTAAGAAACCTTCACCAGGTCTAAATCTTTTTATTGGTTTTGGTAAACCTGAATCATATGGAGCATCTCGTTTTCCCATAGTTAGAAAAGCAAGATTATTTTCAGGAATGGATTGTACATAGGACCAAATTTCAAGAGCTGGTTGCAGAGATTGATCCCATTGTCTATTGGAATCAC
>CACBQR010000005.1 GCA_902541435.1 uncultured Alphaproteobacteria bacterium
GAAGCTTCTTATATACCAAGAGAAAATTTAGTCATAATTTGTACTGGAAGTCAGGGTGAAAAAAGATCTGCACTTTTCAGAATAGCTTATAATTCTCATCAACATTTACATTTAGAGCCTGAAGATGTAGTAATTTTTAGCTCTAGAGATATTCCTGGTAATGAAAAATCAATAAATAATTTAAAGAACTTACTTATTAGACAAAGAGTTGAGATAGTAACTGCTGATGATGATTTAGTACATGTTTCGGGTCATGGTTATGCAGATGAAATCAAACAAATGTATAATTGGACAAAACCTTACTTATCTATTCCTGTACATGGTGAACCCATGCATCTTGAGGCGCATAAACAATTATCCTACTCTTCTCAAGTACCATTTACTAAAATTTTAGAAAATGGAAAATGTCTCAAAATTGCACCAGGTGAACCTAAAATTGTAGAAATATTTGAAACTGGAAAGTTAATTGTTGAGGGTAAAAATCTTTACGACTCTGAATCTGCATTTATTAAAGAGAGAAGGAAATATTCCTTTGAGGGGTTAGTTTTAATTTCTTTAATTATCAATGATGATGACTATTCAATTAATAAAAATATGTTACTTACCTTAAAAGGATTGCCTGGAATAGATGAAGAAAATATTAAAAATGATTTTAAAATACTTTTTATAGAAAACTACTCAAAACTTAACAAAGATCAAAAATCATCAGATCTTATAGTATCTGACTTAGTTAAAAGTAGTTTTAGAAAAATTATAAAAAATTCAATTCAAAAAAAACCAGAAATTGAAGTTCATTTAATACGATCTTAATGGCACTATTTACTCATGTCCTAATTTTTATCCTTGTTTGGTGGATGTTATTTTTCATACTTTTACCGATTAAGATAAAAGTACCCCAAAAAGTAGAATCTGGACATGCAAAAAGCGCTCCAAGTAAGCCATATCTTCTAATAAAATTTATAGCAACTTCATTAATATCAGCTTTAATTTTATTTTTTTTGATTTTATTTGGATTTGATTTATCAAATATATTTAATAAATGAAATATTCTAACTTTTTTCTTCCAACTATTAAAGATGCGCCATCAGATGCTGAAATAATTTCCCATAAATTAATGATCAGAGCTGGCATGATTAAACAATCTAGCGCTGGTATTTATTCGTGGTTACCTCTAGGTCTAATTGTTTTAAAAAAAATTGAACAGATTGTTAGAGAAGAACAAAATAATGCAGGAGCAGTAGAACTACTTATGCCTACGATCCAATCTTCTGATTTATGGATTAAATCAGGAAGATACGATGATTATGGAAAAGAAATGCTAAGGATTACAGATAGAAGTGGAAGGGAAATGCTATACGGCCCAACAAACGAAGAATTAATTACAGACATATTTCAATCACATATAAATTCTTACAAGGATCTTCCAAAAAATCTTTTTCATATTCAATGGAAATTTCGAGATGAAGTTAGACCTAGGTTTGGAGTAATGCGAGGAAGAGAATTTTTAATGAAGGATAATTATTCATTTGATCTTGATGAAAACGAAGCAAAAAAATCTTATGACAATATGTTTAAAGCATACATAAAAACTTTTATTAGAATGGGTTTAACGCCAATTTCTTTAAGAGCAGAAACAGGACCAATTGGCGGTAACTTAAGTCATGAATTTCAAATACTAGCTAAGACTGGTGAAAGTACACTTTATTATGATAAAAAATTAGAAACACTTAACCCCGAAACTATAGACCCAAATGAGTTGCAGTCATTTTATGCTGCAGTTGATGATCAGCATGATGAAAAAAATTGCCCAATTTCAAATGAAGATTTAAAAATTTCTAAGGGAATTGAAGTGGGTCATATATTTTATTTTGGAACAAAATATTCTGATAAATTAAATGCTTTTGTTCAAGATAAAAGTGGTAAAAATGTTCCAGTTCATATGGGATCATATGGCATTGGTGTTTCAAGACTTGTGGGAGCAATCATAGAAGCTTATCATGATGACAAAGGAATTAGATGGCCTTTAGAAGTTGCTCCATTTAAGGTTTCTATAGTTAATTTAATGCCAGAAGATCAAGATTGTGCCACAAAATCATCAGAGTATTATGAATATTTTATGAAAAATAATATTGAAGTCATTTTAGATGATAGAAACTGTAGTATAGGTAAAAAATTATCTGATAATGAATTAATTGGGACACCATATCAAATTATTATTGGCAAAAGAGATTTAAAAGATAATTTAGTAGAAATTAAAAATCGCCAAAATAATCAAAGTGAAAAAATTTCATCTAGTGGTGTAATTGATTTTATTAATAATAAGTTTAAAAAATAGATGATTTCTAAATCAGAACGCTTACTGATTATTAGATTTTTATTGTCTAAGAAATCTGATGGTTATGTGTCAATTTTCGCTTGGTTTTCAATAATAGGTATTAGTTTAGGAGTAGCAGCAATTATTATAGTAATGTCTGTTATGAATGGTTTTAGAATTGATCTTACTAACAGAATAATTGGACTCAATTCACACCTCAATATTTATAGTTTTGATAATGAGATAACAAATAAGCAAGCTAACGAACTCATATTGAATATTGATAATTCTTTTTTTTATCAACACTACAAATCTATTGAAACAAATGGATTAATTATAAAATCAAATAACTCTAAAGGTGTCATGATCAAAGGCTACGACGAATATGATAAAAATCATTATTTGTTTAATTCAATTAATATGGGGGCATTAATTCAAAACCCAAAAAATGAAATATTAATCGGAGATTCCTTAGCGAATGAAATGAATTTAAATGTGGGAGACAAGGTTAAAATTGCAATTCCAAAGACTGATAAAACAATATTAGGTAATATTCCAAGATTCAAAACATTGGAAGTAGTAGGTATATTTGATCTAGGTTTATATGAATATGATTCCAATTTAATTTTTTTATCATCAGAGCTTGTTAGAAAATTACTCTTATACGATGAAGATATATATAACAAAATTGAAATCTTTGCAGTATCTCCTAATGAAATCGAATTATTTAAAAATAATGTAGAATTACAAACATCTAATCTTTTATTAAATTTTTATTCAATATCTTGGAAAGATCAAAACAAGACTCTAATAAATGCACTTAAGGTGGAAAAGAATGTTATGTTTATTATTCTTTCTTTAATTATTTTAATTGCATCATTAAATATAATTTCAGGGTTAATTATATTTGTAAAAGAAAAAAACAAAGATATTGGGATTTTAAAAACTATTGGAATGAGTAATCAAAGTATTATAAAAATATTTTTTACTATTGGAGTCTCAATTGGTTTGATTGGATCTTTAATAGGATTAATAATTGGAATACTTTTCACAATCAATATTAAGTCAATCCAAAGTTTTTTAGAATATTTACTTGGAACAAAATTGTTTTCTGAAGAAGTGTATTATTTATCATCTTTACCTTCAAAAATTAGTGTAAATGAGATTGTTTACGTAGTTTGTGTAGCAATAATCATATCAATTATCTCAACTATTTTTCCTGCTTTAAGTTCAGCTAGAATAGACCCTGTTAAAAGTTTAAGAAGTGAATAACAAATATTTACTAGAGATATCTAATTTAGATAAGCATTATTCCAATGAAAATAATTTAAAAATTGAGATAATTAAAAATCTTAATTTTAAATTAATGCAAAATACTAAAGTTTCGATTGTTGGGCCTTCAGGTTCAGGTAAAACAACTTTTCTGAATATTATTGGTTTACTTGATTCAGAATATGATGGAAACTTTTATTTTAAGAATAAAGATATTTCTTTATGCTCTAAAGATGAAATTAATAAAATTAGAGGATTATCTATTGGTTTTATTCATCAATTTTTTCATCTGATTCCTGAACTCACTGTCATTGAGAATGTTATGCTGCCATTATTAATAAATAAAAATGAAAAGAAAAGTTATGAAATTTCTAAAAAACTACTTCTTGAATTTGGTTTAGATGAAAGGATAAATTATAAACCTTTGAAATTATCAGGAGGAGAGCAGCAAAGAGTTGCTATTGCCAGATCTCTTGTAAATAATCCTGACTTAATTTTAGCTGATGAGATGACTGGAAATCTTGATGAAGATACTGCTAACAACATTTTTAAATTTTTTATAAATTATATCGAACAAAATAAAAAAACTTTAGTATACGTTACTCATAACAAAACTTATTCTTTATTAGCTGATGAAATTTATTATTTTAAAAAAAAGAAAATACATTTAAAGAATGAATAATCCTTTTATTCATTTACGATCTTTATCTTCATATTCTTTATCTGAAAGTACGCTAAAAATTACAAATTTAGTAGATCTAGCTAAAAAAAATGACATGCCTGCAATCGCTATTACAGATAATAATAATATGTTTGGAGTCTTTGAATTTTCCAAAGAGTGTGTAAAAAATAATATTCAACCTATAATTGGAACTTCAATAAATTTATTAGATATTATTGTAAATAATCAAATTTCCCAAGTTACATTTTTAGTCAAAAATGAAACTGGGTATAGAAATCTATTAGAATTAAGCTCACTTTCTCATCTAAATGAAGGAAATAATGTTGGTATATACTTTTCGCAATTAGACAAATTTTCTGAAGGTTTATTCTGTTATATAGGTGGTGAATTAAATCCTTTACTTTTATTAAACAAAGAAAACAAAAAAAGAGATATAATTCAATTAATAGATAATTTTAAAAAAGTTTTTAAGCAAAATTTTCTTTTTGAAATTCAAAGAATAAATGATCAAAATATCGATGTTTTTGAAAAAGAATTTATTAATTTATCAAAAGAATTTGATATACCACTCATTGGTTCAAATAATATAAAGTACGCTAATAAAGATGATTATTCAGCTCATGATGCATTACTTTGCATTGCCCAAAAATCTACAATTAACAATTCTCAAAGAAATACTTCTAATGAAAATATTTATTTTAAGTCAAATGAAGAAATGTATGCAAATTTTGAAGATATTCCTGAGATAATACAAAATAATTTAAATATTTCTCTATCTTGTAATTATTTTCCTGAATCAATGAAACCACAATTACCTGAATTTAAAAATGATTTAAATTTATCAGCTGAAGATTTTTTATTAAAAACCTCAGAATTGGGACTTGGAAAAAAAATAAAAGAAAAGAATATTAAGAATATAGAAAATTACACAGATAGATTGAAATATGAAAATGAAATTATAATTAGAATGGGGTTTGCTGGATATTTTTTAATAGTAGCAGATTTTGTTAATTGGGCTAAAGAGCAATCCATCCCTGTTGGTCCTGGCAGAGGATCAGGTGCTGGCAGTTTAGTGGCTTGGTGTTTAGGAATAACTGATCTAGATCCATTAGAGTATGAATTATTATTTGAAAGGTTCTTAAATCCAGAAAGAGTGTCAATGCCAGATTTTGATATAGATTTTTGTCAAACTAGAAGAGATGAAGTTATTGAATATGTAAATAATAAGTATGGAAGTGAATGTGTTGCTCATATAATTACATTTGGTACTCTAGCATCAAGAGCTGCGGTAAGAGATATTGGCAGAGTTTTAGAAGTTCCCTACGGAGAAGTAGACTCTTTTGCTAAACTAATACCTTTTAATCCATCAAATCCACTTACTTTAAGTGAGTCTATAAAATCTGAAAGAAGTTTGCAGGAAAGGATAAGTAGTGATGAAAGAATTTCAAATATAATAGATGTAAGTCTAAAAATTGAAGGAACTCATAGACATGCTTCAACCCATGCTGCTGGAGTTGTAATTGGTCATGAAAAGTTATCTAAAGTAGTTCCTTTATACAAAGATCAAAATACTAATACGAATGCTACACAATTTTCAATGAAGTATGTTGAAGAGGCAGGTTTAATAAAATTTGATTTTCTTGGTTTAACTACATTATCGATTATTGACGATTGCGTAAAATTAATAGTTAAAGAAAATAAAAATTTTTTAATAAATAAAATACCTCTTAATGATTCAAAAACCTATGAACAGTTAAGTAAGGGTGATACAGTAGGAATATTCCAATTAGAGAGTAATGGTATGGGTAGCGTCCTTCGCCAATTGCAACCTGATAGATTTGAAGAAATAATTGCTGTAGTTGCATTATTTAGACCTGGTCCAATGGATAATATTCCTTCTTTTTGTAATAGAAAACATGGTCGTGAAGAAATCAAATATCTTCATTCTATGTTAGAAGAAGTCTTAAAAGAAACTTATGGCATTATCGTTTATCAAGAACAAGTAATGCAGATTGCACAAGTTTTATCAAATTATTCTTTAGGTGAAGCAGATTTACTAAGAAGGGCAATGGGAAAAAAAATTCAAAAAGAAATGGATATGCAAAAAACTAGATTTATAGAAGGTGCTGTTCAAAATAATATTGATAAAAAAGAAGCTTCAAAAATATTTGATTTAGTTGATAAATTTGCAGGGTATGGTTTTAATAAAAGTCATGCCGCAGCATATGCTTTAATATCATATCAAACTGCTTATTTAAAAGCAAACTTTCCTCACGAATTTCTTACAGCAACTTTAAACTATTCTATAGATAGAACAGAAAAAATTATTTTACTTAAACAAGAAATAGAAAGATTGAATATTAATTTTTTAAAACCGGATATAAATTTTTCTGATCCTTTATTTTCAATTGAAATAAATGATAACTTAAAATCAATAAGATTTGGATTGGCAGCAATCAAAGGTGTTGGTTTAAAATCCATTTCTAGCATGGTTGATGAAAGAAATAAAAATGGCAAATTTAAAAGTATCATTGATTTTATGAATAGAGTTTCCAAGGAGGTAATAAACAAAAGACAGCTCGAAAAACTTATTCAGGCTGGTGCTTTTGATAGTATTGAAACTAATAGATCGAAATTATTTAATAATGTACCAAAATTTGTTGAACTATTTGGAGGAGAAAAAAATATTAATCAAGATATGTTATTTGAAGAAAATGAGATTTCTTTTGAAGATAAAAACCTATTTAATCAAAATTATCAGAAATGGAAGAATTCAGAAATTTTATCCAACGAATTAGAGGTTATAGGATTTTATTTTTCTGATCACCCGTTAAATCATTATCCAAAAAAGTTTTTTGAATTAGAGAATATAATATCTTTTAGAAACTATTCAGAAAATTATGTTTCAAATGTCATTAAAGTTTGTGGTGCTATTTTAGATATTAAAGAAAGATCAAATAAAGATGGGAAAAAATATGCATTTATAACAGTATCAGAATCTAGTTTTCAATTTGAATTAACTATTTTTAGTGAAAATTTATACAAATACCGGTCATTATTAAAAGAGGGTAATTTATTAATATTCAATGTAGATATTATAAAAAGTAATACTGATACACGTTTTATAATACGAGCAATAGACTCCTTAGAGAAAAATTTTATTAAAAAAAATTATAAATTTCACATTTATACGAATATTAAAAATATATCTGAATTAAAAAACAATATTTTTACTAAAAAGGGAAATAACGATATTGACAATTTTATAGATGTTTTTATGACCGTTGATCAAAAATTGGTAAATTTTGATTTTAGTAAATATACTATTAAATCATATAAAAAACTCGATGATTTGAACAAATCAAAAATTTTAGATTATTCTTTAGAAATATCTTGAATAAATTACGCATTATAATAATAGAACAATCAAATTAAATCTAGCACACAGAAAAAACCGGTGTTTTTATTTCTGTGGAGGTTAAACCGGGAGTTATTATGAATTTACCAGAAGTTAAAATTGAAGATCTTCTTGAGTCAGGAGTGCATTTCGGACATAACGTAAGAAGATGGAACCCAAAAATGAAAGAATATATTTATGGTGTTAGAAATAACATACATATCTTTGATTTAAGAATTACATTAGATTTATTGAATTCAGCTTTAGTAAAAATACATGAAACAGTTTCTAAATCAGGCAAAATTCTTTTTGTAGGAACAAAAAAACAATGCTCTGAGGTAGTTAAAGAGTTGGCATCTATTAATAATGATTTTTATGTTAACAAAAGATGGTTGGGTGGTACTCTTACCAATTGGAAAACAATTTCAAATTCAATTAAACGATTAGATGAAATTGAGTTATTTTTAAAAGATAACGAGTCATCTAAAAATTTGTCTAAAAAAGAATTACTTGATATTTCAAGAGAAAAGCAAAAACTTGATCTTAACATAGGTGGAATTAGAACATTAAATGGAAAGCCAGATCTATTAATAGTATTTGATGTAATAAAAGATAAGATTGCAGTTCGTGAAGCTACAAAACTTAATATTCCAGTAGTTGCAATTGTTGATTCAAATGCTGATCCAGAAAATATTGATTATATCATACCTGGTAATGATGACGCTCTTAGATCAATAAGTCTTTATAAAAATTATTTTTTAGAAACCATTCAAGATGCTGCTAATTTTCAGGATCAATCTAATCTCAATAAAGAAGAGATTGCTGAAGAAAATTTAAATAAGGATGGGAAATAATGAAAAATATTACCGAACTAATTAAGGAATTAAGAGAAAAAACAGGAGCTGGTTTTCTTGACTGTAAAAAATCTTTAGAAGAAAATAATAATGATATTGAGAAATCTATAGAGGCTTTAAGGAAAAAAGGATTAGCTAAAGCATCAAAAAAAACTGATCGTGCAGCGAATGAAGGTGCTGTAGGTATATATTCTAATAAAAATATTACAGTTCTAATCAAAGTTAATAGTGAAACTGATTTTGCTGCAAAAAGTGACACTTTCTTAAATTTTTTGGATAACTTGGGTGATTTAGTTTTAAAAAATAATACAATCATTTTAAAAGAGGAATTCCTCAAGTTAGGCTATGAGCAGGGAACTGTTCAAGATTATTTTAACTCAATGATATCTAAAATTGGAGAGAATCTAATTTTAAATGATTTAATAATTAGAGAAAATAAAGATTCTTATTATGCTTATTATATTCATAATAGTTATAGAAATAATATTGGTAAAATAATTTCGTTATTAGAATATTCAACTAATAAAGATGAAAATGAAATTAAAACATTGGCCAAAAATTTATGTATGCATATAGCAGCAATGAAACCTGAGTCATTAGACATTACAGATCTAGATAAAAAAATTATTGCTAAAGAAGAGAAAATTCAAAAGGAATTAATTCTTAGTTCTGGAAAACCATCTAATATAGTTGATAAAATTTTAGAAGGTAAAATGAAGAAATTTTATAGCGAGGTAACATTATTGAATCAAACTTTTATTTTAGATCAAGAAAGACTAATAAAAGATGTAATAAAGGATTTTTCAAAATTTGAATTTGAACTAATTTCGTTTGATTTAATAACCTTATAAAATGAATAAAAGAATTCTTTTAAAAATTTCTGGAGAATCTTTAATGGGGTCCTCTAATTATGGCATTGATGTTTCAACTATAAATAAAATATCTAATGAAATTAAAAATGTTTATAAAAAAAAATATCAAATTTGTCTAATTATTGGTGGTGGAAATATTTTTAGAGGCATAAAAGGAGCCTCAGAGGGAATTGATAGATCAACTTCTGATTACATGGGTATGTTGGCCACAGTAATGAATGCTCTTTCTTTACAAAGTAGCTTAGAGAAAATTAACGTACCTACAAGAGTTCAATCTGCGATTACTATGTCTCAAATTGCTGAACCTTATATAAGAAGAAGGGCAATAAGGCATTTAGAAAGAAATAGAATTGTAATTTTTGCAGCTGGAACTGGAAATCCATTTTTTTCTACTGATACAGCTGCTACTTTAAGGGCATCAGAATTAGACTGTGGATTAATTATAAAAGCAACAAAAGTAAACGGAATTTATGACAAAGATCCATTAAAATATAAAACAGCTAAATTAATTAAAAAAATATCATATAATCAAGTTATAAATAAAAATTTAAAAGTAATGGATTTAACAGCAATTAGTTTAGCAAAAGATACTAAAATACCTATTTTTATAACTAATATATTTAAAAAAAATTCACTCATTAATGTTTTGAATCATAAAGGATCATATAGTAAAATAAGTTAATATGAGTGAGTTAGAAAATAAAATGAATTTAGCAGTTTCCCATTATGAAAAGGAATTAAATACCTTAAGAACCTCTAGAGCAAATCCTTCAATGCTAGATAATGTTTTTGTTGAAGCATATGGTTCAAAGACACCGTTAAATCAGCTAGGCAATATTTCTGTACAAGATGCAAGTACAATTACAATACAAGTTTGGGATGTTTCTTTATTAAAATCAATTGAAAATTCAATAACAGATTCAAATCTTGGTATTAATCCTCAAACAGATGGACAAATTATTAGACTGCCAATACCAAAATTAAGTGAAGAAAGAAGAAAAGAAATAATAAAAATAGCTTCTGAATTTGCAGAAAATGCTAAAGTTTCAATACGAAATATAAGAAGAGATTTTATTGAAATATCAAAAAGTGAAAAAAAGAATTCTAACCTATCAGAGGATGAATTAAAAAGAATATTAAATGATATTCAAAAGACAACAGACAATCATATTGATAAAATTGACAAAATATTAGATGCAAAAAAAGCTGATATTTTGAAAGTATAAGATTGAGTAATAATTTAAATCATATTGCTCTAATACTAGATGGAAATAAAAGATGGGCAAAATTAAAAGGCTATTCAAGTACAGCAGGTTACTCAAAAGGTTTTGAAAATATAAAAAAAATAGTCAGATACTCATTAAATAGAAAACTTCAAAACTTGACGATTTTTGCATTATCATCAGAAAATTACAATAGGTCTACTATTAATATAATTTATGAAATTATTTATGAAAATTTCTCAAAAATATTTGATGACCTGGTAAAAGATAATGGAGTTAAAATTAAAATTTTTGGTTCAAGAAAGAACTTACCAATTAAAATTAAAGAAATATTTGAAAATATTGAAAATATTTCGTCTAAAAATAATAAACTAAATTTAAATATTGCTTTTAATTATGGGTTTAAAGAGGAAGTAAAAAATATTTTGCAAAATATAAAAAAAAATAATTTATCGATAAATATTAATAATGAAAAAGAAATAGATAAATTATTTTATATAGGATTTTTACCAGATCCTGATTTATTAATACGAACAGGCGGGTATCAGAGATTAAGTAATTTTATTATGTATAATCTAACTTATACTGAATTATTTTTTACTGAGACTCTTTGGCCAGATTTTTCAGAAAATGAATATCAATCTATAATTGATAAGTATTTTAAAATTAAAAGAAAATATGGCTTATAAAAATTTTTTATTAAGATTATTTTTTTCCTTTATTTTTATTACAATATATTTTTCAATTTCCTATATTGATTTTACCTTAGTTTTTTACTTTATAGTTACTGTGTATTTTGGTATTTTAATTGAAATTATTTTTAACTTTGAAAAATATAAAGTTATACCGTTATTATATTTAATTATATCATTTATTTTTTTTATTTTAATAAATTTTGATAATTTAATATTTTTAAATTTTAATTTATTTATATTCACTGTTATAACTTTCGATATTTTTTCTTATGTAATTGGAAAGTCATTTGGACATACAAAATTAATAAAAATAAGCCCTAATAAAACTGTAGAGGGATTAATTGGAGGGACTGTCATTTCTTTTGCACTCTCTATAATGTTGGCTTATTTTTTTGAAATTAAGATAAATATCGAATTTCTTTTTTTGACAGTTTTTGTTATTATTTTTGCATTTATCGGTGATATTATAGAATCTTATTTTAAGAGAAAAAATAATTTAAAAAATTCCAGTGAATTGATACCAGGGCACGGAGGTATTTTTGATAGATTTGATAGTTTTTTATTCTCAATTATTCTATATTCTTTATTTTTAAATTTCTAAAATGAATATTAATATATTTGGAAGCACAGGTATTATTGGCAAAAAAACATTAGAATTAATTGATAAAAATTTTTCTAAAATAGAAGTTAATCTTTTATGCGCTAAATCAAATTCCAATTTACTAAAAAAACAGATTTATAAATATAATCCTAAATATGCTTTTCTTTATGATGGTTTTAAATTTAAATATAAAAAAAATATAATTGGAAAAACTAAAATTTTAAATTTTAATGAATTATTAAATTATTTATCAAATAGTAAGTCTGATTTAAGTATATTAGCAATATCTGGTTATAAATCATTGTATTTTCTTGATCATATAGTTAAAAATACTAATTTCTTGGGAATAGTAAGTAAAGAAGCTATTGTATCGGCAGGACACATTTTTAAAAAAAAAAATTATTTTAAAAAAACAAAAATTATACCTCTTGACTCTGAACATTTTTCACTTTTTGAATTGTTTAAAAAAACTGGTAATTTTAATTCAATCAATAAAATCATTTTAACTGCATCAGGAGGACCTTTTCATAAAAGGAAATTTAATACTTTAAAAAATATAAAATTTTCAGAAGCTATTAAACATCCTAAATGGAAAATGGGTTATAAAAATAGTATTGACTCAGCAACTTTAGCTAACAAATGTTTAGAAATAATTGAAGCTCATTATCTTTTTGATATTCCTTATGAAAAGCTAAATATTCTGATACATCCAGAAGCAATAGTTCATTCTGTTGTTGAATATAATAATTATGTAACTCATTTAAATTTATTTAAAAATGATATGAAAATTCCAATATATAATTTTCTACTTCACTCCAATTCAAAATATAAAATTTATAACAAAAAATTATTTCTTTCAGATTATAATAATTTAAACTTCAAAAATGTTAGTAATGATATTTTTCCCATTTTTAAATTATTTATTAATTTAAATAAAAAAAAACCACAAAATTTAATTAAATTTAATATTGGAAATGAATATGCAGTTAATTTATTTAAAAATAATATGATAAATTATACAGATATTTACAAAATAATTGAAAAAGTAACTTCTATAAATTTGTATTCTTCTGTAAACACTATTAAAGATATAATTAATTATCATGAAGAAATTGAAAGAAAATTACAACATTTTAAAATTAATAATATTTAGTTTTATTTTAATCATCAGTATCAACAAATCCATTTTTGCTAATGACATCACTTTTGAAATTCAAGGAAATAATTTTACTGATGACAGTGTAATTTTATCACTTTTAAAAAATATACCTCAGGATATTAATAAGGAATATAGTAATGATATTATTAAAATTCTAAATGATTCTAATCTTTTTTCCAATGTAACTGTAAAATATGAAGATAATAAGTTCATTATTAAAGTAAAAGAATTTCCAAATATCGATAAGTTAAATTTTGATAATAATGAAAGACTAGATGATGAAGAATTAGAATTAATTGCTACACAAACAAATCTTACCAATTTTAATACTGAATCATTAAATATTTTTATTAATGAAATTAAAAAACTATATGAGTCGTTTGGTTATAATAATGTAAAAATAGACTTTTACGAAAAATTCTATCAAGAAACAAATACAGTAGATTTATATTTTAATATTCAAGAAGGTAAGATAACAAAAATAGATAATATCTTATTTAACGGAAATAATAACTTCTTGGCTCAAGATTTAAAAGAAATTATCAAGTCAAAGACTAGAACAATAAGAAATATTTTTGCCAATAATAATTTTAAACCTCTTACTGTTGAGCGAGATAAATATTTAATTGAAACCTATTACAAAGATAATGGTTTTCTTGATATCGATGTTCAAACTAAAATTGAGTATTTAGAAACAAATAAAGTAAATTTATACTTTAATATTAATGAAGGAGAAATTTATACTTTATCATCCATTAAAATATCAGATGAAGATAATATTATTAGTAATAATATATTAGATTTAATCAATTTAGAGATAACTAACTTTGAACAAATAGAAACTATTTTTTCAATATCTAAAATTAATGAATTAAAAAATAATATTTCTTCAATAATTCTTGATGGAGAAGTTGAATTTTTTGAAATACTTGTATTTGATAAAAAACAAAGAAATAATGTTGATGTCCTTTTTAAGATATCATCTGTTGAGCCAAAATATGCCAACCAAATCAACATTCAGGGAAATTCAAGAACATTTGATTATGTTATTAGAAGAGAATTACAAATTATCGAAGGAGATGCTTTATATCCAAATCAAATTCAAAAAATTAGAGATAAACTTATTTCATTAAATTTATTTGAAACTGTTAATGTAAAAGAACAAGTAATTGATGATAAAAATGTTAATTTAATCATTGAGGTTAAAGAAAAACAGACTGGAACATTCAATGCTGGTGTATCTGTTGGGACTTTAGATGGATTTTCAATAGTAACTGGTTTGAGAGAAAGAAATTTTTATGGCACTGGCAGATCTTTAGATGTTCTTGTCAATACATCTCAAGATAAAAATCAATTCAAATTGATTACAACAGATAGATTGTCATATGAAAATGATGTAAATATTAGTTATAGCCTAAACTATAAGCAGAATGATTATTCAGAAGCAAGTTCATATAAACTAGATACTTTTACTGGTGGAATTGGAATAGGCTATAAATTAAATTCAAATTTATATCATAATGTAGATCTTGAATATGTATTAAAAGATTATAATATTACTAATAGGTCTACGGTTTCAAATACAATACTCGACTCTTCTGGAGCTAATATGAGTTATCTCATTAAAAATAATTTAAGATATTCAACTTTAAATCCTGGATTTGTCTCTAAAAATGGAAATTATATAAATTTAAATAATGCTATAGAAACACCAACCAGTTCTAGTAATGGATTTGTAAGAAATCTTATAACAATTAGAAATTATTATAGCTCTAATAATAATATATTTTCAATTCAAACTAAATTTGGAAATATTTTTTCTCTAAATAATAATGATATTTTGACTGATGATAAATTTGCTCTTGGTGGAAGATGGTTGAGAGGCTTCGATATATATGGAGCTGGTCCTCGTAATTCTAGAAGTTCATATGTCGGTGGAAATAATATTATAGTAACAAAATTAGATTATTCTAAAGAAATTACAAGAAATTCAAATTTTCCAATTTATTTAAATATTTTTAATGATTACGGTTTATTGTGGGAAAATAAAACAAAGCCTACCAACAGTGATAATAGTTTGAGAGTTTCGGCTGGTTTTGGCTTAAAATATTATTCTCCTATAGGCCCTATTGGCTTTTCATGGGGTTTTCCAATTCAGGATGAAGATTATGATATTAAAAGAATGTTCTTATTTTCTATAGGCAATATAGATTGAAATTTTTTTTTCTTATAATTTATTTTTATTTTTTTATTTTTTTTAATACACTTTATGCTCAATCTATAGCTATAATAAATATACAAACTATTATAGACAATAATAACCAGTATATTGATATTGTAAAAAAAATAGAAATCGATCAAGAAATATATTTGGAAAATTTTAAAAATAAAGAAATTAATTTAAAGAAAAAATTTGAGGATATTGAAAATTCTAAACTTATATTAGGTGAAGAAGAATTAAATTTGCAAATTGAAAATTATAATCAAGAACTTACAAATTTTACAGTTGAAGTTGAAGAATTTAATTTACATTATCAAAATGAAATTATTAATATAAGAGAAGATATTTTAAATGAAATTATTTTATTACTTGAAAAATTTGCTATTGAAAATCAACTTGATCTGATATTAGACTCGACAAGTTATTTGATTGCATCTAATTCTTTAGATATAACAGATAAAATTAATAACGAATTAGAAAATATTAAAATTAAATTGGAATATACAAACTTTGAAAAAAATTAAGTATTTAGAAATTAAAAATTTACTAGAAAAGAATTTTATAGATGTAAGTTCTAAATTATCAAATAATGATATTTTTTTAAGTATTAAAACTATACAAAATGCAACTAATGCAGATTTATCTTTTTTCTCGAATAAGAAATATTCCAATTTATTAAAAAATACTAAAGCTAAAGCTTGTTTGATTGATCTTAAATATTCAAATTTACTTCCTAAAAGTTGTCAACCAATAATTGTAAACGATCCATATTTTTCATTAGCTTTAATAACTAATATGTTTAATGATCAATCTTTAAAATCAAATGGGATAATTTCAAATCATTCGATAATTAGCTCTAAAAGCAATCTTCATGACAACATACAAATTAATCCATTTACTTCAATTAATGATAACTGTGTAATTCATGATAACGTATATATTGGTTCAAATGTACATATTGGTCCTAATGTACAAATTCATAAAAATGTAATAATTCACGATAATGTTTCAATTTCCAATTCATTAATTATGGAAAATTGTGAAATAAAATCTGGTGCACGTATTGGAGGATCTGGATTTGGATTTGAAGAAAAGTCCAAGCAAAAAATTTTTCACAGCGGTAATGTGATTATAAAAAAAAATTCTTCCATTGGCTCAAATACAACTATTGATAGAGCTGCTTTTGATTCTACTATCATTGGCGAATTTTCAAATATAGACAATTTAGTACAAATTGCCCATAATGTTATCATAGGAGATTATGCAATAATTGCTGCTCAGGTTGGAATTGCAGGAAGTACAAATATTGGAGATTTTGTAAAGGTAGGTGGGCAAGCAGGTATTGCAGGTCACTTATTTATAGGTAATAATGTTACTATTGCAGCTAAAAGTGGGGTGACTAAGAACATACCTGATAATAAAATAGTTGCTGGTTTTCCAGCTAAAGATATTAATCTATGGAAAAAAGAAATAATTAAAAATGGTCTAACAAAATGAATTTAGATTTAAATGAAATAAAACAACTTATTCCTCATAGAGATCCATTTTTGTTTGTTGATACATGTAAAGTTATTGTTCCTGGCGAACATGGTATATCTAAAAAAATGTTTTCAAATAATGAGTATTTTTTTAAGGGGCATTTTCCAGAAAACCCAATTGTTCCTGGAGTAATTATTGTAGAAGCAATGGCACAAACAGCCGGTATTGTTGTTTCATATAAACTTAGAGATTATAAAGATAAATCAGTTTTATTTATGAGTGTAAATAAAGCAAAGTTCAGAAAACCAATACTTCCAAATGATCATGTAAGTTTTGAAGTTAAATTTATTAATAGTGTTCGTGATGTTTATAAATTTGAAGGTATTTGCTTTAAAGATAATACAAAGGTTAGTGAAGCTGAGTTCTCTGCTATGATTACTTATAAGTAATAATCAGTAACATATTATTTATTTAAAGATCAAACTAGTTAATTTAATACAAAGATAAATATGATACATCCCTCAGCTGTAATTTCAAATAAAGCAGAAATAGATGAAACCACAAATATCGGGCCATTTTGCATAATTGGAGAAGGAGTAAAGATTGGAAAAAATAATAATTTACTTTCACATGTATCTATAATTGGAAATACAACAATAGAGAATAATAACTATTTTTATCCATTTTGTAGTATAGGATCTGAACCTCAAGATTTAAAATATAATAATGAAAAATCATTTCTAAAAATTGGAAGTGGTAATAAATTTAGAGAAAACGTTACTGTAAACCCTGGTACATATGGCGGTGGTCTTAATACTCTAATAGAAGATAATTGTTTATTTATGGTTGGTTCCCACGTAGCACATGATTGTAAAATTCAATCAAATGTTATTTTAGCAAATAATGCTACCCTTGCTGGACATGTAGAAATTGACAATAATGCAATTTTAGGAGGTAACTCAGCAATACATCAATTTGTTAGAATAGGGAAATATGCAATGATTGGTGGTATGAGTGGTGTTGAAAAAGATATAATTCCATATGGTTTGTATACAGGAATAAGAGAAAATTTAAAAAGCCTTAACGTTATTGGTTTAAAAAGAAAGGGTCTAACGTCTAATAATATTAATGAAATTAAAAATCTTATCAATTTAATTTTTAACAAAAATGATACAATAGACAATAATATAAAAAATAGTTTAGTTGTAAAATCTGAAATTAAAGAAATTAAAGAAGTAATTAAATTTCTAAATTCACATTCAAAAAGAGGTATTACGGCTTTTGAAAATGACTAAAATAGGAATAATTGCTGGGGATGGTAATTTGCCTCTTTATATTGGTAAATCACTATTTGCTAAAAATTACGATATTACATTTTTATCTTTAAATAATAAAAATAATACATTTTATAAAAATTATAATGTTATAGATATAGATATCCTATCAATAAAAAAAATTTTCAAAGTATTAAACTCAAATAAAATAAAAAATATTATTTTTGCTGGAAGTATAAAAAGACCTGGTATTAGAGATTTAGGATTTGATTTGCCAACTTTGTTACTTGCTAAAAGTCTTTTATTAGAAAATAAAGGTGACAATAATCTTTTAATTACTTTAAAAAAATTCTTCGAAACAAAAGGTTATATTTTTTTTGACTGGACTAAATATTGTCAGGAATTATTTTCAACCGAAATGAATTTAACAAAAGTTAAGCCCTCTAAAAATGCTATTTTAAATTTTAAAAAAGCAAAGTCAATATATCAAATTTATAAGAAATTAGATGTTGGTCAGGCTATGATAATTCAAAATCAATTAGTTTTAGGATTAGAAGCTATAGAAGGAACAGATGAATTATTAAAAAGATGTAAAGAATATAAAAGAAAAGATGATAATGGTGTGCTATTTAAATTTTCAAAAAAAAACCAGAGTAATCTAATTGATATTCCTTTAATTGGCTTAGATACAATGAAAAATTTAAAAAAATATAATTATGAAGGTGTTTTTTTGCAAAAAAATAAGTGTTTAATATTAGATAAGAAAAAAATTATTGATTATGCTACTCAAAATAATTTATTTATCTCATCAGTAGATCTAAATTGAAAAAAATAAAAATTTTTGTTTGTTGTACGGAACAATCTGGTGAAAATATATGTTCAAATATTTTATCAAGAATGAATATAGCTAAATATCAATTTGATGGAGTTTGCGGCAAACAATCCGAAAAATTTATTTCTAATAAAATTTATGATTTATCAGAATTTAAATCTATAGGACTTTTTGAAATAATAGTTTCAATTTCAAAATATTTAAAAATGATAAGAAGATTAAAAAACCATATTATTAAAAATGATTATGATTTAGTTTTAACTATAGATTCACCAGATTTTAATTATAATCTTGTAAACCAATTAAGAAAATCAAATTATAAAAATAAAATAATACATGTAGTTGCTCCAACTGTTTGGGCTTGGAGATCATATAGGGCAAGGAAATTTGCAAATATTTTTGATGAAATTTTTCTATTATTTAATTTTGAAAAAAAATATTTTAATTTTGATAATCTAAATAAAACTTTTATTGGGCATCCAATATTTCATATTAAAAAAAGAGAGCATAAAGGAAAATACAAATATCTCTCTTTTTTACCAGGTAGTAGACAAAATGAAGTATTAAAACTTATAAAATATTTCAGTTATATTGAAAAATATATATCTAAAAATAATCTAAATTATAAAATATTTATTCCAACTTTACCTCATCTTGCTTTTTTAATTAGAGAAAATACTAAGCAATGGAAAACCGAGACTATAATCTCAACTGATATGAGTAAATTTGATAAATATTATCAAGATGTTTACATAAGTATAACTTGCTCTGGTACTGCTTCTTTAGAAATTGCTAAAAGGAATATTCCTCAAATAGTAATCTATAAGCTTAATTATTTCACGGAAATTTTAATCAAGCCTTTTGTAAAGGTTAAATATGCAAATCTTATAAATATTATAAGTAACCAAATGATTATTCCAGAAGTTATTAACTCAAATTTAAATGAAAAAAAATTATTAAATATTTTTCTTAATTTATTTAATGATAGAAAAAAACAAGAAACTCAGATTAATTCGATTAATATTTATCTTAAAGAAATTGTTAATGATTTTAGTCCTTATGATGTGAGTGCTAATCGTATAAATAAGTTAATTAATCTTTCTTCCAAAGCCAATTAAAAATTGATTTTTTTTCTCTAGAAGATTCAACTTGATAAGGTCTAGCTTTATAACCAGTGTATAATTGACGAGGTCTGCCAATTTTATTAATAGGATCTTCTATCATTTCTTTCCATTGTGATATCCATCCTACAGTTCTTCCTATTGCAAATAGCACCGTAAACATACTTGTAGGGAAACCTAATGCTTTTAGAATTATACCTGAATAGAAATCTACATTTGGGAATAATTTTTTACTAACAAAATATTCATCTTTTAGAGCTATTTTTTCTAATTCTATTGCAATTTTAAGCAATGGATCGTCTTGCATATTTAACTCTTCCAAAACCTCATGTGCACTTTCTTTCATCACAGTGGCTCTTGGATCATAGTTTTTATAAACTCTATGCCCAAAGCCCATTAATCTAAAAGAGTCATTTTTATCTTTAGCTTTATCTATAAATTTCTGTATATTTGATACATCACCAATTTCTTCTAACATTTTAATTACTGCTTCATTAGCTCCACCATGAGCTGGTCCCCATAAAGATGCAATACCGGCAGCAATACAAGCAAAAGGATTTGCACCAGAAGAACCTGCCAATCTTACTGTTGAAGTGGATGCATTTTGTTCATGATCAGCATGTAACGTAAAAAATCTATCCATTGCTCTAACAATTTTTGGACTCACTTTGTAATCTTCTGATGGCACAGAAAATGTCATGTATAAAAAATTTTCAGCATAAGATAGATCATTTCTTGGATAAACAAATGGTTGACCAATTGAATATTTATAAGCCATTGCACCTATTGTGGGAATTTTTGCTATTAATCTATGACAGGCAATCATTCTTTGGTTAATGTCTGAAAAATCAGTACTGTCATGATAAAAAGCTGAAAGGGCACCAACAACACCTACCATAATTGCCATAGGGTGTGCATCTCTTCGAAAACCTCTGTATAAATTTACTAGTTGCTCATGCAACATTGTATGATTAGTAATTACATCTTTAAACTTTTGCTTGTCTTCAGGGGACGGTAAATCACCGTGCAGTAAAAGATAACAAACTTCAAGAAATTCACTTTTTGAGGCTAAATCATGGATATCATATCCCCTATGACGTAAAATTCCTTTTTCACCATCTATGTAAGTTATTCCTGATTCACATGATGCAGTTGAAGTAAAACCTGGATCAAAAGTAAATAAACCCGTTTCTTGATAAAGTTTACGAATATCCAAAACATTTGGACCATCTTTACTTTCAATAAGTGGAATTTGGTACGATTTACCGCTCTCATTGTTAAAAAGAGTAAACTGTTTATCGTTAACTTTTTTATCTTCGTAATCAGCCATATTTAATTATCTCTATATTGATTTAATCTATCAATAGTATCTTTTTTACCTAATATTACAAAAATATCAGAAATTGAAGGCCCTTGATAGGAATTTATTAATAAAAATCTAATTGGTTTACCTAAAACAGGGAATTTAATTTTATTATTTTTTAAAAAATTATTGATGGCATTTTGAATATTATATCTATTCCAATCATCTATTTCTGAAATTAAATTTAAAAATTCCTTAAAAAAACTATCAAATTCTGAGGTCAATTTTTCTGTCTTATTTATTTTATAATTTTCATCAAAATAAACTTTAATTAAATCATTCAAATCACTTAGTTTTTTCATATCTTTTTTATAAACATTAAAAATATTTTTCATTTTTGTGCTATCTTTTTGTAGATATTTATTTAATTCAATATTACTTTCACAAAAATTGATGAATTCTTCTATTCCGTTTTCTTTTCTTAAATAAAAATTATTGAAAAAATCTAATTTATCAAAACTAAATATACTAGATGATTTAGATAAATTAAATATTTCAAAATTTTCAATTATTTCATTTAATTCAATAATTTCTGACTTCTCATTATTATTTGACCAACCTAAAAGTATCAGATTGTTAATAATAGCTTCTTTTAAATATCCATTTTTTTTTAAATCTAAAATATTTACAGCCCCATGTCTTTTTGATAATTTTGTACCATCTTCTCCATGAATAAGAGGAATATGAGCATATTGAGGTACATCCCAATTCATAAAATTATAAATGTAGTATTGTCTAAAAGTATTAATAAAATGATCATCACCTCTAATAATGTAATTGATTCCTAAATCATGATCATCAACTACTACTGATAACATATACGTTGGTGATTGATCTTTTCTTAATAAAATAAAATCATCTAACTCTAAATTTGCTACTGAAACGTCTCCTTGAATTGTATCTTTAATTTTTAAATTTCCTTCATCTGGCACATCTAATCTAACTACAAAATCCTTATCTTTACTTTGAATATCATTATCATTTTTACATTCTGTACATATTTTTTTAGAATAGTTTTTATTTTCCCTAATTAATTTTCTTTGATGAGCTATTTTTTCCTCAGAACATATACATTTAAATGCTCGCTTTTTTTGAAGTAATTCTCTAGCAATTTCTTGATGTCTTGATAATCTTTTAGACTGAACTTGAATATCCTCATCCCAATTAAGCCCAAGCCATTTTAAAGAATTAGTTATATTATCTGTGTATTCTTGTTTTGATCTTTCATGATCTGTATCTTCAATTCTTAAGTAAAATTTAGATGATGCTGATTTCTTACTTACAATATAATTAATTAAAGCAGTTCTAGCTCCTCCAAGATGTAGATTGCCAGTAGGAGAGGGTGCAAATCGTGTTTTTAACATAGTCATCTTAATATTAAGATAAACTATTAATTATATTTTCTTATAATACCAGATAAAGTCCCTTGGACTTGGATTTCACCTGCTTCATATTCCTTTGTCTGAAAACTTTGATTAGCAGGAATTAACAAGACCTTGTTTCGATCAAATTTAATAGTTTTTAGAGTAACCTCGTTATCTTGTGTAATAACAGCTGCAATTTTTCCATTTTCAACATTATTTGTCTTTTTTATCACAGCTATATCACCGTCAAATATTCCTTTATCTATCATAGATAGACCTTTTACTTTTAATCCAAAATATTTAGCATTTGGTGATGTCATTGAAGAGGGCACTGAAACAAATTCATCAGCATTTTCAATAGCTTCTATTGCTTCACCTGCAGCTATTGCACCAACTAATGGGATATTAATGCTATTCGACAAAGAATTTTCATTATCAATATTATCTTTATTAATAATTTCCATTGCTCTTGCTTTGTGCTTTAATCTTTTTATAAAACCTCTTTCTTCTAGACTTGTTATTAATCTATGAATACCTGACTTTGATTTCAGATTAACTGCACTTTTCATTTCCTCAAAAGAAGGGGAGATTTCATTACTTGAAATGTAATTTTTTAAATAATCGTACAGCTCTTTTTGTTTTTTTGTAAGCATTATCGTTCTATATATGTTCTTTAAGATCAAAACAAGAACAAATATAAAAATCTTATTTTTCAGTTATTTACATATTGGATTTACCACCTGTTTTTGATAATAGATGTATATTTTGTATTTTAATTTTTTTATTTAAGTACTTACACATATCATAAATTGTAAGACAGCTAATTGTAACGGCGGTTAATGCCTCCATTTCCACACCAGTATTTGCGTTTGTTTTAACTGTACTTTTGACAACAAGACTTAATTTTTTATCATTTTTTATAATCTCAATATTTATGTGATTGATTGGAATATTATGACAAAGCGGTATCAATCTTGAAGTCTCTTTTGCCCCCATAATACCGCCAATAATTGCAGTTTTTTCAAGGTTACCCTTTTTAGTTTCAAATGATTTTATTTTTTTATATGTCTCTTTATCAAATTTAATTTCACCTGAGGCAACTGCTAATCTTTCTGTGACATCTTTATTTGATACATCAATTATATAAGGATTTCCTTTTTTATTAATATGACTCATTTAAAAGTAATTCTCCAATTTTCTTTTCTTTATCGTTAGATTTTAACAAACTTTCTCCAATTAAAAAATTATATATTCCTGTTGAATTAAATTTTTTAATATCATCAGAAGTTTTAATTCCACTCTCTGCAATTAAAATATAATCATTTGTTAAATTTTGATTCAAATTTATTGAATTATTTAAATCGATTTCAAGACTTTTAAGGTTTCTATTATTTATTCCGATAACAGGGTAGTCTAATTTGATTGCTCTTTTCAGTTCGTCCTCATCATGAACCTCTATAATACAATCTAATTTTAATTCATTTGCATAATCTATAAATTCTATTGCCTGATCATCTGATAATATTGATAAAATTAACAATATACAGTCTGCTTGATAAATCTTACTTTCTAAAATTTGATATTTATCAATAATAAAATCTTTTCTTAAAACAGGTAAATTTGTTTTCTTTTTAACTAGAGATAAATGATCAATGTTGCCTAAAAAATATTTACTTTCTGTTAAAATCGATAATGCTCCAACACCTGATCTTTCATATAAAATAGCAATGTCTTCTGGTTTGTAATCTGAAATTATTTCACCTGCACTTGGACTTTGTTTTTTTACTTCACCAATTATAAAATTTTTTTTATTTTTTTGAGCTGAAAGTAATTTTTCTTTAAATTCACGTTTCTCTAATTTTGAGGAAATTAATTTTTCTAATGTTTTAAAAGAACATCTTTTTTTTGTTTCTTCTAATTCTTTAGATTTATCTTCACAAATTTTTTGAAGTGTATTACTCATTAATTAGTGAGTTTACAAAATTTTTTGTAACTCCTTCCTCAATTGTTTTTTTTGCTAAATCAAAACTATCTTTTAGATTATTTCTTAAATTGGATAAATATATTGCCGCTCCTGCATTTATTTCTACAATCATTTGAAATTCTCTGTAATCGCCGTTAATCATTTTATTAAAACAATTTGCATTATATTCTGGATCTCCACCTTTTATATCTTCTAATTTAATTAAATCATAACCATAGTCTCTTGGATCAAAACTATATTCCAGAACTTTATTATCTTTCAATTCATTTATTAGAGTATTATCTGATAAACTTATTTCATCTAAACCATCCAATCCGTGAACAACCAAAGCTTTTTCAGAACCTAGTTCTTTTAAGCAATTACAATGTATAGAAACTAAATCTCTTGAATAGACACCTAGAAGCTGTTTACTTGTTTTAGCAGGATTTGTAAGAGGGCCTAATAAATTAAAAATTGTCCGTGTAGCTAAATTCTTACGAACGTTAATTACATTTTTCATGGCAGAATGATGATTTTGAGCAAATAAAAAGCAAAAATTTTTATTGGATAATGATTTTTCTAAATCTTCTACATTATTTGTAATTTTATAACCTATTTTTTCTAGCATATCTGCAGAGCCTGATTTTGAACTAACCGAACGATTGCCATGCTTTGCTATAGTAACGCCAGCACTTGCAGCAACTATTGCTGCACTTGTTGATATATTTAATGTGTCTTTCATATCTCCACCCGTACCACAAGTATCAATTGTATTTTGCGGAGAGTTTATTTTTAAAGATTTCTCTCTCATTACTTTAGCTGCACCAATAATTTCTTCTTTTGTTTCACCTTTTAACTTTAAACCAATTAGTATTGATGTAATTTTAATATCATCTAATTCTCCACTCATAATTTTATTGAATATATACATACTCTCTTCAATATTCAGATTTTGTTGTTCGAGAATTTTATTTAATATTAAAGTTTGATCCATTATTTTGCTAAGTTTAAAAAGTTTTTTAAAATAATTTTACCCATATCAGTACCTATACTTTCTGGATGAAATTGTAGTCCAAATATTGGTAATTTTTTATGTGCAATACCCATTATAATCTTATTATTTGTTTCAGCAGTAACTAAAAAATCTTTAGGCATAGTTCTTTTATCAATTATAAGAGAATGATATCTAGTTGCTTTAAATTTTCTTTCTACATTTTTAAATATAGAGTGTCCGAAGTGATTAATTGTATCAACTTTTCCGTGCATGATTTCTTTGCATTTAACAATTTTACCACCAAAAGCTTGACCTATGGTTTGATGTCCTAAACAAATACCAAGTATAGGAAATTGTTTTGATAATTCTGCAACGATATTAAGACTGATTCCAGCTTCATTTGGTGTGCATGGACCTGGTGAAATAACTATTGATTTAGGTTTTAATTTACGAATTTTATTTATTGAAATTTTGTCATTTCTAAAAACAACAACCTTCTGATTTAAATCCAATAAGTAGTGTTTTACATTGTAAGTAAAACTATCATAATTATCTATCAGTAATATCATATATCGAATTTGTATGAATCTTCTGCAGCTGCCATTAAAGCACCAGCTTTATTTAAAATTTCTTGATGTTCATTTTTTGGGACCGAGTCATAAACTATTCCAGCACCAGCCTGAATGTATAATTTATTATCTTTTACAAGCCCAGTCCTCAAACTAATACAGGTATCCATGTCTCCATTAGAATCAAAATAACCCATACAACCAGCATAAAAACTTCTATTTAAATTTTCAAGCTCCTCTATGATTTCCATTGCTCTTATTTTTGGAGCACCAGAAACTGTACCTGCTGGAAATCCAGCCATTAAAGCATCTAGAGCATCTAAATTATTATCTATTTTTCCTTCAACGTTTGAAACGATATGCATAACATGAGAGTAATATTCTATAATCATTTTTTCAGTAACTTCGACTGTCCCTTTTTTAGAAACTCGACCAACATCGTTCCTTCCTAAATCTAAAAGCATTAAGTGTTCTGCGAGTTCTTTTTTATCATTTAGTAAATCATTTGATAAAAAAAGGTCTTCAGAGGCATTCTTCCCTCTTTTTCTTGTTCCAGCAATTGGTCTTATAGTAACTTTTTTGTTCCTTAATTGAACCATTAATTCGGGGCTTGATGCAACTAGTCCAATTTTATCAAAATTTAGATTAACAAGATAAGGAGAAGGATTAAGTCGTCTTAAAGATCTATATAAATTTACTGCTTTCAAATTATATTTTGTTTCAAATCTTTGTGAAGGGACAACTTGGAAGATATCTCCATTTTTAATATATTCTTTTGCCTTATTTACAATTTTATAAAATTGTTCTTTTCTGAAATTTGATTTAAATTTTAACTTAGATTTTTTATTTTTATTTTGCGCAGGTTTTAAAATACTCTTTTCTAACTTCTTAATTGTTTTATCAATAAGTAATTTATTTTTTCTATAGGCATTTTCTGCTGAGATTTTTTTACTTGGATAAGTAACTGTCATAAGGGAAATAATATCTTTAATATTATCAAACACGGCAACAATTTTTGGTCTGATTAAAATTGCATCTGGTATTTTAATATTATCTTTATTGTTAAGTTTAATATTTTCAATATATTGGATCATTGGATAACCTAAATATCCAACTAAAGTGGGAAAAGGTACATTAATATTATTATTTTTAAATTTAGAAATTTTTACAATCCCTTTAAGGCTATTTATTGGATTGTGATCTAATTTGTAATCAAAATTATGATCCAAATATTTAATTTTAGCTTTACCTTTTTCAACTTTCCAAATTAAGTCTGGATCACAGCCAAGTAATGAGTAACGTCCTCTTTTTCTACCACCTTCTACGGACTCTAAAAGAAAAGAGTATTTTTCTTTTTTACTTATTTTTAATAAAGATGAAAATGGTGTTTCAATATCGGCAATAAGATCTTTTTTTATAATTTGTGGTAAACCTTTATTATATTGGCTTATAAAATTTTTTTTTTCTAAACTCATTTATATTGAGATAAAAGACCATTTATTAATTCATCATTAAAAGATATTTTTTTTGTCTTAATAATCTCACTTCCAAATGCTGTTTTTAAATCACCTATTAAATTAATATTTGAAGTATTTTTCCCTTCTTCTGGTATTTCTATAGTTTTAATATTTGCAAAATAAATATTTTCTTCATCTGAACCAAAGGCAACTTTATCTATTTTTGTATTAAAGATTTTTTCTTTAAAAAGTAATGGTAATTCATTATTTCCATTTAATGATAATTTTAAAATTTCTGTATCAACTGTATAAAATTCTCTTATATTTTCAAAAATTTCTTCATTTTTCTCAAATATTTTTTTGGCCTGTTCATTTTTTTTTGAAAAAATAAAATCATTTACAACAATGTCAAAAATATTATCTATGCTTTCTATTTGAGATGGGTAAATTTTATCAACATTTACTATAAAAGAAATATCATCATTGATATCTACTAGATCGCTAACAAAATCTTTATTTAGGGTAAATGAAAATGGTATTACGTTATTCAAATTTTCATTATCGTTTTTGTTATTATTTATTGTTTTTTGTTTATTTATTAATTTAAGATTATTTTGATCAGCAATTTCGTTAATTGAATATCCATCAAGTATTTGTTGAGATAAGCTTAATTTTAATTCGCTAAAAAAACTATCTAGTTCAAAATTTATTAAATTATTAGTAATTTCCTTTTTTACTTCATCAAACTCTGATTGTTTTGCTGGATAAATTTCATCTAAAATAATTATATGAAATGCTAAAGTTGTTTGTATTACTTCAGATATATTACCTTTTTTTAATTTAAATATTGTATTAGCAAGTTGATCTAAAACTTTACTTTTATCAACATTTTTAAATTCATTAAAAATAATATTATTTTTTTCAGCATATTTAATAATATCTTCATTTGTTTTTCCTGTAATATTATATTTAAAATTATCAGCCTCATCTTTTGTTTTAAAATTAAATTGTTTAAAATCTCTCTCCTCTTGTTTAATAAATAGATTTTTATTATTATTATAATACTCAGATATTCTTGAATCAGATGGGGTAAAGTTATTTTTAAAATCGTTTTTATTAATTAAAATATATGAAATATCTCGTTCTTCATTTGTCATATAGTTTTTAGAATTTTCATTAAAGAAATCTAAAAGTTCTTTATTTTCTTTTGTTATTTGATCATTGTTATAGTTTTCAAGCTTAATTTTGTCATATGAAATTTTTAATAACTCTATTTCTCTGGTTTGATTATCATATTTATTTAAATTGATTTGTAGTTGAGAGGGATAATTCTTTTCAAAAAAAAGTTGGTCAAAAACAATAGATCTTGTCTCAAAATCAACTAGATTTACCAAATCATCAATTTTTAAGCCTTGTTGTCTTAATATAGTATTTAATACATCTTCGTTTATTTTATTATTATTTGTATAAAGATCAGGAAAATTTTTTTTAGTCTCTTTTGCAATTGTTGTATCATCTAAAATATAATTGATTGAATCAAATTCATTTTCAAATACCGCTTTATTAACTAAATTTTGAAGAGCTAATTGATGAATTTGAAAGCTTCGTATTTGATCACCATCTAATTTAGTTCCTATCATCTGAGAAAATTGGTTTATATGCATATCCATAGAACGCATAAACTTTGTAGTTGAAATTGGCGTACCAGAGATATCTGCAACAAAATTGTCAGAGTTAAATAAATTTGAGTATCTGCTTTGTCCTCTAAAAAAGAATAGACTAGCAGCAAAAAGAATAGTGAGTATTATACCAATCCATGTATTTCTAATTGCTCTCATAAAATTTCTATTGCTTCTATAATATTAGTTTCTATAAATAAAAGTAATTATGATAAATCTTGATAAATATTCCTCAATTTTTATAGCAAATTGGAAATTAAATGGAAATTCCTTATTTTTAAAAGATTATTATGAAAAATTAAAAGTTAATTCTAATAATTGTACGATTATCTGTTCACCTTCAATTTACTTAAAATCACTAAAAGGAGATAAAGAAAATTTATTTTGTGGAGCACAAGATGTATCCTCTTTTAAAGAGGGTGCATATACAGGTGAATTGTCTGCTGCAATGCTAAAGGATAATAATATAGATTTTTGTTTGGTTGGACATTCTGAGAGAAGACAATATTTTGCTGAAACTAGTAAAAATGTAAATGTTAAAAGTAAAAACCTTATTGAAGAAAATATTATTCCTGTAATCTGTATAGGTGAAACCTTAGAGCAAAAAGAAAATAAATTAACGGAAGAAATTCTATTTACTCAAATTAAGAATAGTATTCCAATTTCAGCAAATCAACAAAATGCATTAATTGCTTATGAGCCAGTTTGGGCAATTGGAACTGGCTTAACTCCAACTTTAGATGAAATAAATCAGGTTCATGAATTAATCAAAAATTTTGATAAGAAATATATTAATTTTAAAGTGCTTTATGGAGGATCAGTTAAATCTTCTAATTCTAAAGAAATTACTCAATTAAATTATGTTGATGGATGCCTCATTGGTGGTGCTTCACTAAAAGTTGATGAATTCAATAAAATTATTTCTTGATAAATAAAATCAATTTAATATAAGCGCTCCTATGACTACTTTAGTAATAATTCAGTTAATACTTGCAATCGCTTTGGTAATATTAGTATTATTACAAGGATCAGATAACGATAGTTTGGGACTTGGTGGAGGGACTTCAACAGGAATGATGTCAGCGCGAGGCACAGCAAATCTACTTTCTAGACTAACCGCTATAACTGCTACTTTATTTATGATAATGAGTATTGTTCTTACTATTACTGCCTCAATTGGTTCAGATCGTAATATTTTAGAGTCACTTCCTTCAATTAATAATGAAGAAACTTCTGAAGAACCAAGTATACCAGAAAATAATTAATAATATCTTGCTATAACAAGATCTATTATGTATCACGGTATTCCGTAATGCATTATGTTTTTATTACGGGTGGAGTAGCGTCATCTCTGGGAAAAGGTATAGCTTCGGCTTCTCTAGCAACACTTCTTAAAAGCAGAAAATTTAAAGTTAGAATACGCAAGTTAGATCCTTATTTAAATGTTGATCCAGGAACAATGAGTCCATATCAACACGGAGAAGTATATGTAACAGACGATGGTGCAGAAACAGATTTAGATCTTGGTCATTACGAAAGATTTACAAATCAATCAGCTAAGCAATCAGATAGTGTTTCATCAGGTAAAATCTATTCAACTGTCCTTATGAAAGAGAGAAAAGGCGATTATCTTGGGTCAACTATTCAGGTTATTCCACATGTTACTAATGAAATAAAATCATTTATAAACAGTGATTTAAAAAATGAAGATATTGTAATTTATGAAATAGGAGGAACAGTTGGAGATATTGAATCTCTACCTTTCTTAGAAGCAATACGACAAATTAGGAATGATAAAAATATTTCATCGGCATTAATTCATATGACTTATATTCCATATTTAAGTTCAGCTGGTGAGTTAAAAACAAAACCTACTCAACATTCAGTTAAAGAACTTCTCAATGCTGGTATTCAACCAGATATAATTATGTGTAGATCTGAACAACCAATAGATAATGATTCAATTTCTAAAATATCTTTATTTTGTAATGTAAAAAAAGAGTCCGTAATTCCAGCTTTGAATGCTAAATCAATTTATGAAGTTCCTTCATTGTATTCCAAATATGGTTTGGATGAGGCTCTGCTTAAACAATTGGGCTATAAACCAAAAAATCACAAATTAAATTTAAAGCCTTGGATCAATCTTCAGAAAAAAATTAAAAAAAGAATTTATAAAGTAAAAATTGCAGTAGTAGGAAAATATACAAATCTTAAAGATAGTTATAAATCACTAAATGAAGCATTGGTTCACGGAGGTATAGAAAATTCTGCTGATGTAGATATTCAATGGATTAATTCTGAAAAAGAAAACAACATTAGTTTAATGAAAAAATTAAAAGGTTGTGATGGAATTCTAATTCCAGGTGGTTTTGGTATTCGCGGCATTAATGGAAAAATTAATGCCATCAAATATGCTAGAGAAAACAATATTCCTTTTTTTGGAATATGTCTTGGCATGCAGTTAGCTGTTATTGAAATAGCACAAAATGTACTAAAAATTAGAAACGCTCATTCTTCAGAATTTAAGAAAACTACTAAATCAGTAGTTGGATTAATGACAGAATGGATAAATAAAAATAAGATCGAAAAAAGAGATAAAAATAGTGACAAAGGTGGAACAATGCGTCTTGGAGCATACAAAGCTGTTTTGAAAAAAAATTCAAAAATCTTTTCAATATATAAAAATAAAGTAATTAGTGAGAGACATAGACATAGATACGAAGTAAACCAGAAATTTCTATCAAAATTTGAAAACAAAGGTTATTATTTCAGTGGTATGTCACCAGATGGATTATTACCTGAAGTGCTTGAGAGTAAAAAACATAAATGGTTTATAGGAGTTCAATTTCATCCAGAGTTAAAATCAAGACCATTAGATCCTCATCCTCTTTTCGTTTCATTTATAAAGGCCACAATTAATGATTAATATCAATCTTAAAAATTTTTCAATATCAAATAATTCTCCATTTATTTTAATTGCAGGTCCATGCGTAATAGAAAATGAAAGTCACTCAATGACGATTGCAGAAGAGCTACACAAAATATGTGATGATGTTGGTATTAATTTAATTTTTAAATCTAGTTTTGATAAGGCAAATAGATCCAGTATTAATAGTGATAGGGGTATAAAGCTTGATGACGCATTAAAAATATTTGAAAAAATTAAAACTAATTTTAATTTACCAATACTAACTGATCTCCATAATGAAGATCAATGTAATCAATTAAAACAAGACAGTATTATCGATATTATCCAAATTCCTGCTTTTCTATGCCGCCAAACAGATTTATTACTAGCTGCAGGTAGTACAAATAAAATTATTAATGTTAAAAAAGGTCAATTTTTATCACCGACTGATGTTAAAAATATTTTCACAAAAATAGAAACTACAGATAATAAAAACATTATGATAACTGAAAGAGGGACTTCTTTTGGATACAACACACTAGTTAATGATTTCAAAGGTATAGATATTATGAAAAGATATGAATACCCAGTAATTTTTGATGCAACTCATTCCGTTCAACAACCAGGAGGACTAGGTGATAAAAGTGGTGGTCAAAGAGAACATATTCCTTCTTTGTGCAAAGCTGCTATTTCTATTGGTGTAGCTGGTTTATTTTTAGAAACACATAATGATCCAGATAATGCCCCTAGTGATGGACCAAACATGATTAATATAAAAGATTTAAAAAATTTATTAATTCAACTTAAACAATTTGATGATATAGCGAAAAACCATGCCTAAAATAACAAATATAAAAGCAAGACAAGTAATAGATAGCAGAGGAAATCCAACTGTTGAATGCGATATAGAATTTGAAAATTCTTTTTTTGGAAGAGCTGCGGTTCCAAGTGGAGCATCTACGGGAGTGCATGAGGCTTTAGAATTGCGAGATAATGATAAATCCAAATACAACGGTAAAGGAGTTTTGAAAGCAGTAGGAAATATCAATAATACAATTTCTAATGAACTAGAAGGAAAATCATTTGAAGATATTTCTTCTTTTGATGATTTTTTATTAGAACTTGATGGTACGGAAAATAAATCTAACCTAGGCGCTAATGCAACCCTTGCTGCAAGTTTAGCTTTTGCAAAATGTTTAGCTTCTTCTGAAGGTCATGAACTTTATTCTTTTCTTGGTAAAGAACATACAATGAGTCTTCCAGTTCCAATGATGAACATTATTAATGGAGGATCACATGCAGACAATGATGTTGATATTCAAGAATTTATGGTTGCTCCTATAGGCGCAAATAATTTTTCAGAAGCACTTCAATATGGTTGCGAAATATTTCATTCATTAAAGTCACTTTTAAAATCAAAAGGCTTAAACACAAATGTTGGTGATGAAGGTGGATTTGCTCCTAACATAAATAGTTCTAGTGAAGTCATAGAAACTGTTTTGCAATCAGTGGAGGATGCAGGTTTTAAGCCTGGAAAAGATATTTATCTTTCACTTGATGTTGCATCAACTGAATTTTACAAAAATAATAAATATGATTTACAGGGAGAAAAAATTGTTTTGTCTTCTGATGAGATGATAAAATATTTAGAGAAATTGGTAAATGCTTATCCAATTTATTCCATTGAAGATGGAATGTCAGAGGATGATTGGGATGGTTGGTCTAATTTAACATCAACAATAGGAAAAAAAGTTCAGTTAGTTGGTGATGATTTATTTGTTACAAATAAAAAAAGATTACAAAAAGGTATTTCAGAGGGTGCGGGTAATTCTATTTTAGTAAAAGTAAATCAAATAGGTACTCTAAAAGAAACTTTGGAATCGATTAAATTAGCAAAAGAAAATAATTTCACTACTATTATTTCACATCGTTCTGGTGAGACTGAAGATACGACGATTGCCGATTTATCAGTTGGTGTTTCAGCAGGTCAAATTAAAACAGGATCATTATCTAGAACAGATAGAACAGCAAAATATAATCAATTGTTAAGAATTGAAGAAGCATTACAAAATAAAGCAAATTATGCTGGATCATCTATCTTAAATAATAAATAATTGACAGTTTCGATCTTAAATATGCTATTTGTATAATAAATGAATAAATCTTTAGTTTTAAAAAATAAATTTTATTTCTATTTATCCTTTTTGTTTACTTTTTTTCTATTTGTTTATCTTCTCTATTTTCTTATAAATGGTGAGAGGGGATTACTGAAATATTTCAGTCTTAAAAATCTTAATGCTCAATACAATGAACAATATATGTCCTTAAAAAAAGAAAATGAATTTTACTTAGATAGAATTAAAAGATTGCAACCAAATACTATAGATTTGGACTATTTAGATGAGACATTTAGGAAAGTTACAGGATTTACTTCAGAAAACGAAACAGTTATAATTATAGAATAGATTGATTTATTTGACAAAAAATCACCCTAATTATAATTAAAGATTATCATATGAAGAAACTTCAAAAAGCAGATTATATCAAAATGTACTCTTTTATGCTCAAGATTAGAAGATTTGAGGAAAGAGCAGCTCAACTTTACGGAATGGGTAAAATAGGTGGTTTTTGTCATTTGTATATTGGCCAAGAAGCTGTTGTTGTTGGTATATTAATGACAATTGATAAGAATGACTCAGTTGTAACAACTTACAGAGATCATGGCCATATGATTGCTAGGGGATTAGATCCAAAACGTATTATGGCAGAATTGACTGGTAGAGAAGATGGTTATTCTGCTGGTAAGGGTGGTTCAATGCATATGTTTTCAAAGGAAAATAATTTTTATGGTGGTCATGGCATTGTTGGAGCTCAAGTACCAATTGGAACCGGTATAGCATTCACGCATAAATATAATGGAGAAAAAAATATATGCAGAACATATATTGGTGATGGAGCGATGAACAATGGACAAGTTTTTGAAGCTTTTAATTTAGCTTCTTTATGGAAACTTCCTGTTTTATACATTATTGAAAATAATAAATATGGAATGGGCACATCTGTAGATAGAGCGGCGGCGGGATTAGACTTATATAAAAGAGGGGAGGCATTTGGTATTCCTGGTGAGAAGGTAGATGGGATGAATGTGTTCTCTGTTATAGAAGCAGCAGATAAAGCAGGTAAGTATGTCAGAGAAGGGAATGGGCCTTATATTATTGAAGTACAAACATATCGATATAGAGGACATTCAATGTCAGATCCTGCAAAATATAGAACGAAAGAAGAATTAGATAATTATAAACAAACCGATCCTATTGAAATAGTCAAAGCTGAAATTTTAAAGAAAAAAATTGCAACTAATGATGAAATTGAAAAAATTAATAAAAATACTTTAGAAGAAATTAAAAATGCAGCTGAATTTGCAACCAATAGTCCTTTTCCAAAGGACAGCGAGCTTTATACGGATGTTTATTTATAAATTATGAGCACAGAAATTTTAATGCCCGCATTATCTCCAACAATGACAGAAGGGAATCTGTCTAAGTGGTTAATTAAAAAAGGTGATAATGTAAAAGCCGGTGATTTGATTGCTGAAATTGAAACGGACAAAGCAACAATGGAAGTAGAAGCGGTAGATGAAGGTGTTGTTCTTGATCTTTTATTTAAAGAAGGAGATGCCAATATTCCAGTAAATAAAGCTATAGCGATTATTGGAAACCCAAATGAAAAAGTTGAAGTAAAAAAAGAAGCTCCCATTGAAAAAGTGATTGAAGAAAAGAAAATTGAAAAAAGTATTAAGACAAAAATTGAGAATAAGAAATCTGATATAATCGATACACCATCACCAAAAATAGAAGAAGATAGAAATTTAAGTTCAGAAGAAATTACTATGCGCCAAGCATTAAGAGACACAATGGCCGAAGAAATGAGAAAAGATAATAAAGTTTTCATACTTGGAGAGGAAGTTGCTGAGTATCAAGGTGCGTATAAAGTCACACAAGGTCTTCTTCAGGAATTTGGAAAAGAAAGAGTATTAGATACTCCAATTTCTGAACATGGATTTACTGGATTAGCAGTTGGAGCGGCATTTAAGGGGTTGAGACCAATCTTGGAATTCATGACTTTTAATTTTTCAATGCAAGCAATTGATCAAATTATAAATTCAGCTGCAAAAACACTTTACATGTCTGGAGGACAAATTAATTGTCCTATTGTTTTCAGAGGACCTAATGGAGCTGCAGCCCAAGTTGCTGCACAACATAGTCAGGATTTTTCTTCCTGGTATTCTCAAGTTCCAGGTTTAAAAGTCATTGCGCCATCTACTCCTTATAACGCAAAAGGTTTATTAAGATCAGCAATATTAGATCCAAATCCCGTAATTTTTCTAGAAAATGAAATTCTTTATGGATTAAAAGGTCCTGTTAATAATGACATTAACTTCTCAATACCAATTGGAAAAGCAAATATAGAAAAAGAAGGAAAAGATTTAACGATCGTAACGTATTCAATAATGTTGCAAAAATCAAAAGAAGCTGCATTAAGACTAAAAGATGAATACAATATAGATACAGAAATTATTGATTTACAAACTTTACGACCTTTGGATACAGAAACAATTTTAAATTCAGTTAAAAAAACTAATAGACTAATTACTGTCGAAGAGTCATGGCCATTTGGTAGTGTTGGTTCTGAAATTGTAAATATTGTTCAAAGGGATGCATTTGATTTTTTAGATTCACCAGTGATAAAAGTTAATAGTGCGGATGTTCCAATGCCATACGCATTGAGCTTAGAAAAATTATATCTTCCTCAAGTTGATGACATTATAAATGCTGCAAAAAAAGTAAGTTATATAAAATAAATGGCAATTAAAGTTTTAATGCCTGCATTATCACCCACAATGTCAGAGGGTGTAATTAATAAGTGGTTAGTTAATATTGGTGATACTGTTTCAGCTGGAGATATTTTAGCTGAAATTGAAACAGATAAAGCAACAATGGAAGTTGAGGCAGTTGATGAGGGAGAAATTACACATTTAATTGATACAACACCAGATAAACAAATTGCTGTTAATTCTGTCATTGCCCTAATCAATGGTAGAAAAGAAGAAAGATTAGAAGATTATAATGATAAAGATCAAACTGTAAGCAGTGAAGAAAAAAATGAAGTTTCAGAAACACCTAAAGTAAATACTGAAGTAGATAACAGTCAAATAATAGAAAGGAGTAACGATTCAAACACTAAACAAAATACTAATTTTGCTTCACCGTTTGTTAAAAAATTTTCGAAAGATAACAATATTGATCTAACACTTGTTAAAGGGTCTGGACCTGATGGTAGGATAATAAAAAAAGATATTCAAAATTTTGAACTTCATATCAATGATGAAAATATTTCAGTAATTGAGCCATCTAGTATTAGAAAAATAATTGCTGAAAGAACAACACAAACAAAAAACGAGGTTCCACATTTTTATCTTACTATTGAAACAAGAATGGATAAGCTAATAAATTTAAGAAAAAAAATTAATTTAAATAGTGATATCAAAATCTCTTTTAACGACCTTATTGTTAAAGCATGCGCAATGGCAATGGCCAAAAATCCAGAGACAAATATTTCTTGGGTCAATGGTAAAATCCATCAATATAAAAATATCGATATTGCTATTGCGGTAGCTTTAAAAGAAGGATTAATTACTCCTATTGTAAAACAAGCTGATACAAAAGGATTGGCTGAAATCTCAACAGAAATAAAATCACTAGTAAAAAAAGCTAATCAAAATAAATTATTACCAGAAGAGTATAGTGGAGGATCTATAACTATCTCTAATTTAGGTATGTTTGGCATAGCAGAATTTCAAGCAATTATTAACCCGCCACAATCAAGTATTATTGCAATTGGATCTATAATTGAAAAACCCGTTGTTTACGCTGGCAATATTGAAATAGGGCATACAATGAAATCTACTATTTCGGCAGATCACAGATCATTAGATGGTGCCGTTGCGGCAAAATTACTCAAAGATTTTGGCGATATTTTAGAGGATCCTTTTCAAATATGGTTGAATAGCTTGGATATGGAAGTTATTTAACTCATATGAGTGGTCCACGTCATCCTGAAAAGGTTAAAAATAAATCAAATCCAATACCTAAAAAACCAAGTTGGATTAGAGTAAAGGCACCTATTTCAAAATTTTTTAAAGAAACAAATAAGCTTTTAAAAGAAAAAAAAAATTGTAACTGTGTGCGAGGAAGCAGCATGTCCAAATATAGCAGAGTGTTGGCAAAAAAAACATGCAACATTTATGATACTAGGAGATATTTGTACTAGAGCCTGTGCATTTTGTAATATTAAAACTGGTAAACCACATTTTATTGATCACGGTGAAGCCATTAGAATTGCTGAGTCAGTTAAACAATTAAACTTAGAACATGTTGTTATTACTAGTGTTGACAGAGATGATTTAATAGATGGTGGGGCATTACACTTTATTAATGTGATTGATTCAATTAAATCTCTAAACCCAAATTGTACTATTGAGATATTAACACCTGATTTTAAAAATAAACCTGAAGCAATAGATATTTTATCAAAAAAATTTACCTGATGTTTTTAATCACAACTTAGAAACAGTACCAAGATTATATCCTTCAATTCGACCGGGCTCACGATACTTTGTAAGTTTAAATTTACTTAGTCAAATTAAAGAAAAAAATCCAAGTATATTTACAAAATCAGGTCTAATGGTTGGTTTAGGTGAAACTAAAGAAGAGGTTTATCAAGTAATGGATGATTTGAGAGCAGCTAATGTTGATTTTATTACTATAGGACAATACTTACCGCCAACACCAAAGCACGCTAAGCTGGAAAAATTTATTACTCCTGAAGAATTTGAGGAATACAAAAAAATGGCATACGCAAAAGGATTTCTAATGGTGGCATCATCACCACTTACTCGCTCTAGTTATCACGCATCTGATGATTTTAAAATCATGCAAGAAAATAGGAAGAATAAACTCTATTCAATTCAATGAAATCATCAAATAGGGAGGAGATAGTCGATCATGACGCAAAGGGTCTTTTTGATATTGTTTTAGATATTGAGAGTTACCCATATTTTATTCCTTGGTGTTCAGCAATGAGAATACATTCAAAAAATAAAAATGAAATTTATGCTGATATGGTCGTATGGTATAAATATTTTATGCCTCAAACTTTTGGTTCACACGTAACATTTGATAAAAAAGAACTCTCAATTAGCACAACTTATATTAAAGGACCTCTGAAAGACTTAAAAACCAATTGGATTTTTGAATCATTAAAAAAAAACCAAACACGAATTCATTTTAATGTTGAATTTGAGTTTACAAGATTTTTTCATCAAAAAATTGCTGAAGCTTTTTTTCCATTGATCGAAAATAAAATGATTGAATCATTTAAAATGCGAGCTGATGAAATTTTAGATTAATTGATTAATTTTGCTAAATATAAAATCTCTGGTTTTTCTCTGTATTTCCAATCGTTTTCCTTTGTATATTTTCTTGAAAATATAATTACTTTTATTAACTTTAATTCCAATATACACTAATCCTACTGGCTTTAATTTTGTCCCACCATTAGGACCTGCTATACCAGTTGTAGAAATGCAGATTTTTGTTTTTTCATTTTTGTACAGACCATTTATCATATCCTCAGCTACTTCTTTACTTACAGCTCCAAATTTAGAGAGATTACTTTTTGAAACAGATAAATATTTAGATTTAGCTTTATTAGAATAACTAATAATCCCGTAAGAGAAAATTTTTGAAACTCCACTATATTTGGTAATAGTGTTTGTTATTAGCCCACCTGTGCATGACTCAGCAACTGAAATTGAGATATTTTTTTTTATTAATTTATCTATAACTTTTTTAATAATAACCATTTAAAATATAAAGAATTATTATTGTATATATTCCTGCTATTAAATCATCAAGAATTACACCAAAAGCTGATTTTAGTCTCCTGTCTACTATGTTGGCTGGAAAAATTTTTAATATATCAAAAAAACGAAATAAAATAAAAATTAACATTATTGTGACATAAGGATTTATTATTTTAATTTGATCATAAAATATTAAAATTAAGTATACTCCTAAGAATTCATCAATAACTATTATTTTTGAGTCATGTGATTGGGTGTGTGAAGAGAATTTATTAATAAAAAATAAAGATAGTAAAAAGATTACAAAAAAAATAACTACAAATATTTCTAAAGAAATAATTTTGTATTCAACAATAGGAAATAAAATAACTATTGATAAAAAAGATGCGAAGGTTCCTGATGGTATTAATTTAATATATCCAGCAAAAGATAAAGATACAAAAAAATTAGCTAACTTTATCATCTGTTATATGAACTATTGACTCGGCTGCAATTCCTTCACCATTACCAATAAAACCAATTTTTTCATTTGTAGTTGCTTTAATGGATACAGAGTTGTTTTCAATTTGAAGTAATGTTGAAATATTTTTAATCATTTTTGAAACATATTTATTAATTTTAGGTTTTTCAGCTATTATATTTATATCTAGATTGATTACAGAATAACCTTTTTCTTTGAGTTTATTTCTACAATAAATAATGAACTTAGATGAATCTGCATTTTTCCACTTTTTATCTGTGTTTGGAAAGTGATAACCTATATCTCTCATAGAAAGTGCTCCAAAAATACTATCACAAATTGCATGCAGTACAACGTCTGCATCAGAATGACCAATCAATTTAGAGAAAGGAATTTTAATGCCTCCTAATTTTAATCCATTTTTGGAATTTTTATCAATTTGATGAATATCGTAGCCAATACCGTATTTTGTTATCGGTTTTTTGTATAAATTAAATAATTGAATATCTTCTGGGTAAGTAATTTTAATATTATTTTTCTCACCTTTGATCAAATTTATTTTCATTTTTGATTTTTGTAACAATCCTGCATCATCATTAAATTCAAAATTTTTATATTTGATATGTTCTTTTAATATTAAATTATAATTAAAACCCTGGGGTGTTTGCACGTTAATTGCTTTTGTTTCCAATTTACTTTTCTTTATTAATTGTCTGTCATTATATTCAACATATGGAATAGCATTAGTATTTTTGCCTAATTTGGATATAATTTTATTAATTAATTTATTACTACATAAAGGACGTGCAGCATCATGTATTAATACATTTTTAATTTTAAATTTTTTTAAATTTTTTAAAGCATTAAAAGATGAAATTTGTCTTGTAAGGCCAGGTTTTGAATAGGTAATTTTTATTTTCTCAGAAACAGCCTTATGATTAAAGTAAGTTTTTTGATATTTTTTATCTATTGAAATATTAATAATATCGAAGTTTGATAAATCTAAATTTGAAATAAAATAATTTAAAAAATTTGTATTCCCAATTTTTAAGAATTGTTTTGGAATTTTTTGACCAAATCTCTTTCCTTTTCCACCAGCTAGAATTACAAGTGCATTTTTCATCATTTTAATTTATATACTATATTATTTTACTATCATTATTTAAAAACTAACTAAAGTATACAGTGTTTAACCTATCAAAATTACTTAAATCTATTCATCTTTCAAGATTATCTTTTTATTTTTTAATCTTTTTAATCATATTGAGTTTTTCGATTACATTCTACTTAATGCTTCCAAATAATGATCTAGTAAAAGATCCAAGAAGACTACAATTTTTTTTATTGGCGGATGTAATTTTTGTTATTTTATTGATATCCATAATTATTAGACAAATTGTACTGATTTTGGTGAGAAGAAGAAAAAGTTATGATGAATCTCGATTATATATAAAATTTGTAAATTTATTTGCTGCGATGGCTTTA
>CACBQR010000006.1 GCA_902541435.1 uncultured Alphaproteobacteria bacterium
CCGTACTCAGAATGAACCAGAATAGAATCAATAGATAATTTATTTAATTCTTCAAAAAAAATAGTTTGTTTACGTGATTTAGATATTTGCGTATTAAAAAAATAGCCAAACAAGGATTTTTCATTAATAAAAATATATTTATTAAATTTAAATGACTCTTCAATATCAAGAATAGTTAAAAGAATATTATCTGAAAGTGAGTGATTAAAGTTTGTTACATTATTTAAATTTAAACTTAAATTATTCTGTAATATTTTAGATACTCTTTCTAAACTTCCTTTACTACGGCAACATATATATATAAAATTTTCTTTAGAATTAGTTGTTAAAAATTGATTTATAAAACTAAAATCAATTTCTTTTTTAATTGATGATAAATTATGAATAATATTTACATCAATATTGATATGATTATTTTTATCAAATGTATTAAAGTAAAAATGCTCATTGTTATCTAAATATTTTTGGAAAATTTCTTTATTTAAGTAAAAAAAATCAGGTGATAAAAAAAAATTTTCTTTATTATTTTTTCTGGCTAAATAAAAATCATTTATATTTTCTAATCTATTTTCAAAGATATTTTTAAATTCGTCATTTAATAGTATTTTATAGTCTTTAACATAATCAAATAATGTTTCGAGATTATCATAGAATAAAGGTAAAAACTGTTCACCACCAGATGGAATAATGTTTTCAGAAAAAAGATTATAAACTTGACTATTTCTATACTCTGGAAATATTTCCCTAAAATTTTTTCTAAATAAATTAAGATTATTTTCATTAAGAATTAATTCATTAATAATATTGAACTCTAAATCACTATTTATTTCTTTTAATCTTTTTTGAGTAATTGGATCAAATTCAAAAATTGTCTCTATTTCTTCATCAAAAAAATCTATTCTTATTGGCTTAGATCTATCATTTGGAAAAATATCCAGAATTGATCCTCTTACAGAAAATTCTGATTTATCACGCACTAAAGAAGTTCTTTGGAAGCCTAAGAGGACAAGGTTGTTAATTAGATCCTCAAATTTAAATTTTTGATTTTTTGAAATTTTAAAAAGTTGTGAATTAATAATTGATTTAGGAATTATTTTTTGAGTTATTGAATTAATTGTTGTGAGTATTATTCTTTTTGCGTTAGAATTTGATAAAATTTTAAGTGTTTTTAATCTTTCTATTTGAACTTCTTTTGAAGGAGAGACATTATCGTATGGAATTTGATCCCAAGATTTAAATAATAAAATTTCAACATCAGGTAATAACCATTTAATTTTTTGTTCCATGGATGATATTTCTCTTTCATCTTTTCCAATATATAAAATTGATTTATTAGAATTTTGATAGAACTGAGAAATAAAAAAGGGCTCAACATTGTGAATTGATGGACCGATTGTATTTTTATTCTTCATTAAGTATTTTATTAAATATTTCCTTAAATTCTAATGGGATAGCTACCTTAGAAGTAAGAAAATCATAAATCTCATTATCGGAGAATTGATTAAATATCGATTTAATATCCTCAAGATCTTTTTCAGTAAATTTATCTAACTGATTTATAAAATATCTTTTGTATAAAATATCTGTCTCTTTTGTTCCAGAGTAAGAAACCCTATATTTTATTGTTTTTTTAAGTGAATTGAATGACATAAAAATTGAATATAGAATATAGTTTATAATTTTATAAAAATCTATGCGACCAGAAAAATTAAACTACTTATTATCTTCTATATCTTCTCTCAAAGGAGTTGGTCCAAAGTTAGAACAAATTATTAATAAATTAGGTATATATAAGAATATTCATTTTGTATGGAATATACCAAATAATATTCTTGAAAGAAAATTCTATGAAAATATTCATGATGCTGAGATTAATTCTTTAGTAACATTAAATTTAAAAATAATTAAACATGAACCTTCAAGGTTTAAAAGGCAACCCTACAAAATTAAATGTATCTGTGGAGATGCGAATATTGATTTAGTGTATTTTAATGCAAGACATCCTATGTTGAGACAAATGCTTCCAACAAATGAAAATAGATTAATATCTGGAAAATTAGAATATTTTAGAAACACATTTCAAATAACGCACCCTACTCATGTAAGTGCTTTAAACAATAATAAAATAATCAAAAGTAAAGAGGCAGTTTACAGTTTAACTAGTGGCCTCAATCAAAAAATAATGAATAAATTAACCGATCAAATATTAAATAATTTACCAAATTTTAATGAATGGATAGAAAATTCAATATTAAATAAATATAAATTTAAACGATGGAGTGAAGTAGTTAAAAATCTTCATAATCCAAGTGATAATAATATAAAAAATAAAAATTTGCTCAGAAGAAGACTAGCATTTGATGAATTATTATCTCATCAATTAGCTATAGGCATTATGAGAAATTTTAATCAAAAGAAAAGAGGTCTTAAAATTATTAGTGAAAATAAAACATTAAATAAATTTTATAGTAATTTAGATTTTCAACTCACAAATTCACAAAATAATGTAATCAAAGAAATACTTCAGGACCTAGGAAGCTCTAATCAAATGATCAGATTGTTGCAAGGAGATGTTGGCTCTGGAAAAACTATTGTTGCTTTAATATCAATGATAAAAGTATTTGAAAGTAATTTTCAATCCGCTTTAATGGTGCCTACTACAATTCTTGCATTTCAGCATTATGAAAATATTATAAATTTATTAAAAAATTCAAAAATAAATGTGCTTGTTCTTACAGGAAAGGATAAGGGTAAGGAAAGGAAAGAAAAATTAGATCAAATTGCAAAGGGAAAAGCAGATATTATAATTGGGACACATGCTTTAATACAAGATACTGTAAAATTTAATAATTTAGGTTTAGCAGTTATTGATGAGCAACATAGATTTGGAGTTTATCAAAGAATGGTATTTAATCATAAAAATCATAAACCAAATATTTTAGTAATGAGTGCGACTCCCATTCCAAGAACATTAACTTTAGCAGCATATGGAGATATGAAAGAGAGTAAATTAATTGAAAAACCTTTAGGTCGTAAACCAATTATTACTAGCTCTTTATCATTAAAAAAAGAAGATCAACTTATTGATAGAATAAATGAAAAAATTAAAAATTCATCTTCTAAATTTTACTGGGTATGTCCTTTAATAGAAGAATCTGAAGAATTGGATCTAAAAGCTGCAGAGGAAAGATACAAAATTTTAAAAAAATATTTCAAAAATAAAGTTCTTTTGATGCATGGACGTTTAAGCGAAATAGAAAAAGAAGAAATAATGACAAAGTTTAAAAATGAGGATTATAAAATTTTAGTTTCAACAACAGTTATTGAAGTTGGTGTAGATATTCCTTCTGCAACCACAATTGTCATTGAACATGCGGAAAGATTTGGTTTAGCTCAACTTCATCAATTGAGGGGTCGTGTTGGTAGAAATGACATTCAATCATATTGTATACTTTTACACAAAGATAATATTGGGGAAATTTCAAAACAAAGGATTGATATAATGAAACAAACAAATGATGGTTTTAAAATCGCTGAAGAGGATCTAAAAATAAGGGGTCCAGGAGAAATTTTAGGAAAAAAACAATCTGGCAGCCCATCTTTTTATGTAGCTGATCTTAGTTTTGATTACGATCTATTGGAGGATGCTAAAATTATGGTAGAAGATATATTATCCAAAAATCCAAAATTGGAAAATATTGAAGGAGAAAATCTTCGAAACTTATTATATCTTCAAGAGAGAGATGCAGCAATTTTAACACTGACTGCTGGATAATAGTTATGGATATAGAAAAAGGTATTAGATTTGAATGCCAGGGTTCTGGAAATTGTTGTGTTTCAAGAGGTACATATGGTTTTGTTTATTTAAGTAAGAAAGATATTAAAAAATTGTCAAATGGATTTAAAATAACAGAACAAAACTTTGTAAAAAACTATTGTCAAAAAACTGATGGTTTTATTCACTTAAAGGAACTAAAAAAAAATAATGGAAATTGCATATTTTTGAAAGATAACAAATGCACTGTTTATAAGTCGAGACCTATACAATGTAGAACTTGGCCTTTTTGGCCTGAAAATATGAATACAAAAACTTGGAATAACGATATTGCTAAAAATTGCCCTGGTGTAGGTAAAGGTAAAGTAAAAACGAAGAAAGAAATTTTAAAGCAAGTACAAATTGATTATGAAAATGAATTAAATATTAGGAATAAAAATTAACCATCGGACTCAAATTCCATTTCTTTAAAATATCCAATATATTTATTAGTCTTTTTCTTAAGCAATATCTTTATTGTTGTTCCTTCAAGAACTACTTCAAGAATGTTATCATTTTTTCTTAAAATATCACAATTTTTCTAAATACCTGATGCAATATTTTTAATTTTTGCTTTTTTCATTTTGGATGGTGAGCCCTGCAGGATTCGAACCTGCGACCCATTCCTTAAAAGGGAATTGCTCTACCAACTGAGCTAAGGGCCCATCGAAATTGTATTCTATATAGTTCAAATATTATAAGCGCAAGTGATTAACTAAGAGTTTTTTTTATTAAGTTGCTCTAAAGTATTTTTAGAAACAAAATTTGAAACATCACCACCTAGTTTGTGGACTTCTTTAACAAAATTAGATGAAATGAAAGAGTTTTTTTCTGAAGTCATAAGAAATATTGTCTCGATATCGGGGTTGAGTTGGTAGTTCATGCCTGTCATTTGGAATTCATATTCAAAATCAGATACTGCTCTTAACCCACGTATGATACATGTGGCATTTTGATCTTTAGCAAAAGTTGTAAGTAATCCTGATAATTCAGTAACATTAATTTTTGAATTTAGCTCATTTACAGAACTGATATCACTTTTAATAATATTAATTCTTTCTTGAACACTAAATAATGAATCTTTGTTAATATTATTCGCGACAGCGATTACTAAATTATCTACTATTCTTAATGATCTTTTAATTATGTCCATATGACCTGCAGTCATAGGATCAAAAGTACCTGGATATATTCCAATTTTATTCATCATTTTCGAATTCTTGTATTCTAGAAACAGAAACAATTCTATCACTTTCAGGAATCTTAAAAATACTTACACCTTTTGTTGATCTTCCAGCTATTCTAATTTGGTTTACATTTACTCTAATTATTTGACCTTTGTCACTAACAAGAATAATTTCATCGTTGTCCTTAACAACAAAACAATCAACAACTTCACCATTTTTTTCTGATGTAATTATACCAGTTATACCTTTCCCACCTCTATTTGAAATTCTATATTCATAAGCGGATGATCTTTTTCCAAAACCCTTTGATGTAATAGCTAAAAGAAATTCTTCATTATAATTTAATTCTTCAAATCCATTTTTGAGTGATGAAGTTTCTTTTCTACTTTCGGATGCTGCCCTTAAGTATTCTTGACGAATGCTCATATCAATCACTGAATGTTTTAAAATTGCTAAAGAAATAATTGTATTGCCCTTATCTAATTTTATACCTCTGACGCCTGAAGAATTTAAACCAGAAAATAATCTTAATTTTTCAACTGGAAAACGTAAACATTTTCCATTTGATGAAGAAAGTAAAATATCATCATCTAAAGTACAAAGCTTAACACCAATTAATTCATCTTTTTCATCAAGCTTAATAGATACTTTGCCTGAGTCCCTCAATTCTCTTTTTCCACTCTTAGCAACATCAATTAATTTATTTTTTCTAACCATTCCATTTTTAGTTGTAAAAATAACATAAAATTTTTCCCACTGATTTTCATCTAGGGGTAATGGTAGAAAAGTCGATATTTTTTCAGAATTTTTAAATGGCAATAAATTTACTATAGGCTTTCCTCTTGCCTTTAAACTAGCTTCAGGAACATCATGAGATTTTAGAGAATAAACCTTTCCTAATGAAGAAAAAACTAAAAGTTTAGTATGAGTATCTGCAAAGTGAATTTCTTTAACAAAATCTTCTTCTCTTGTTGACATACCAGTTTTACCTTTACCTCCTCTATTTTGAGAGCGATAATTAGATAATAGTGATCTTTTAATGTATCCATTATTAGATATAGTTAAAACTATATCTTCTTGTTGAATATATCTTAAATCATCTACTTGCTCATATTCTTGATCAATAATCTCACTACGTCTTTCAGTTGCAAATTCTTTTTTAATTTCAGCTAATTCATTTTCTATTTCCTTTAGAAGAATATCCCTAGAATTAAGTATAGATAGGTAATTTTTAATTTCTAAAATTAAACTTTCTAAATCTTTTTGTATATCTTCTCTTTCTAAAGCAGTTAATTTTTGTAATCTTAATTCTAAAATAGCTTTAGCCTGTGCGTCAGAAAAATTAAAAGTGTTGTTTTTTAACTCTACAGTATCATCCTCAACTGATTTAATAAAATTAAGATTTTGTTTAGATACTTTCCATTTCTTTTTAATTAATTTTTCTTTTGCTTCTTTTGTATCTTTTGAACTTTTTATTAATTCTATAATTTCATCAATATGTTCATTAGTAACAACCAATCCAACTAAAATATGTGCTTTTTCTCTAGCTTTATTAAGGTCAAATAATGTTCTTTTTATTATTACTTCTTCTCTAAAATCTAAAAATGAAGATAAAATTTCTTTTAAATTCATTTGTTCTGGCTTTCCTTTATTTAAAGCAAGCATATTAGAGTTAAATGTCGTTTGAATTAACGTATGTTTATATAATTGATTGAGAATAATATTTGAGTCTACATCTTTTTTTAATTCTATAACAACCCTAACACCGTTTCTATCTGACTCATCTCTTAAATCTGAAATTCCTTCAACAATTCCATTTTTTACAATTTCCGCAATCCTTTCTAATAATTTTGATTTATTAACCTGATAAGGTATTTCGTGGAGAATAATTGCTTCACGATCCTTTTTAAAATTTTCAATACTAGTCTTTGACCTAACTACACACCCTCCTTTTCCAGTTTCAAAAGCTTCTGTTATGCCCTTTTTACCAATTATTTGACCTCCTGTTGGAAAATCAGGGCCAAAAATATATTTTTGAAGGTCTGAGATATTACATTCTGGATTTTTAATAAGATATAAAGATGCGTCTATGACTTCTCCTAAGTTATGTGGGGCAATATTAGTCGCCATTCCAACAGCTATTCCTGATGCCCCATTAACTAAAAGATTTGGAAATTGGGAAGGCAAAACTGAGGGTTCTTTTGTTGTATCATCATAATTAGACTGAAACGCAACAGTGTTTTTATCAATATCTTCAACAAGCTTTTCGGAAACTTTAGCAAGTCGCGCTTCAGTATACCTCATTGCTGCAGGAGGATCGCCATCTAAAGATCCAAAATTCCCTTGACCATCAACTAACTCTAATCGCATAGAAAAATCTTGTGCCATTCTAACCATAGAATTGTAAATAGCTGAGTCTCCGTGTGGATGATATTTACCCATTACATCACCCACTATTCTTGCAGATTTTTTGTATGGTTTATTAAAATTGTACCCTGACTCACTCATAGAGTACAATATTCTTCTGTGAACTGGCTTTAAACCATCTCTACAGTCTGGAAGTGCCCTACTAACTATTACAGACATTGCGTAATCCAGGTAGGATTTTTGCATTTCTTGCTCTAAACTTACTGATGGTATATTAGTAGGTTCTTGATTGTCGTTATTTGATGTATCTATATTGTCAGGCACTAAAAAAATCCAAGTTTTCTAAGAAAAATTAAGTATTTTTTATATCAAAAAGCATAATTTAAACCAATATAAATAAATGATTAAATTATATTAAAAAAACTATAATTTTCAGTAATTAAATGATAAAATCTAATATAAAAATTTAAAAAGGTATATCTTCATCTAAATCATCAGAATCACCTGGTTGATTTCCAAAAGAATTGTCTTCAACTGGCTTAGATTGATCCATTTCTTGAGAATTATCTGATATCTGAGAATTATTATTTCTGCTGTCTAAGAGGGTTAAATTACAATTATATCCCTGTAAAATGACCTCTGTAGTGTATCTGTCATTTCCATCTTTATCTTGCCATTTCCTAGTTTGAAGCTCTCCTTCAACGTAAATTTTAGATCCTTTTTTTACGTATTTTTCTACTATATCAACTAAGCCGTCTCCAAAAACAACAATGTTATGCCAAGATGTTTTTTCTTTTTGTTCTTGAGTATTTCTATCTTTCCATCTTTTTGAAGTTGCAATTGAAAATGAAGCCATTTTAGCTCCAGACTGCATAGACCTAACTTCAGGATCTCTTCCTAAGTTTCCTAATAAAATTGTTTTATTAACACTACCAACCATAAGAATTCTATATATATCCATATAACATATTAAAGTTATTAGATAACACTAATATTCATGAATTTAGATAAAATTGTTATAAAAGGTGCAAGAGAGCACAATCTTAAAAATATCAACTTAGAAATACCAAAAAATAAACTTGTTGTAATTACAGGTGTAAGTGGCTCAGGAAAATCAACTTTAGCATTTGATACAATTTATTCTGAGGGACAAAGGAAATATGTTGAGAGTCTATCAGCATATGCAAGACAATTTCTTCAAATGATGAATAAGCCTGATGTAGATAGCATTGATGGTCTATCACCAGCAATTTCTATAGAACAAAAAACTACACAAAAAAATCCAAGAAGTACCGTAGGTACAGTAACAGAAATCTACGATTACCTTAGAGTGTTATATGCTAGAGTTGGCGTTCCCTACTCTCCAGTAACAGGTAAACCAATTAAATCGCAATCAGTTAGTGAAATGACTGATCTTATAATTAAAAATAATATTGATAAAAGAATTTATATTTTATCTCCAATAGTCAGAGATCGAAAAGGTGAATATCGAAAAGAAATCGAAGATTTAAAAAAAAGAGGTTATCAACGACTTAAAGTAGATAATGTTGTCTATGATATTGATGAAGTGCCTTCACTTAAAAAGAATTTTAAACATAATATTGATGTTGTAATTGATCGACTTGTTGTAAAAAAAAATATCCAACAAAGACTGAGTGAAAGTATAGAAGTTGCGTTAACTTTATCAGATGGTTTGTTATATTTAGAAAATCTTGATACGAATAAAATATCGATATTTTCATCAAAATTTGCATGTCCTGTTTCTGGATTTAGTATTGAAGAAATTGAACCTAGATTATTTAGTTTTAATGCACCGCAGGGTGCATGTTCTGAGTGTGATGGTTTAGGAGTTGAAAAATATTTTGACGAAAACAAGATTGTGCCAGATGAGACTAGATCGATTTCTGATGGAGCTATTAAACCCTGGGAAACTAAAGTATTTGGTTACCAAAAAAAATATTTTGTTGAAACAATAGATAAAATTTTAAAACAATTTAAGGTAAAGAAAAATGTTCCATGGAGTGAAATTCCAAAAAAAGTTAAAAATATAATTCTTTATGGAGATGAGAATAGTGAACTAAATTTTTTATATGATTTTGAGGGTATAATTAACTTTATTGATCGTAAATATGAGGAAACTGAGAGATGGTGGCTTCAGTATGAATTAGAAAAATATTTATCTGAAAGAGACTGTGAAGTTTGTAATGGTTTTCGCCTTAACGAGAAGGCTTTAGCCGTAAGAATTGATGAAAATCATATTGGTAATATTACTAAAAAATCAATTAGCGAATGTTTACACTGGTTTTCATCACTTGAAAGTAAACTTGATAAAAATAATAAAAAAATTGCTGAAGGAGTAATTAAAGAAATTAAAGATAGATTAGTTTTTTTAAATAGAGTTGGTTTAGATTATTTATCATTAGCAAGAGCTAGTAAAACTTTATCTGGAGGTGAAAGTCAAAGAATTAGATTAGCAAGTCAAATTGGTTCTGGTTTAACAGGGGTTTTGTATGTTCTAGACGAACCTTCTATTGGGTTACATCAAAAAGATAATCAACAACTAATTGAAACTTTATTTAGATTAAGAGATTTAGGAAATACAGTAATTGTTGTTGAGCATGATGAGGATGCAATTAGACAATCTGATCATATAATTGACATAGGTGTGAAAGCTGGTGTTAATGGAGGTCATATAATTGCAGAGGGAGAACTTAAAAAAATATTAAAAAATAATAAAAGTTTGACAGCAAAATATTTAAATAAATCTTTAGAAATAGAAGTTCCAAAAAGTAGAAGAAAATTTAATAAAAACAAAGTTTTCAAACTTAATAAAATTAAAACAAATAATTTGGATAATCTTAATATTACATTACCACTAGGAAATTTTATTACTGTAACGGGTGTTTCTGGAAGTGGAAAATCTTCATTAATAATTGATACATTATATCAAAGATTAGATGAATATTTCAATAAATCTCTAAATAAAGATGAAAGTCGTTTTAACTTTAAAGGTATTAATCATATCGATAAAGTGATTGATATAGATCAATCCCCCATTGGAAGAACACCTAGATCAAATCCAGCAACATACACAGGATGCTTTACTCCTATTAGAGATTGGTTTGCTAATTTAAATGAGTCAAGTGCTAGAGGCTACAAACCAGGCCGTTTTTCATTTAACGTTAAGGGCGGGAGATGTGAATCATGCGAAGGTGATGGAGTAAAAAAAATAGAAATGCATTTTTTAGCCGATGTTTATGTCGAGTGTGATATTTGTAAAGGTAAAAGGTATAATAGAGAAACTCTAGAAGTAAAATATAAAGATAAATCTATTTCAGATGTTTTAGAAATGACAGTTGAAGAAGGTTATAAATTTTTTGATAAAATTCCTGCAATAAAACAAAAACTACAAACTCTAATGGATGTTGGACTAGATTATATAAAAATAGGTCAATCAGCTACTACTTTGTCAGGTGGTGAAGCGCAAAGAATAAAATTATCAAAAGAATTATCAAAAAGATCAACAGGAAAAACACTATATATCCTAGATGAGCCAACAACTGGTCTTCATTTTGATGATGTTAAAAAATTACTTAAAATTCTTCATACACTCGTTGATGAAGGTAATACTGTAATTGTTATAGAACATAATCTTGATGTTATTAAAACAGCTGATCATATAATTGATCTTGGTCCTCTAGGAGGTGTAAATGGTGGTCAAATTGTTGGAACTGGTACCCCCGAAGATATTGCAAATAATAAAAAAAGCTATACAGGTGAGTTTTTAAAGAAAATTTTATAAATTAAAGGAAATAAAATGATAAATCTAGAGTTACCAGATCTACCCTACAGTAAAGATGCTCTAATGCCGTATATGTCGGCTGAAACTTTAGAGTTGCATCATGATAAGCATCACATGGCTTACATTACTAATGGAAATAAATTTATTAAAGAACAGAATATATCAGATGATAATGTTAATGATATTATAATCAACTCTTATCAAAAAAATGCTCCAGTGTTCAACAATGTAGCACAGCATATAAATCATGTTCATTTTTGGGAAGTAATGAAAAATAATCCAGATGGAAAAATTCCATCTGAGCTCGAAAATAAGATTGTTTCAGATATTGGTTCAGTTGAAAAAATGAAAGAAGATTTTATAAATGCAGGCATTGGGCAATTTGGATCAGGTTGGTGTTGGTTAGTTTTAAATAATGGAAAATTAGAAATCACAAAAACACCAAATGGAGAAAACCCAATGGTTCATGGTCACACTCCTCTACTTGGATGTGATGTTTGGGAGCACTCATATTATGTAGATTATAGAAATAGAAGACCTGATTATTTAAAAGCATTTATTGATAATTTAGTTAATTGGGAAAAAGTTACAGAAAATTTAAATAACGCCTAATCATCTTCATCTTGCGGTCTAAACTTAAAGATTAATAAAGTTGGGACCGCAATAAATACTGATGAGTATGTCCCAATTATTACGCCAATAATCATTGTTAAAGCAAAAGGTCTAATAACCTCTCCTCCAAATACAAATAAAGACACTAATGCTAGAAGCGTTGTTAAACTTGTCATTATTGTTCTAGATAAAGTATTATTAACTGATAGATTAAAAAGATCTACTAGTTCAAGTTTCTTATATTTGCGCAAATTTTCACGTACTCTATCAAATATTACTACAGTGTCATTTATTGAATAACCAGCAATTGTAAGGATTGCTGCAATTGTTGATAAAGAAAATTCTATGTTTAATAAAGAAAGTAATCCAAGAGTAAATAATACATCATGAGTTAATGCTACAACGGCACCAAAACCAAACTGCCATTCAAAACGCAACCAAATATAAATCAAGATTGCAATTAAAGCAAAAGACACTGCTTGAAATCCTCGAAATAATAACTCTGAACTTATTGTAGGACCAACAAATTCAGATCTTCTAAATTCAACAACTTTATCCTGTATTAAATTTTTGACAGAATTAACTGTTTCTATACTTTCTTGATTACTTTTATTTTGAAGTCGTATTAAAATAATGCTTTCTTTACCAAATTTTTGTAATGTTACGTCATTGTAAGTTGATGATAAGATTTCTCTTAATTCACTAATAGAAGTATTTTTTGTACTTACTTCAATTAATGTACCGCCTTTAAAATCAATTCCTAAGTTTAGACCTTTTATACTCAATAAACCAATTGAAATTAATATTGCAACAATAGATAAAATTAGAAAGTTTCTTCTTAGACCTAAAAAATTAACATTAGGCTCAACAGGAATAATTTTATTTAAACCTAGCATTAGAGATTTAATTCCTTTTTATTAGCAATTGAAAGATATAAATAAACCATAAAATTTGTAAGCATTAGTGCAGTAAACATGGAAGCAATAACACCCAATGATAATGTAATGGAGAAACCTCTAATAGGACCTGATCCAAAAGCAAATAATAATACAGCTGCAATTAATGTAGTTATATTTGCATCTAAAATCGTTGACATTGCTCTATCAAAGCCATTTTTTACAATTATAAAAACTTTTGTTTGTTTTAAACTTTCTTCTTTAATTCTTTCAAATATTAGAACATTTGCATCCACAGCCATACCTATTGTCAACACTATTCCAGCAATACCAGGTAAAGTCAAAGTGGCTCCAATTGTTCCTAGTAAAGAAATAATAATAAATAAGTTAATAATTAATGAAACATTAGCAAGAGCTCCAAACATACCATAAATAAGTATCATAAATATACATACTAAAACCATTCCAATTAAAGCAGCAATTTGCCCAGCAGCAATTGAGTCAGCTCCCAAGCTTGCTCCAACAGATCTTTCTTCAACTATTTCTAAAGGAGCAGGTAAAGCACCAGCTCTAAGCAAAGTTGCTAAATCAACTGCTTCTTCCATTTTAAAATTACCTGTAATAATTCCATTACCGCCATCTATTTGTGATCGTATGTTTGGTGCGGTTATTACTACTCCATCTAATAAAACAGCTAATCTTTTTCCGATATTATCTCTTGTTAAAACACTAAATTTTTGACCACCTTCAACATTGAAACTAAAACTTACTGCTGGAGCACCGTTTTCATCTCTTGTGGCATTAGCATTATTAAGGTTTTCACCTCCAATTTCTACTTTTTTATTTATTAGATATTTAATACTTGAATCATTGATATCAGAAACAATAGTTTTACCAAAAGGGGGAAGGTTTGCATTAAGCGCAGAAGAGTTTTCTTCATCTACTAAGTGAAAAGTCAATTTAGCTGTTTTACCCAATAATTCTTTTATTCTTTCAGGATCTTTGATACCTGGTAATTGTAGAAGTATTCTTTTTTTTCCAGATCTTTGAATTAGTGGTTCATTTGTTCCAGATTCATCTATCCTTTTTCGAACTATTTCCAATGATTGTTTAATTGCAGCATCTTGCATATTTTTTTTATATTCATCATTTAATTTAATAAAAATTTTATTATTATCTATTTTTAAAGTAGCGGCCCTATATTTTTGTAAAAAATTGTCTTTTATTTCATTAATTTTTTCATTGTTATTAAGAGTTATAATAACTTCATTATCAGAAATATCTATCGTATTTATTTTAGCATTTTGATCCCTTGTAATTAAACGCATACTATCTACAAAGTTATCTATTTCTTCCTTATATAATACATCGAGCTGAATCTCTAATAATAGGTATGATCCACCTTGTAAGTCTAAACCTAAATTAATCTTATTTTTTAAAAACCAGTTTTCAGAATTTTCATCATATATAATCGAAGGAATTGCAAATATTATTCCTAATAAAACTAATGTAAGTACAGTGAATGATTTCCAGATAGGGTAATTTTTCATTAATAAAAAATTTATTTTTTTCTAGAAAATAAAGAGAAGCCAGATTTACCTTTGACCACTTCTTTTGGTATTTCTTTTTTTTGTACTTCAGGCATTGCATATAAATCCGCAACCATTCCTGAAGCAATTTTAATTTCAACATTTTCTGCCACTTCTAATGTTAATTCTCTATTATCTGCAACCTTATTTATGGTTCCAATAATTCCACCTGAGGTAACTATTTTGTCTCCTCTTTTTAAATTAGATAGCATTTCTTTATGCTGTTTAACTTTTTTTTGTTGAGGTCTAATTAGTAAAAAATAAAAAACTACAAATATTAAAATAAGTGGTAAAAATGTTCCAAATGCTTCCATAATAACGCCTATGATGATTTAATTTGAGTGAATTATTATACTGTGTAATAAGAAAAATCAAATAAAGTATTTGTAATGTTTATAAGCAATTTTTTATCAAATCTAACTGTCTCAAGAGGAAGAGCATTTATTTGGGATAGTAATATTAAAAATTTGAAAATAATATCGAATTTTAGATGTTTAGATTTAGATCTTTTGGTTGGATTAGAAAGGCAGAAAAAAACGATATTAAATAATACGTTAAATTTTTCAGAAGGTAATTTTACAAATAATGCTTTACTATGGGGATCAAGAGGTAATGGTAAAAGTTCTCTAATTAAATCTGTTTTTAATGAAGTAAACAAAAAAAATAAAAAGTTAAAATTAATACAATTAAATAAGAACAATATTTTTGATATTGAAATAATTTATGAAAAATATGAAAATTTTAAAAATTTTAATTTTATAATTTTTATTGATGATTTATCATTTGAAAAAATAGATAGTGATTACAAAATAATTAAATCTACTTTAGATGGAAGTATACAAAATCAACCTAAGAATATTATTTTATATGTTACCTCAAATAGAAGACATTTAATGCCTAGGGATATGATAGAAAATGAAAGATCTTCTGCAATTCATACAGACGAAAGTGTTGAAGAAAAAATCAGTCTAAGTGATCGATTTGGTTTATGGATTGGTTTTCATAATATTTCTCAAAATGATTATATTAATATCATTAGTAAATATTGTGAGAAATTAAATTTGCCATTTAATAAAGATACAGAAAAAGAAGCAATTAAATGGAGTTTGCAAAGAGGTAATAGAACAGGTAGGTCAGCTTGGCAATTTATTATTAATTATGCAGCTGAAAAAAATAAGAAAATAGATTTTTAATTTATTCAAAATCAAAATTTATTTTTTCTAGACCAGAAATACCATCTTTTAAATGATATATATTAATCTGCTTTAGTTGCTCAACAAATCCATTAGCTAAAATTGATGATATATCTCCGTTCTGACTTACAAAAACAACTTTTTCTCCAATTTGTACATTTTCTTTATACTTATCAAAAAAATCAGGAAAAAAATTCCCATTTTTATCAAATGCAGTTATTTGAATAGCACCAGGTATTATATTTGAATTAATGATTTCATCATTAGTTCTAATATCTATAATTTTAAAATCACCAGTCATTGCTAATTTAAGTTGATAACCATCTATTTCTTTATATCCTGGAGGGATTACTTTTATGACTTCAATTTCAAAAATAAGATTTGATTTTGGTGGGATCAAACTACCTGCACCATTTTCTCCATATGCTAACTCATATGGAATAAAAATTGTTCTTTTGCCACCTTCTTTCATTCCAAGTAACCCAGTTTCCCAACCTAAGATTACTTGTCTTACGCCTATTTGAAAATCAAACAATTGTCCTCTATCATAGGAACTATCAAAAACAGTATTATCTTCTAATTTACCAATGTAATGAACAGATACTTTTGAGTGATTTTTTACCTCTAAACCATTTCCTATAATTTCATTTACGATTTGAACTTCATTAGAAAAAGATTTGTAACTAAAAATACAAATAAATAAAAATAATAAAATTTTGATCATTATTCAGCCTCTTTTAATTGTTTTATTTGTGAAGGTAATGAAACAATTCCACTTAAAACAATAAATATTGCTCCAATATAAGCATATAAATTCATATATTCATTAAATATAAATATTCCAACTAATGATGACCACAATACCTGAAGATAAACCAAGCTAAATACTGATGCATAATGTTTTTGTGCAATTTTAAATGCAGTAGTTGCAAAAAACATAGCTGAGTTAATAAATAATGCAGCAGTTAAAATTAAAAAAAACTCAAAAAGAGTCACTTTTAATGGGTTCATTAAAAATAAAGGTATTGAAATTAAATGAACAAAAAAACCACCATACAAAAAATAACCAATATTTGTTGTTACATGACTATATTTATTTACTATAAAAGTTGTTACGGTAATTAGAAAAACTCCAATAAGAACAATTAAATAATAGATATTAAAACTTTCAAAACCTGGCTGAATAACAAACAAAACTCCTAAGAAACCAATAAATAAAGAAAGATAAGTCAAAATATTTAATTTTTCATTTAGTAAAAAAATAGCAAATATTGTTCCCATTAATGGTGCAGTCATATTCAATGTTGTAAATTCTGGAAGTTTAATTTGTTCAAGTGTTATAAAAGCAATAAATGGCAAAGGTATATTTAAAAGACCTCTAAAAATAGGAGGAAAATAATTAGTACATTTTATATTTTTTTTTAAAGTTCCATCAATAAATAAATAAAATGGGAAACATAAATAAATCGGTATTCCATAAAAAATGAAATGATAAAATTTTACATTTGTTTGAGATAAATAATTTATTATTGCATCATTTGTTACAAAAAAAATACCTGCAAAAAATAATAAAATCGATGAATAAGCAATGCTTTTTTTCATTATATTAATAATTTAATTTAGATAATATCATTAATAATCATTTAATTGTTTCTTTTGAGCTTGAAGAGATAATAACCCGCTAATAATAATGAATAACGCTCCTAAAATTACAATTATATTTTGATGTTCATTAAAAATAAATATACTAATTATAAAAGACCAAAATATTTGTAAATATAATAGACCAAATACAGATGAAAAATGTTTCTGTGAATTTTGAAGAGCATAAGTAAAACAATAAAATCCGATAAATACAATAAAATTAGCAAACATAGATAATTTAATTAATTCAAAATCAATTAAAGGATCATAGTAAAATAATATAAAGGACAATAAGTTAACAGGTAATACTCCGTATATAAAAAAACCCAAAGTAGAACATATGTCATGAAATTTATTGGCTAAGAAACTTTGTAAAGCCAAAGTAAAAGCTCCAAACAATGGACCTAAGTAATATATATTAAAATTACTAAATCCTGGCTGAAGAATAAATAAAACACCTATAAACCCTAAGGTTATCGAAATTATGGTGAATAAATTAATTTTTTCTTTCAAAAAAATTATAGCCAAAATCATTCCTAAAATTGGTGATAGCATATTTAATGTTGTCCATTCTGCTAAAGAAATATTTTGTAAACTTACAAATAATATAAATGGTATAGGTAAAAAAATTGTTCCTCTTATAATTAAGATTGTGTAATTAGATGATGAAAGATATTTTTTAAAATTTCCTGATAAGAATAAATATATAAATAATAGAAATAATAATGGACTCCCAAAAACAACATGATGATAAAATCTAAAATTTAAATAAGATAAATGATCAATAATTGCATCATGAATAACAAAAAATAAACCGCCACAAATTATTCCTGATGAGCAGTATATTATTTGCTTATTCAACATATTTTAAATTAAAATTAGGATTGTATGTATAAAAAATTACTTATATTGTTAATCTGATGAATACAAATGAAATTAAAACTTATCGCTTAATAATTAAAGGAAAAGTTCAAGGGGTGGGGTTTAGACATTGGTTTAGCGATTTGGCAATCTCTTTAGGATTAAACGGTTACATTCAAAATAAAGAAAGTAAAGATGAGGTTGAGGCTATTATTCAAGGAGATATGCAAAGTATACTATCTATTACTGAAAAAGCGAAAGATGGTCCATCACTAGCTTTGGTTGAAGGAGTTATTCCAAATAGTATCATTAGTAATGTTAAGTATTCAGGTTTTATAGTTAAATACGAAACTTAATTAAAAACTTGTTTTATAGTTTTATGAAGTGAGTCAAATATTTCATCAATCTGATTTTTAGTAATTATAAACTGAGGACACAAAACAATTGCAGGACCTAAAGGTCTGCAAATTAATCCATTATCAATTGATAAATTAGCAACTTTATCTCCCATATTAAGATGACCTTCAAATGGTTCTTTTGTATCTTTATTTTTTACCATCTCTAATGCAGCCATAAGACCTATACCTCTAGTTTCTCCAATGTGTTCATAATCATTAAATTCATTTAATCTTTCAAAAAAATGGGGTTCCATTAATTTTACATTATCTAATAAACCCTCATTCATAATTACATCTATCGCTTTCAAAGCGATGGCACACCCAACAGGATGACCACCAGCTGTAAAACCATGTGGAAATTCCTCTGCTTCTTCTGATACTTCAACAAATTTATCTGAAAATTCTTTATTAACTATTACAGCTCCCATAGGAAAGTACCCAGCTGTTAAACATTTAGATGAAATAATGATATCGGGTTTGATATTGTATGTATCGCAGCCCCATAAATTTCCAGTTCTACCAAATCCACAAATTACTTCATCTGCGATAAAAGGAATATTATATTTTTTTAATATTGGCTGAACTAAATCAAAATATGATTTTGAAGGAGGGATACAGCCACCTGCACCTTGAACAGGTTCAGCAACAAAACCTGCGATAGTTTCTGGATCTTCTTTAATGATTTTTTCTTCTAAATTTTTGGCCATCCTAAGAGAAAATTCTTCTTCCGTTTCATTCTCTAATCCATATTTCCAATAATGAGGACATTCAATGTGAATGAATTCTTTTGATGGTAATCCAAACTCTTTATTGTATGGTTTGGCTGTCATTGAAGAAGCTCCTAAAGTAACGCCATGATATCCATTAATTCTTGTTATAATTTTTCGTCTATTTGGCTTTCCAATTCTTGCATTTAACATCCATAACATTTTGACCATGGTGTCATTTGCTTCAGAGCCTGAATTACAAAAGAATACACGACCTTGATCAAAAGGTGATACTTCAATAATTTTTTCAGATAGCTGTAACGTTTCTTCAGACAATCTTCCAAATAAAGAATGATAACCAGCAAATTTTTCATACTGTTTTTTTGCAACTTCAATTAATCCAGGATGGTCAAAACCTGCACACTGATTCCAGAGACCAGAATTCCCATCTAGATATTTATTACCTTTAGTATCGTAAACATATATTCCTTTTCCATAAGAAATAACTAAAGGGCCTCTTTCATTTAATGACTTCAGGTCAGTAAATCCATATAAATGGCTGGAAGTATTTCTTTGTAACATATCAGTTAAATATTTTTTTTTATTATGAAAAGCAAGATTTTATTTTCAGTTGGGACGATAGGTGTACTTTTTATGATGGCTGGCCAATTATCATTCTCTATAAATGATAGTTATGTCAAACTTGTTGTAAAAAATATAGGGGATGACAATTCATTATATTCTGTAATTTTTTTAAGAGGTTTGGTTACATCAAGTCTATTAGGTTTATATTTAATTTTTTTCGAAAAAAAGAATTTAATTAAAATACTATCAGTCAAAAGTTTTAATATAAGAGGTTTGTATGAAGTTTTAACAGCATTATTTTTTTTGGTTGGATTAATATTACTTCCAATATCTGAGGTTTATACACTTTTAATGACTAATCCTTTTTTTGTGACAATTTTTGCTTTTCTTTTTTTGGGAGAGAAAGTCGGAATAAGAAGATGGTGTGCAGTTATTATTGGCTTCTTTGGAGTGCTAGTTGTTGTAAATCCACAAAATTTTCAATTTAATTATCTTTTGATATTACCAATTTTAGCTGCTATTTTTTTAACTATTAGAGATATTGCTACAAAAAGTTTAGCAACTAAATCAAATAGTGTTGAAATTACATTTGTTACAGCATTGTTAATTACTGGGTTTGCAGGTTTGGGTTCAATTATTTTTGGTTATCAAGTAAGCGTTGAAGATGTAAATTATATTCTTGCTTCTAGTATTTTTGTTTTATTTGGATATTTATTTTCAGTATTAACAGTGTTTTATGCTCCACTCTCATTAACGGCTTCTGCAAGATACAGTGTAATTATATTTGGTATGATTTTTGGGTATTTAATACTAGGTGAAACTCCAACTTATAATATGATTGTAGGTGCAATAATTATTACATTAAGTGGTTTATTTGTAATCAAAAGAGAAAAAGAAATAGGTAAAATTAAATAAAAATTTACTGATCCTTACAAAAATTATAAACTTCTTCAACATGACCTTTAACTTTGACTTTATTCCAAGAATTTAGAATTTTTCCATTTTTATCGATTACAAATGTAGATCTATCTATCCCAAAATATTTCCTACCGTACATAGATTTTTCTATCCAAATACCAAGTTTATCACAATTTTTTCCTTCGTCCGAACCAAGTGGGTATTTCAATTTATACTTATCTGAAAATTTTTTATTCCGATCAACAGGATCTTTAGAAGCTCCTATTAGATCAAAGCCAATTTTATTAAATTTTGTTAAATATTTCTGAAAATCTGCAACTTCTACTGAGCACCCACCAGTTAAAGCCTTAGGGTAAAAGAATAAAACTGTTTTATTCTTTAATTTAGATGAATTAAACTCGTTGTCGTTTGTTAATTGAAGTTTTATCTTTGGCATCTTTTTCATAATTATACTACTAGTTTAAGACCGTACCCGGCTTTTTTAACTCTTGTTTTAAAGTAATTTTTATTAAATTTATTCAAGGTTGGCTTTGTATTTATTTGATTTTCGACTTTAATTCCAGCTTTTTTAATAGAGTTTATTTTATTTTTATTATTTGTAATAAGATTAACTTTATTTATTTTTAATAATTTAAGTATTCTAGCTGCAATATTAAAATCTCTTTCATCATCTAAAAAACCAATATTATGATCGGCGTCTATTGTATCCATACCCCTTGCTTGAAGAGAATAGGCCCTCATTTTATTAGCTAATCCTATTCCCCTACCTTCTTGCTCTAAATATAATATAATTCCACCATTATTTCTAACCATGTAATTGATTGATTGATTTAATTGTTCACCACAATCACATTTTAGAGAATGAAAAATATCACCTGTAAAACAAGCTGAATGTATTCTTAAATTAACAGATTTTTTATTTATTTTTTTTGGATTAACAATTATCGCTACATGTTTATCAGATCCAATATATGATTTGAATATTTTAAAATTAGAATTTTCGTTTTTTGGTAGTGGAACTTTTGCACTAGAAACTAATTTAATACTTTCACAAATTAATTCATTTTGCTTCAATAAATCTTTGTAATCGAATATTAAAATTCCATTCTTAAATCCAAATTCATTTATATTTTTGTAATATTTTTTATTAATTTTTTTAAAAACTAGCGATGGTATCATTTTAGCATTTTTGGAAAGATCAATACAAACATTATGAAAATTTTTAGATTTGAATTTTTTAATATTGGTAAATTTAATTACTTTATTATTGCTAAGAGGATTGACAAATAAATTTATTATTTGATTTACATCTGTTTTGGGATTTATCTCAAAATAAATATTACTTTTAATATTCTTATTAAAAATTGATTGGGCTTTTTGTTTAGTAATAAGTAGATATTTTTCATCAATTAAGTACTTATTGAATTGATTAAAAATTTTACTTTGGGAATGCTCTATATTAAAGAACATCCAATATTCCTTGTTATTTTGAATTATTAAGGGTCTTCCGGTCCTTAGTTCGTTAATTGCCCTATCTATTATAGTTCCTGTATTAGATTTGAAACTCATGAAAACTTTATATAGATATAATTGAAATAAAAACAAATGATTACATCTAAAAATATAGGAATTTTACTAGATTTTATAAAAAATTATAAAAAGAATAGTGATTTATATTTATTGGTTAAAAAAAATAGTATTTCATTGTCATCAAAAAGAAAAAGTAATTTTTACATAAAAAATAATATTCTGGTATCTAAAATTAATATAAGTAAATTTTATCAATCAATTTTAAATATCCTTCTCCCAATATTAAGAAAAAACAAAAAATTAGTTATAGCTCAGATAGGACAAAGTATTGATGGTAGAATTGCATTAAATAATGGTAATTCACATTACATAAATAATCCCAAAAGTATTATTTATCTACATTGTTTACGAAGTATCAGTGATGCAATTATTGTAGGCTCAAATACCATTAAAAAAGACGATCCCCTATTAACAACAAGAAAAATAAAGGGCACAAATCCAAAAAGAATTATTATCGATGGCAGTCTTTCGCTAAATAACAAATATAAAATATTTAATGATGGTAATGAAAATATAATTTTTACAAAAAGTAATAAAAATATTAGATTGAATAATTCAACAATAATAAGATTAAAAGAAAAAAATTTTACTAAAAACTTTATTACGCAAATAAAAAAACTTAAATATAAAAATATTTTAGTAGAGGGAGGATCAAAAACTATTTCAGAATTAATAAATAATAAATATATTGATATTCTTCAATTTATGATTGCCCCAATATTAATAGGCTCTGGAATTAATTCATTAAATTTAAAAGAAATTTCAAATCTCAATAAAGCTATCAGACCCAAACATAATTTTAATGAATTAGAAAATGAAATTATTGTTAATTTATTTCTTAATAGCTAAAAAATCTGTATTATTTAAAATAAATCTAGAATTTTTTTCTTTAATACTTTTTAAACGAAATTTTAACCAATCATCAAAGTTAAGTTTATTTTTTTGAATAATATCTCTACAAAAATTTAAAAAATAAATTTGAAATTCATAATTTTTACTAACATCCCATGTAGAGTCTAAAACATATGTTTTGTGAGTCCTTTTAAATACTTTATTTATTAATTCAGTACAATCTGGTCCAACGGCCAATTCCCCTATTCCTTTGTCAGATTTTTGATCTTTATTAAAAATATTAAGAATTTTTTTATCATTCTTGTGTTTTGGAAAAAATTTAAAATTACCGTTATAATTTAAAGCAAAATAGACAATTTCCGAATCAAGATTTAATTTATGAAAATTGTTAAACCATGTTTTTGGAAGAATATCTAAAAAAGCAGATCCTGTAACTAAATTATAATCATAAAAATTTATTTTTTCTAAATTATTAATTACATCAACAATTTTAAAATTAGTTTTTTTTATTTTAGAAGATAATTTTATATTTTTTTTAAAATAATTTGTTGATTGATGTGATATGTCCACAAAAGACCAATATTGATTATTTAATAATCGTGACTTAAGAAATCTATAATTAGATCCTGCGCCTGAACCCAAATCAACTATTCTAATATTTTTTTTATTTTTAAAAAATTTATTAATTAAATATAGTATTCTTTTGTTTCTTGAATTTCTATCAACAGTTTCTCTAAGATTTAACCATTTATTTTGAAATTCATGCATATTAAATTAAATTAATAAATTTCTTAGCTGACTCTAGAGGAGTAAGAAGATATCTTTTATTTTTTTGAATATCAATATTTAGTTTATTAAAATTTTTTTTATTTAATATATTTTTAATAATTATATTTCTAAGATCATTTACTTCAAATTTTTTGAAATAAATAACACCCTTTTTTCCTAGTGTATTTAAGATAGTATTAGTAAAAAAGGTTATAATTGGCTTTTTAATTATTAATGCATTTGCTAAAGACATTCCAAAACCTTCATATTTACTTACCGAAATGTAACAATCTGTTTTAGAATATAATTTAGCTAATTTTGTATCTGAAATAGTACCGTGGAATATTATTTTTCTGTTCATTGAATTTTTAGAAATAAATTTTTTGAGTTTTTTGTAATAACCTATATCTCTTGTAGTATCACCAACAATTTCTAAAATAAAATTATCTAAAGGCTTTAAAACTTTTAATAAAAAAAGATAATTTTTTCTATTTATTATACTTCCACATGTTAAAAGATGAATTTTACTATTATTTCTAAAATTATAACTTGCTAGTCTTTCTATACCAGGTTCAACTACAGATATTTTATTATTTAGAACCTTAAATTCATTTATTAATAAATTTTTTGTATTTTTAGATGTAACAATAAATTTATTTATTTTTTTGAAATTTTCTTTTTCTAATCTCAAGAATTTTTTTGACCTTTGACCTTTAAATTCAAGATATAAAGGATGATGTATTAGCGCGATAACATTATAAGTAAGTATTTTTTTAAAAATGGAATACATTCCTTCTAAAGCTAATCCATCAATTATAATTTTAGAGTCAGGATCAATTTTATCTAAAATTTTTAGAAAATATTTTATATCGTTATTTGTAGGAAAAGGATAATTTTCACTTAGCGAAATTGGTCTAATATTTATACCTCTTATCTTTGCATATTCTAGGATATTTTTTTCATAAATATATCCTCCAGTTTTTGCATTAATGTTTCCTGGATAAACAAAATAAATATAAGAATTATTTTTAGATAACCTCTTTTTCATATGATGCCCATGCAACATTTGATTCTTGCAAGGTTATTTTAATTTTTTTTAAAGATTTGTAATCTTCAGAGAATTCATTTCTTAGTCTATTCAAGATCTTATTGCAAATATCCTCTGCTAAAAACTCTGTTGAGGTAATTTTTCCCTTAAATTCATCAATCTCATCTAAATTTTGATAATTATATATTTTAAGAATATCTTTTAAAATCGTGGACACTATTCCTAAATCCATAATTATATTGTATTTATTAAGTTTATCAGTGAAAAATTCTGCATCTACTAAATATGTAGCTCCATGCATATTTTGTGCTGGTCCAAATACTTCTCCAGGTAAAGAATGAGCTATTAGAATATTTTCTCTTACTTTTATCGAATACATAATTAATATTTAACTAGATGCATTATTGTATCTTTATTTTGAAGGATTTTATAGTAATCTTTTTCTAAATCAAAAAAATTACTTTCACTAGTAATTAATTTTTCTAATTTTGAATTTTTTAAAGATTTAATTGCTAATTTTAATCTCCCCTCAAAATCATATTTATTTTTCATGTATTTTGGTATTTTAGATACCTGTGAGCTAATAATTTTTAATCTTTTAGAATGAAAATACCCACCTAAAGCGACTTCTCCTTTATTTTTACCATACCAACTAGCTTCTACTATTTTTCCTTCGATAGATAATTTTTCCATTAAAGAATTTAAAACTTTATAATTAGCTGTAGTGTTTATTGCGACATCTATTTTCTCAATCTTTCTTATATCAATAAAATTTAATCCTAAATAGTTGGCAATTTTTCTTTTATTTTTATTATTATCAAAAACATAGACATTTTTATATCCATTAATTTTAAAAAAAAATGCAGTTAATAATCCTACAGAGCCAAGTCCTACAATTAGAATTTTGTTATTACTTTTAGATTGAGCGTCCCAAAAGATATTAATTGCTGTTTCCATATTTGCAGTTAGAACATATTTTCTCAAATTTCCTTTTGGTAAAAAAATTAAATTTTGAGTAGAAATTTCATATAAATCTTGATGAGGATAAAGACTAAATATTTTTTTATTTATATATTTCCTTGGACCATCGATAATATTCCCAACATTTATATAACCGTATTTTATAGGTAAATTAAAAGAACCCTCTTGAAAAGGAGCTTTCATTAATTCAAATTGATCCTTACTTACGCTTTTAGATGAAACTAATTTTTCAGTTCCCTTGCTAATACCTGAGTAAATAGTTTTAACTAAAACTGTATTGTTATTTTTATTGTAAACAAGTTTTTTTTGATAAATTTTAGCTTGTTTTTTTTTATCAATCCATAAAGAATAAGATTTCATAATTTACTTATAAATGTATAATAAAAAAATGCTAACAAACTTTTGGGAAGAATTAACAACAAATGAAATTAAAAAAATAAATAGAAAAACAGTTTTAATTTTTCCATTTTCATCAATAGAACAACACGGTCCGCATCTTCCATTAAATACTGATAAAAAAATTCTTGAAGGAATATTATTAGAATTCAATAAAAAATATAATTCAAATAAATATTTAATTATGCCTGAAATATATTTTGGTTCAGCTTCTGAACATACAGATTTTGATGGAACAATAAGTATTGATTCATTGGGATTTATATCGCACTCTTTGTCAATTTTAGAAAATGTATGTAAATTGAAATTTAAAAATATATTACTTTTAAATAGTCATGGTGGACAAATTAGCCATATAGATATTATTGCTAAAGAATTGAAATCAGAATTTAAGATAAACATAGTAAAAGGCACATATTTTTTATTTGATCATTTTAAAGGAATTATATCAAGTAAAGAAAAAGACTTTGGTTATCACGGTGGAGAATTTGAAACATCTATTATGTTATATTTATTTCCAAACCTAGTTAGGCAATCTAAAATTTCTAAACATAGATTATCTTCTGATTATTTATCATCTAAAACCATTTCTTATGAGAAAAATATTAAGAAAGCTTGGGTAACTAAAGAATTAAGTAAAAGTGGAATTATTGGAGACCCTAGAAAATCCAATGCACAGATAGGAAAAAAAATAATTGATAGAGTAACACAAAAATTAAATAAAATAATAAATGAGATGTTTTAGATTTTTATTTATCAAGAATTAAATTAAAAAAATTTTTCGTATAACTCATTGTACTCACAATCATATACCTCACAGTTATCCAGCATATATTCAGTTATTTGACTTAAGAATGTACCATGACTGACTAATACAATTTTTTGTAAATTAAGGTTTTTGATAGATAGCAGAAAAGACCTTAATCTAATTTTAATATCATTGTGAGACTCTTGTATAATTTTTTTTTCATTAATAGGTTTGTTATTATTCCACCAAAAATCATTTAAATTATTAAAATCAAAATCATTAAATTCTTTTTTTAATTTTTTTGGTTGTCTTCCTACATCACATGAGTGGTACAAATGTTCTCTTATTAATGGTTCAATTACCGGTTTATTAGATGGAAAAACAATAGAGAATGTTTCCAATGTTCTTGTTAAGGGGGAACAAAAATAATTATCAAATTTGAGATTTTTAATTCTATTATTTAATTTTTTTGCTTGCTCAACTCCTCTTTGAGTAATTCTTGCATCATAATAATAAGTTGGATTATCTAAATCTGATGCTGCATTAGCTTCTGACTCTGCATGTCTAATAAGATATAATTTCATTTTTTAACTATAAATATGATAAACGTTCATAAATCAGTAAGTATAAAATTTAGCTTTATTTACGGGAAGAAACGGCCAATAACAATGGTACAATCATAACTAAGGTTGTTAAGACTGATGGATTAAATAACCAATAAAGAACACCTAGAGAAAATATTAACATCCAGAATTCATTTTTATATAAAAATTTCATTATTTTTTAATTATATTAATTCAAATTATTTTCTACTAATACTTTTTTAACAGTTTCACCCATTACAGAAGGGTTTTTGGAAATAGTAACCCCACACTCTTTAAGAAGTTCTACTTTTTCTATTGCACTTTCACCATAAGCAGAAACAATTGCACCAGCATGCCCCATCACACGACCTTTTGGTGCAGTTAGTCCTGCTATATACGCAATTACCGGTTTACTCATATTTTCTTTAGCAAATTGTCCAGCTTCAACTTCTTGTGGACCACCTATTTCACCTATCATTAAAACTGCAATAGTTTCATCGTCATTTTCAAACTTTTCAATTATATCTCTAAAAGAACTTCCATTTATTGGATCGCCTCCTATACCTACACTTGTTGAAACACCAATTTCCAAATCTTTAAGTTGTTGTGCAGCTTCATATCCCAAAGTGCCAGATCTACTAACTATTCCTATTTTACCTTCTTTGTAAATATGACCAGGCATAATACCTAACATAGATTTACCAGGGCTAATTATTCCTGCACAATTCGGACCTACTAATCCCATTTTTTTATCTTTTGGATATCTTCTCATGTATCTTTTTATTTTAACCATATCATGAGAAGGAATACCGTCAGTAATAGCCACACAGGTCTTAATACCTGCATCAGCAGCTTCCATTGCTGAGTCAGCTGCAAAGGCTGGTGGAACAAATAAAATTGATGTTGATGCTCCAGTTTGATCTACAGCTTCTTTAACAGTATTAAAAACAGGAAGATTTAAATGAGTCATGCCACCCTTACCAGGTGTCACCCCGCCAACAACGTTAGAACCATACTTAATCATTTCTTCAGCATGAAAACTTCCAATTTTTCCAGTGAAACCTTGGACTAAAATCTTTGTATTTTTGTGAATGATTATAGACATGATTATCCAAGAGCCTTCACTGCTTTATTTGCTGCATCTTCTAAAGTTGATGCTTCAATGTAATTTATATTGCTTTTTTTTAGTATTTCATTTCCCTTTTCAACGTTAGTTCCAGCTAAACGTATAACTAAAGGATGTTTAATTTCAATTTTTGATAAAGCTTGAACAATTCCTTCTGCAACCCAATCACATCTGTTAATCCCTGCAAAGATATTAACTAATATCACCTTAACTTTTGTGTCCATAGAAATTAATTTAAAAGCTTTTACTATTTTTTCAGGTGTTGCACCTCCGCCAACATCTAAAAAATTTGCAGGTTCACCACCAGCAAGTTTTATCATATCCATTGAAGCCATTGCTAAGCCTGCACCATTAATAATATTACCAATATTCCCATCTAGACTTACATAATTCATTCCCCTGTCAGAAGCATAAACTTCATTTGAATTTTCTTGTGTTTTATCTCTAAGTTCTGCAATTTCATCTCTTCTAAACATTGCATTATTATCAAAACTCATTTTACAATCTAATGCTAGTATTTCATCTTGGTGTGATACAACTAATGGGTTAACTTCAACCATTGTTGCATCAAGCTCACTAAAAGCTTTATAACAACCAATAATTGTATTTGCTGCTCTTGAGATCAATTTGGATTCAATTCCTAAACCAAAAGCTATTTCTCTTGCTTGAAATTGTTGAATACCAACTGCTACTTCTATTTTAGATCGTATAATTGTTTCAGGTTTTTCTTTTGAAATTTCTTCGACACTCATTCCACCTTCTGTTGAGGCTACAACCATTATACTTTCTGAAGATCTATCAAACACTAAACCTAAATATAATTCATGTTTGATATCAGTTGCTTCTTCAATATAAATTCTATTTATTATCTTACCCTCTGGACCAGTTTGGTTTGTAATTAATTTTTTACCTAACAATTTATCAGTTGCATCAGCAACTTCTAACGGAGAATTACATATTATAATTCCTCCAGCTTTACCTCTAGCACCAGAGTGAACTTGCGCTTTTACAACCCATTTTGAACCACCAATTTCTCTCGCTTTATTTTCTGCATTTTCTGGACTATAAACAATACCACCAGTAGGAATTTTAACTCCAAAATCGGATAATATTTTTTTTGCTTGATATTCGTGTATGTCCATTACTTACTTTCAATTAACTTATTAATATTTACAATATTTTCAGCCATTCTAGCAGATGCAGCATCTATCATTCTTCCATCAAGCTGAGCAGCGCCCTTTCCTTCAGCAGCTGCTTTTTCTAATTCTAATAATATTTTTTTTGCTTTATCTATTTCTTCTTTGGGTGGAGAAAAAACTTCATTAGCTAAATCTATTTGCGATGGATGTATTGCCCATTTACCCTCAAAACCAATTGCTGCAGCTCTTTTTGCTGCATCAAGATATCCTTGTTTGTCATTAAAGTCTCCAAAAGGTCCATCTATTGCTCTTAAGCCATATGATCTACAGGTCATTACTAAAGTTGATAAGCCATGATGCCATTGATCACCAGGGTAATCAGGATTTAAACCTCCTATGACAACAGTTCTTGCTCGCATACTTGCAGCATAATCTGCAACTCCAAAGTGTAATGCTTCTAGTCTAGAACTTGATGTTGCAATTAATTGGATGTTAGACATTCCTAGTGCTGTTTCAATTAAACATTCTAAACCTATTCTATTTTTAAATTTTTTATTTTGTTCAATTTGATTGAGCATACAATCAACCATATATACATCAGATGAGGAGCCTACTTTTGGAATTAATAATGTATCAATCTTATCACCGACCTCTTCTATAATTTCAATCACATCACGATACATATAGTGTGTATCCAAGCCATTAATTCTTATAGAGATTGTTTTACCTTCTTCTCTCCAATTGTATTCTTTTATTGCATTTATAACATTTTTTCTTGCATCAATTTTATCATTTGGAGATACTGCATCTTCTAAATCTAAAAAAATATAATCGGCATTTGATTTTAATGCTTTTTCAAACATCCTTGGATTAGAGCCTGGAACCGCCAATTCACTTCTGTGTAATCTAGATTTTGCAGGTTTATAAAATAAATGGCTCATTAAAGCAAAAATATATATTTGATTAATATTATAAAAGCGATAAAAAAATTTAAATATTATAAAGATATTTCTTTAAGGCAATTTTCATCATTATTTTTTGGATTATTTACAATTTTTGATACTGGATAAAAGTCTAAATCATCCTCGATAACACTTTTGTTTTTATGTAGAAATTCATTTTCATTATCATTAAGAAAATCAAGACCCTCATTATGAGACATAATAAGAGGCATTCTATTATGTATATGGGAAAGATTTTCATTTGCCTCCTTAGTAATGATACAGACAACATTCATTTTTTTATTATCTCTTATTTCTTCCCTCCAAATTCCACCAAAAAATAATAATTCATTTCTAGGAATTGATATTAAATAGGGTTGTTTTTGATTATTTATTTTTTTCCATTCATAATATCCATTTGCAATAATAAGACATTTTCTTTTAGTAAATGATTCTTTAAATAAATATTTATCATTAATCGTTTCAATTCTTGCATTAATAACAAATTGAGTAACATTATTTTGTTTACTAAAAAAACTATAACTCCAAATAAAAGTATCTATTAAAAGTTTATGATTATTTTCATAAATAATATTAACGATATTAGAAGGTGATATATTGTAAGACTTATGTGCGTAATTTAAAACTTCTGAGTTAGGAAATAGTTTTGTAATTTTTTTTTTATCTTCAGTGCTTGTAAATCTTCCGCACACTATGATGCTTGTGATAAAGGCATTGGTCTAGAAACACCGACAGTCATCCAGCAATCTTTAAACTCACCATTTTGCTCTACTTTTTCTACTGTCCATTCGAAACCAAATTTTTTTCCATTACTATCTGTAAGCTCTACAAAGTAATATGAACTTTTCTCTTGTTCCTGAACAGGTATTATATTGTGTTCTAAGTGATCAATCATCATTGCGTAAGATGGATTTTTAATCATCCTAATAAAATTGTCTAGAGGACCTGTATACATTCTATTATTTGGATGTGCAAATTCCCAAGTTTGTTCAATACCGGCATCGTCAAAAGGTAAATTATTTTTTTGTAGTGCTTTTAATTGAATTGAAATAACTTCTTTAGGGCCAATTGAAGGGTCTGGTTTTATCATTTCTCCATAAACATTTTTTGAAAATAAAATAAACAAACTAAACAATATAATTTTGTGCATGTTTTTAAAATAGTGTAATTACAATTTAAGGCAATATGTATATTTATGATTTTATCCAAGGATTAATAATTGGAGGAACATTAATTATAGCCATAGGACCTCAAAATTTATTTGTAATACAGCAAGGGCTTAAAAAATCTTATGTTTTTACAGTTACTTTATTTTGCAGTCTATCAGACAGTTTACTAATTATAATCGGACTATATCTATCTAATTACATTGTTCAAATTAATCCAAGTATTATAGGAATAATAAAAGTATTAGGTGGAATTTGGCTTATATTTTATGGATTAAATAAAGTTATAAAATTAAATAAATTTAAAGATATAAATAAAGAATTAAATATAATTAACGAATTTGGTAAAATATTAATTACCTTACTCCTTATTACATACGCAAATCCTCATGTTTATCTAGATACAATTATTTTGCTGGGATCATTATCAACAAATTTTAATGATCAATTTTCATTTGGCATTGGGGCAATTTCAGCTAGTTTTTTGTTTTTCTTTTCTTTGGGATATATGTCAAAGTTCTTATCAAAATATATTTATTCAAATAAAACTTGGTTTTGGATTGATCTAACCATTGGCATGCTAATGATTAGTTATGGAATATATTTTATAATTTTTTAAAGAAAGTTTCTAAGTTTTTACATACCTGATCAACATTTAATTTTGTAAATACAAGAGGTGGTTTTATTTTAATAACATTGTCATATGGGCCATCAGTGCTCAACAAAATACCTTGATTTCTCATATAATTAATAAGCAATTTAGCTAATTTTTTGTTTGGTTTAGACACATTACTATTTTGAATAATATCTATTCCTAAAAAAAGCCCCCTACCTCTAACTTCACTAATATATTTTTTATATTTAAGTTGGATTTTTTTTAATTCTTTTAAAAAATAATTACCAACTAACAAAGCATTTTTTTGTAATTTATTATTATCAATAGTCTCTAATACTGCTTTACCAATAGCGCAGGAAACGGGATTACCACCGAATGAATTAAAATATTCCATCCCATTATTAAAAGTTGAAGCTATTTTTTCTGTAGTTATAACAGCAGCTATAGGGTGACCATTACCCATAGGTTTGCCCAAGGTTACTATATCAGGAACGACATCATGCTCTTCAAATGACCAAAAATTTCTTCCAACGCGTCCAAAACCAGTTTGTACTTCATCAACAATACATAATGCATTGTTTCTTCTAATTTCTGAAAATATTTCTTTTAAATAATTTTTTGGAAGAATTACTTGACCACCGCAACCAAGTATACTTTCAGTAAAAAAACATGCAATTTTTGTTTCTTTAATTTTATTTCTAATTACTGTTTTAGCTTCATCTATATATTTTTGAATCCAATTTGAATTTTGATATCTCCACTTACCTCTTAAAGGATCAGGCATATCTAATACGTGAACATAATCTTTTTTACCTAAACCACCCTTACTATTAAATTTGTATGGGCTTAGATCAATTAAAGCATTGGTATGCCCATGATAAGCATTGTCCATCACAAAGACATCTTTTGCATTAGTATAAGTTTGAGCTATTCTATAAGCTAAATCATTAGCTTCAGATCCTGTACATACGAAAAATATCTTATTTAATTTCTTTGGAAATTTACTTAAAAGTAATTCACTATAATCATTAATTGTATCATATAAATATCTCGTATTAGTATTAAGTTTTAAATTTTGCTGAGTCATAGCTTCATGGACGTAGGAATTTGAGTGCCCAACATGCGAAATATTATTTACACAATCTAGGTATCTCCTGCCATATCTATCAAAAAAATACTGATCTTTAGCTTCAAGCATATGAAGAGGTTTCTTGTAAGAAATTGATAAATTATCAGAAATATTTTTTCTTCTTTTCTTTAAAGTATCTTTAAAATTATTATTATTATTAGAATAAAAAGATTTTGGAATTCGTAGAATTAAATTTGGATCAGGTGAAATTTTATTCCAAATATTGAATAAAAATTCTTCACCTACTCCCGGAAAATTCTTATCATGTCCTAATAAATCTAAAATAATTTGAAAATGTAGATGTGGTAACCATTTCCCATTTTCATTAAAATTACCAATTTTACCAATCCATTCACCTTTCTTAATTTTTTTTCCAATTTTTAGTTTTTGAAACATTATTTTGGATAAATGACCGTATAAGGTATAAAATTTATATTTTTTAAAACTATGTTCTAAGACTAGAGTGGGACCATAATCATATTTAAAATTATTATTTTTTAAAATTATAATTTTACCATCTATTGGAGCAAATAAATCCGTTCCTTGATCAATAAAGATATCTACGCCTAAATGAATATTACGTCTTTCATTCGCATTTAATTCAGAAATAAAGTTAGGTCCCTTATAAACTTTTCTTTTTTCATTGTATAAACCTATTCCTATAAGAGAATTATCTTCTTTAAATATTTTATTAACTCTTTTCTTAAGCAAACTATTATCTGGGTTACCTTTTAATAAAGGTGAATCAGAACTTAATTTTAAGATAGATTTATTTTTATCAAGTAAATTAAAATTAAAAATATTACCAAAGTTGAATTTATTTAAATAATTTATAGTTTCATTATGATGGTGAATAATATCAAAGCCGCATATTTCGCGAACAATATATATTAAAAAATTGATAGGAATTTTGTCTAATTTTTCTAATAAAGACCATGCATCTTTCTCACTAATACTTAAATATTGATTTGATGGATATTTAATTCTTTGTTTTTTTGCCATTACAACAGTAATCATAAGTCTTGACTTACATAATGATATTAATGAATTAATTTCATCCTCATTAATAGAAAACTGTATATTGTACTCTGTGATTATATTTTTAAGTGTAAGATAAATATTATTATTATTCATTAATGCATATGAAAGACATATAGCTAAATCATTTATTGTTGGAGAATAAATCGAATCTCCGTAATCTAGTAAACCACAAACATTGTTTTTTTTAATAACAATATTATAATTATTTGGATCCGAATGAGTTATTGAATATCTTAATTTATTTAAATTATTTTTTACAAATTTTTCATATTCTGAAAAACATTTTAATAAAATTAATTTTTTTGAACCAGTAAAAATATTAATATCTTTTTTAATCCATTTTATATTTGATGGATCCCAAATAAAATTTCTATGAGCATCTATATCGCTAAATGCTTGCAATTTAGTTGAAACTTTTCCAAGTAACTTACCTAAAGAATTTTCAATTTTATCATTACTTTTTATATCTCCATACATACGCCCTTCAATATAAGATAAGATCCTAACAAAGCATTCTCTATTTTTTTTATCTAAATATTTTACAATCTTTGTATGGTATATTTTTGGTATAAAAGATTTAAGACTAAGATCACTTCGTAAATAATTAATTAATCTATCTTGGTATTTTAATATATTTATTTTTTCTGATGGGTTTGAAATTTTTAATACATATTTTTTTTTATTATTTATGAATATAATAAAATTTATATCCCTTTCACTATCAAGTTGTTTAATTCTTAGCAATTTATTTCTTAAGAAAGAAAAATTAATCTTTAACCATTGAATTAAATGTTTATTATCAATAATAGGTGGATCAACATCAAAAACTGACATAAAAGGTGTATAGTTCATAATGCTGAAATCTAAAAACATTTTTGTTTGTATTGGGGCAATTCATCACGATTATTTATTAAATCTTAAAAAAAATATTATTAATTTTAGATCTAATCAAATTACACAAAAAAGCACAATTGGTGGAGTAGCGTACAATATCGCAGAATTGCTTTCGAATTTTGTTGATGTAAACTTTTATAGTTTAGCTATCAATGAAGAGATTAGAAAAAAAATCTCAAAAAAAATATATTTTCATCAAGTAAATAAAAATTATGAAGATAGATACTATTTAGCTTTATCAGATAAAAATAATAAATTTTTATTAGGATTAGCTAACACAGATGAATATGAAAATAATAAATCTTTAAAGATACCAAACATCAAGAATAAAAATATAATATTTGATCTAAATTTTTCTAAAACCTATTTGGAAAAATCAATAAATAAACTATCAAAAAAAAATAAAATTATAGTATGCGCAACATCAGTGCATAAAGTAATTAAAATTAAAAGGATTATAAATAAAATTGATTTTATATTCTTAAATAAAGCTGAGTTACTTAGGCTTACAAATTCTTCAAATATAATAGTTGGTGTAAAAAAAATATTAAAACAAAATAAAAAAATAAAAATAATTACTACTAATTCAAAAAATAATGTAATCTTTGGAAGTAATGAATTTATAAAAAAAATAAAACCCCCATCAATCAAAGTAGTAAATGAAAATGGAGCTGGAGATGCACTAGCAGCTATGATGCTGTATTTGTTCAGTATAAATGAAAAAATGAATTATATTTTGAAAACTTCTGTAGCATGCGGGTCTTATTATGCTAGTGGTAAAAGTCTAAAAACTAAAAGTGATTTTTTAAAAATTAAAAATCTTTCTAAGAAAGTGAGTGTACAATAGTATGCATGAAATATTTGATTTAAGTAAAAAAGTTCAAGAAGCAATAAATAGAAATAAACCAATAGTAGCTTTAGAAAGTACATTGATTAGTCATGGATTGCCATATCCAGAAAATATTAAAGTCGCAAATGAGTCTATAAAGGCTGTTGAAGATAATGGTGCAATTGCTGCAACAATAGGAATAATTAGAGGTAAAGTTAAAATAGGATTATCAAAAGAAGATATTCAAATATTAGCAAAAGAGGAAAATGTACAAAAAGTTTCAAACCACAATATAAATTTATCAATATTTAATAAAGAAAATGCTGCTACAACAGTAGCAAGTACAATTTCTATAGCTTCTAAATTTCAAATAAGATTTTTTGCAACAGGAGGAATTGGAGGTGTGCATCTAAATGCTGAAAATACCTATGATGTATCTGCAGATCTATATGCACTTTCTGATAATTCAAATTTTGTAATCTGTAGTGGTGCTAAATCTATTTTAGATTTAAGTAAAACAAATGAACTTCTTGAAACTTTAGGAATTACAAGAATTGGTTATCAAACAAATTATATGCCTGGTTTTTGGTATGAAGAAACGGAAAATAAAGTCGATAATAAATTTGATGAAATTCATGAAATTTCTTCTTTTTTAAAACTCAATGAAAATATGGGAAATAAAAAATCAATTCTCATATTTAATAAAGTTCCACTAGAAAAAGCACTTAATAAAAATGACATAGAAAAATGGATAAATAATGCAACAATAAAAGCTGATAGAAATAATATTAGTGGAAAAGAATTAACCCCGTTTCTCATTAAAGAAATTAACGAACAATCAAAGAATGAAACTCTAAATGCGAATGTATCTTTAATAATTAATAATGCGAATTTAGCTGGAAAGATTGCAAAGAGTTTTTATAGTTAAGGTAATAACGATAATTTAGCTTTAAGTAATTGAAAAAATTTTTCATCATTAGCTTCATTCATCACAAAACAATTTACTGGTCTTTTAGTAACACCTAGCCAATCAACAACAGTCTCCCCTCTTGTTAATTCAGAATTTTCTTCAACTGTGACATTAACTTCTTTTCCATTAAAAATAGATGGATCTAATAAATATGCAATAACACATGGGTCATGCAAAGGAGTTTCCTCAGTTTCGTATAATTCTTTATGAAATATTGTATAAAATTCCATTAGTTCTCCAAAAAACTTAGAACTTTTATTTTTATTTTCATTCATTGATTTGATAATTTTTGAATTTACATTTACTTGATGAGTAACATCTAAACCCATCATTGTTAAAGGAATGCCTGATTCTAAAACAATATTAGCCGCATGTGGATCCACGTAAATATTAAATTCAGCTGATGGTGTAGTATTTCCTAAGCACATAGCAGCCCCACCCATAAAAACTATTTCTTTTATATTTTCTTTAATAGACGGATCTTTTTTTAAACTTAAGGCAATATTTGTAAGAGGTCCTGTTGGACATAAATAAATTTGCTCTGTTGAAGATTTACAAGTTTCTACTATGAAATCAACTGCATGTTTTTCTTGAGGTTTATAATTTGTATCTATTATTATAGGATCACCTTTTTTATCTAATCCGGTTTTTCCGTGAACATATTCAGCTGTAAATAATTCATAATGAATAGGTTTATTTGCACCAGAGTAAACTTTAATGTCCGTTCTTTCAATTAACGTACAAACTTTAAGAGCGTTATTTACCGTATTATTTAAACCACTATTTCCACCGACACAGGTGATACCCAGTATATCAATCTCATTAGATGAAGCAGCTAACATTATTGCTACAGCATCATCATGACCTGGGTCACAATCTAAAATTATTTTTTTAGTCATTAATAAAACTTTTAAGAGGTATTGAAGATCTTTGTAACCAATTCCATTCAGGATATTCGTTGTTATTATCAATTACATGAATTGTGTAAGCATGTCTTGATTTTAAACTTGTGTTCTCACATGAATAATGAGGGAGTCTACCATGTAATAATACAAGTGATCCTTTTTTTACTTCTACAAAAGTATCAGTTTCAGGAAATGGTTCATCATTTAGATCTAACATTTGCATTTTCCCGCCTACTTTTTTAAAAATTTTTCTTAATGGGCCTTTATGACCTCCACTTGCAACCTGTAAACATCCGTTTGTTTTATTTGCGTCTTCTAATGCAAACCAGAAACCGATAGTACTTTCTGGCTCGGTATATAAAAAAGTAGAATCTTGATGACAAACTACTTCACCACCTATTTTAGGTTGCTTAAAAATATACATAGACTGAAGTAATTTTGGTTTTGTAAAACCAAGTGACAAAGCAATATCTTGAAGTTTTTGTTTATGAGAAAATTTATAAAAAACTTTATCCAAGTCATGCAACGCATGACCGATTTTATTTACAATAAAATGTTTATTTTCTTCTATGTTATCATCATTTAAATTAGCTTTTTCTTCAAAGAAAAAACGAATTTTATCTCCTGATTCTAAAAAATAATTATCATCATTATGAGCTTGATTGACTGTATCAAAAATAGATTTTTGATTATTAAAATTATTATGTTCGATAAGATATGAAGATCGTTCCATTAATTCATCACATTCTTTATCCGTGTTGAAATTTTCTATAACCAAAAATCCATTATTATTCCAAAAATTAATCATTTCATTGTTTAAGGGCAGATCATTTGATGAAAAATATTTCATTATATTCCTATTAATTTTGTTAAAAATGGTAAACCAACTTTAATAAGGTTTAATAACTGTGGTATTATGAATTTTCCAGTTGTAGCTAGGAAAAAGATTATACCTCCTATTATAACTACCAGAATTAAATTTCTGTAAAAGTTACCATAATTATTATATTGTGATTTAGCTCTTGATCTTAAAATAAATAGTATAATTACTATAACAATTAAAACTATTAACAATCGGATCATATATTTTTTATATTTAGTAAAAAAATAATTTGCAATACTAATTATATCTTAATAAATAGTTTTTGTTAGATGATCAGATTAAGCATATTATTTTTATCAATTTTTTCATTTATTTATGGAATTTATTTTTTATTTTTTCCATATGCTTTTGTGAATTTAACTGTTGCTCAAAGTACCAATATAGCATGGCTAAGAAGTCTTGGTGGAGCTATAACAGGTCTATTATTTATTGGTCTTTTAATGATCTACTTAAATACAAAGGGCTCAATCAGATTACTCAATGTTATTATTATTACATCCGTAATACAGACTACTGCTTTAATATATTCAAGATTAGCAAATGAATTTTCGGCAAATAATTTAATAATTATTGATATAACTATTTATGCAGCAATAATCGTTACTATTTATTTACTATACATTTCTATAAAATTTAAAAAACTATTTATTTAAATTTAAAAAAAATTCTAAGTAATAAAATAATAATTAAGACAATAATAATAAAAATAAACTCTTTAGATAAAAAATTTCTTATTTCAAATGTTCTAATATCAAGAAGATTTGAAAATTGATCACCAACAAAAGAATAAAAAAGAAGGTAAGGTAAAAAACCTAAAAAAGTTGTAATTATGAATTTTGTTTTTGATATATCTAGTGACGATAGAAAAATATTCTGAACAAATAAAGGAATGCCAATTTTAAACAGCATAAATCAAATGCAAGATCAGATGACGGAATGGCGTCAGGATTTACATAAAATTCCTGAGATAGGCCTTCAAGAATTTGAAACATCAAAATATATCAAAAATAAGTTAAGTGAATTTAATATTAAATTTAAAGATGGTTACGCTAATACAGGTGTTGTTGCTTGGGTAGATGGTAATGAAGTTACTAATGATAAGACAATTGGTTTAAGAGCAGATTTTGACGCTCTTCCTATGCCAGAACAAAATGAATTTAATCATAAATCTCAAAATAAAGGTATGATGCATGGTTGTGGTCACGATGGTCATGCCACAATGCTTCTTGGAGCAGCAAAATATCTAAGTGAAAATAATAATTTTAATGGAAGAGTATATTTCATTTTTCAACCAGGAGAAGAGGGTTTTGCTGGAGGAGAAAAAATGATTCAAGATGGTATGTTTGATGATTTTAAAATTGATGAAGTTTATGCACTTCATAATTGGCCTGAGTTACCTTTGGGAACATTTGGTGTAAATAGTGGGCCAATGATGGCAGCAGTTGATGAGTTTGATATTACTGTAAAAGGAAAGGGTGGTCATGCTGCATCACCTCACTTAGCAATTGATCCTGTAGTAATTTCTGCTCAAGTTATTTCTGCTGTTCAAACAATTATAAGTAGATCTACAGATCCTGTTGATAAGGCTCTTATAAGTATTACAAAAATTAATGCTGGTACAGCATATAATGTAATTGATGATCAAGTTAAAATGGGTGGGACTATTAGGACTTTTCGAAGAGAAACACGAGCATACATAGAGAAAAGATTAAATGAATTATGTAAAGGTATAGCCGATGCACATGGTGCAGAGATAAAAATTGATTTTGATTTAGTAAATAAATATCCACCTACTATCAATTCTAAAGAAGAAACAAAATTTGCTGCAAATGTAGCTAAAGATTTAGTTGGTAATGATAAAGTTATTACTGATATTGACCCTTCAATGGGAGGAGAAGATTTTTCATATTTGTTAGAAAAAAAACCTGGTTCCTATCTTTATCTTGGTCAAGGAGATGCAGAACATAGCGCTCATCTACATACAACAAAGTATGATTTTAATGATAATTTATTACCTATTGGTGTAAATTTTTGGGTGGACCTTGTTCAAAAATACTTTTCTAAGTAATCTTAATTGATGTTAAATTTTAGTGCGATTTATTCAATAATCGCATTTAGAATAAAAGAATTTCTGCAAGAGTATCATTATTCCTTATTAGCCCCTTTAACTACAAATCTTTTATTTATATTAGTTTTTATAACAGTAGAAAATTACTACTCACTTTCTATGGATTCAGGTTCTTTTGTTGAATTTATTGCTCCTGGATTAATCATTATGATCGTTGCTCAAGAAAGTTATGATAATTCGTCTGCTACTTTAATTCATATGAAACAAATTGGTTCTTTAGATGATTGGTTAATGGCACCTATCTATAGGATTGAAATATTAATATCTTTAATATTCACATCTCTTATTATTGGAATTATTTTAGCACTGTTTAATTTTTTTTTATTTACTTTTTTTGTAGATATTGAAATTTATAATTATTTTTATTTTTTTTACTACCTATTTTTAGTTATAATATTTTTCTCATGTTTAGGATGTTTCGTAGGAATAATTTTTAATTCTTGGGATTCACAAAGTACATTCTCAAGCTTTTTTGTTGCGCCTATTAATTTTTTATCAGGAACCTTTTTTTCAATAAATTATCTTCCTGATAATTTGAAGGCTATACTTTTATATAATCCTTACTATTATGTTGTAAGCTTTTTTAGGAATTCATTTAATGATGAATTTTCATTTAATTTAGTTGAAAATATCTTTATAATATTTTTTATTTTATTAACTTTGATTATTACATCATTTATTTTTTTCAAAGGTTTTAAAATTATTAAATGATTGATGTTATTTTTAATTTTTTACTTTATTTGGATTTATTAATTACTGATAATATAACTCTATCTATTACTATATTTTTTATTTTTGCT
>CACBQR010000007.1 GCA_902541435.1 uncultured Alphaproteobacteria bacterium
TCTGTATTGTTTTGGTGATGTGGCTCAATAAGAGAAACGAAAAGAAAAAATGGTTTTTTTTGATTTAGTTTTATAAAATTTATAGCTGCATCAGTTATTGCATCAACTCTGTATCCTGGAAGAAATACTTTTTTATTTTGTCCATCATAAACATATGTTTCATAAGCATCGGAAGTAAATTCTAAAAGATTTGATCCCAACCAATAATCATAACCACCTCTATCCTCTTTTTTAACTGGTTCAGATGAGCCGAGGTGCCACTTTCCAATATATCCAGTAGCATATCCTTCTTTTGATAAATATTTTGCAAGAGTTTTAATATTTTTTTTTAAAGGTATTCTATTTTTAAAACATCCAGTTTTTGTTGCATACATTCCTGATTGTAATGAAGCTCTTGCAGGTCCACAAACTGGTTGGCATGTAAATGAATTATAAAGATGTGTACCTTCGACTGCATAATGATCAAAGTTCTCCATCAAGGATAACGGATTGCCATGTAAACCAGAAGTATCCCAACGTTGTTGATCAGTAAAAAATACAATAATATTTGGTTTTGATTTAATATTCATTATGATTTAGATTTATTTACTAAAAGGTTTTCCTTTATATTTCCTAAGATTGTGAGCGTGTTTTTTTCTATCTGTCTTTTCAAGACGTTCAACATATGTTTTCCAGACTTTTGAATATATATTTGCATGATGAGGGCCGCCTTCTCTTATTACTCCTTGCAGTGGATCTCCTCTATCAGCCTCATACATATTCTCTTCAATCCATTCATCGATTAAAAACATACCATGAGCTACAAGCTCTTTATGCTGATCTGCTAGGTTATTCAACTCATGCGGATCCTTTTCAATATCAAAAAGCATATATTTTGGAAAATCTTTCAAACCAGTATCGTACGTTCTTATCAGTAACCAATTATCCCACCTTACAGATCTTTGACAACTCCAAGCACCATGACTAATAACTAAATAATCTCTTCCATTTGATGATTTACTATTAGTTAAATTTTCAGTGAAATTAATACCATCCCACCTGTCAGGTTGAGAAGATGAAGTAATTTGAGAAATAGTTGAAGTTAAATCTAAATTATAAAATTTATTTTCTACGCTACCGCCTTTATTTGAATCTGTTATTCCAGGCCATCTAATTATTAATGGAACTCTATTAGTTATATGATCAGCTGTTTGGTGATCTCCCCATACATTTAACTCACCTTGATTTTCTCCATGGTCTGCTGAAATAATTATTGCAGTATCATCCCAAAGATTCATTTTTTTTAAATCTTCAAAAACTTTATTTAAATAAAAATCTGCGTATTTAATTCCAGTGTCATATGCATCAATTTGTTCTTTAGCATCAGAAGTATTTTTAATTTCGCCCACTCCCATTGTATACTTTCCTCCAAGATCTTCATTAAATCCTGGAACTTCTCTAGCGCTATGCGGTCCAAAACTATTCCATTGTTTTTTAATTAATTCTTCTGTCACCCATTCTTCGATAGGATCATCTTTGAAAGGATTGCCAAAGTCTTCAGGCGTATCATACGGAGTATGTGGATCCCACATATTTACATGTAAGAACCAATTTTCTTTTTCTCCATTATTTTCTAACCACTTTTTTATAACAGGATAGACTTCATCAGCATTTTCTAAACCACCTTTACCAGTGTCATACGTTTCGGTAAAACCAAACCAAACTTGATAAGCTGTATGTCTTTCAGGGAAAGGACTGATACTTGCTGTATAATATCCTGCATCTCGAAGAACTTTTCCAAGAGATGTAAAAGCATATTCTCCTCTTAAACCGCCTTTAAATTCTCTATTCCAAATATTTTTTCTAGGAGCAATATCAGAGAATTCACCGCCATGATTAACAACTCCGGTTTTGAAACCAAAATTACCTCCAAACAAAGCAGTTCTACTAGGTAGGCATGGTGTGTCAGTTGAATAAAAATTTGTAAACTTGACCCCTTCTTTTGCTATTGAGTCAATCGTAGGAGATGTGTTTCTATGATAACCATAACATCCTAAATGATCAGGTCTTAAAGAGTCTATGTCTACGTATAAAATTCTCATCATTATCCTTTCTTATTTAAGCGCCTGAAACTCTTTTCATTTTTGATGTTTCATCTTTTAATGTGGCTTGTGCGAACTTAAATAATAAATCTTTTTTTAATGTTTGTGCGTTCGTATTATCCCATAAATTATTATATTCGTTTGGATCATTTTCTAAATCAAAAAGTTCACCGTAGTTAGCTTCTCGGTAAATAGAAATTTTATAATTATCATTTATGTAAGTTTTTAAATGTGGCATTCTCGGATTATGTCTATTTTCAACAAATATATGTGAACGGATACTTTCCTTGTTGCCATAAAATATATCCGTTTGATCCACTCCTTGCATTTGGGTTGGTATATCAATGCCCGCGACTTTTAAAAATGTTGGCGCAAGATCAACTAAACTCAATAAAGATGAAGATGATGAATTTTGAGGAACTTTATCTGGCCATCTAACAATAAATGGTAAACGGAGCATATCTTCATAGTGGAATGGTCCTTTAGCAATTAAACCATGCTGTCCTATAAAGTGACCATGATCAGTTGTAAAAATAATTATGGTATTATCAAGTTCACCCATTTGATCTAACTTATTAATTATTTTTCCAATATTCTTATCCATAAAACTAACCATGCCATAATAAATTGCCATGTCTTTTTTTAATTCTTCCATAGGATAAAGATGACTCATGCAACCATGAGCATTAAATGGTGAATGCCAATTTTCAAAATCTGGATTTGTTGTTTGTGTTTTTCCAAAATGTGGTGGATTTAATTCATGTTCACCTTCTTTTAACGTTCCAGGTGACATGTCTTCTGGATTATACATTGATGCCCATGGTTCACTTAATACATATGGTGGATGTGGATCCTGAAAGCTTGTCCAAAGAAAAAATGGCTTGTCATCTTTTTGTTGATCTAAAAATTCAATTGATCTTTCGGCTGTCCAATTTGTGTAGTGATGTTTTTCGTCTAACTTCCAAACCCTATCCGGTCTTGCCCAGTAGTCATATTCACGAGCAATTGGAGGAGCATATTTAGAAGTTTCACCAGGCACTGGTTGAAAATATTCTTTCCAATCACTAAGACCGTTTTGTTCCATCCAAATTGCATAATGTTGACCTACATGACTTTCATCAGCATGATTACGTGCTAGTTCAATATGTTCAAAGCCATACCAAGGTCCTTTAAAATTTTTCCAAAATTCTAAATCTCTTAAAGTTGGTTGTCCTTCTATAGAGACCTGACCTGGAACTGAAGTTAATGGCTGGAAATGTGCTTTACCTATTAACCCAGTTGAATATCCATTTTTGTATAAAAGTTCTCCAATAGTTTCTACTTCTTCATCTAATTTAACTCCAATTGTCCAAGCTCCATGAGAAGACGGATATTGTCCAGTAATAATACTTGCTCTTGATGGTGTGCAAACTGGTGATGGACAATAAGCTCTTGTAAAATTCATTCCTTCATCACAAAGCTTATCTAAATACGGTGTTTGTATTTTTGAATTAAATTTTCCAATTGTATCATGATGCTGTTGATCGGAAGTTATTAATAAAATATTTGGCCTTTTCATATTTACCCTTTTACAGCTCCTTGAACGCCTTCAACAAAATATTTTTGCATAAACAAAAACAAAACAATTATAGGCAAAATAGTTATTACAGATGCAGCTGCCATACCAGACCAATCAACAAAGTATTCACCTTTAAAAGCGTACACACCTACGGATAGTGTTCGTATATCAGGATTACCTAATGTGATGACGACTGGTAATAAAAAGTCATTCCATGCATGTAAAACTTGTAGAATAGAAACTGTGGCTACTACTGGTTTGGTTAAAGGTAACATGATTGAAATAAATGTTCGAACAAAACCCGCTCCATCCATTTTAGCTGCTTCTTCAAGCTCTACGGGAACTCTCGAAAAATATCCTGCAAACAATAAAATATAAATTACAGGGGTGTGTCCTGCTGTTGCGAGTGTTAGTCCAATTAAGTTTTTAGAAATATTTAAATTATTTAATAAATCAAAAACAGGAATAATTGTGTAACCTTGAGGAATAAAAATTGTACTAATTAAAATTCCAATAAGTATTTTTTTTCCTGGAAAAGAATATCTTCCAATTACGTAACCAAACATACCAGTTGTTACGACAACTATAATTACAGAAACAACTGTAATAATAAGGGTATTAAAAAAATACCTACCCATATTTGCACCAAACCATGCTCTTTCAAAATTTTCCCAAACAAGCCGGTCAGGAATTAAGCCTAAGCCTCCCCAAATTTCAAAATCAGTCTTGAAAGAAGCTGAAAGTACCCACAGTAATGGATAGATCCAAAAGAAAGAGAAAATAATAAAAGCTATAGTTATAATTACATATTTAACTTGGTTTTTTTCAGCAATAAAATTTAAGTATCTACTCATATTCTTCGAGTTCTCCTCATCCATAATCCTTGAAGTACTGTAATAAATAAAACAGCAACACCCCAAAATACTCCTGCAGCACAAGCGTATCCAAGCCTAGGCATTGTGCCAGAGTCAGTTACAAAAGCTGTTCTAAAAATATATATTTCCATAACTTCACTACTAAAGAATGGTCCTCCAGCAGTCATAGTTTCAATTAAAGGAAAAACATTTAGCGCTCCAACTGCCTCCACAAGAATAATGACAATAGCAAAAGGTAATACAATTGGTAAAATAATATGGATCCATAATCTATATCCCTCAGCACCATCAATTTTTGCGGCATCATAAACATCTTGTGGAACTGTTTGTAAAGCAGCAAGCCAATACATCATAGTTATCCCTAGCCATTTCCAAACATACACTCCCATTACAGTTGGAAGCACCGTATCTGGATTACCAAGAAAATCAATTGGAGCAGAAGTTAAATTAGTAGACATTAAAAATTTATTCGCAGGTCCGTTAAAAGGGCTAAATACAAAAGTCATTACAATACCAATGATAGCAATTGCAGTAACTACAGGCATAAAGATTACGGTACGAAAGAAAGGGGCAAGTTTTAAAACCTGATTATTTAAAAATACTGCAATAATGAAACCTAAAACTATTTTTACTGGAACTGTTCCAAACATAAAAATAAAAGAACGAATAAATGCATCCCAAAAAAATTCATCATTGACAGCTTCATAATAATTTTGAAGGCCGATAAATTTTGCTTCTTTTGTAAAACCACTCCAATCTAATAAAGAAAAGTACCAAGACATTCCTATCGGATAAATGACAAACATTCCTGTAAGAATTGAGCATGGTAAAACAAATAAGTAACACCATCTTGCATCATATATTTGTTTAGATAGAGGTTTTTTGTGCATAGTAAAAAAAAGGCGAATTTAAAAAATTCGCCTTTAGATATTTTGTTTAAAGTTCTTGATACTTTTCAGCACCGTAATTTGAGTATACATCCCAATTAGGGAAGACCCAATCATCACGAGTTACATTAGCACCGTCTGCTCTTGCCTCTTCAACAGCTTTATCAAGAGCATCTTCATACCTTTGATTACAATCTTTAAGTTGTGCTTCCACACCTTTAAGTTGTCCAGTATACAACCCTTGAATAACTAGAGCTAAAGAAGGATCTGGTACTCTAGACTTTGCAGCAACAATACCAACATCTTTATTTCTTACAATAGGATTAGGTCCAACAAGTATATTTTCAGCAAACATAGCTAAAGCTTGTGCTGATGGTCCAGTTAAACCAGCTTTAGCAACTGCATCTGGATTAACAGCTGGATCTGCTGCACCAACAGTTTGAGCCCAGTAAATTTGACCTTGCTCAGTTCCCATAAATCTAATCAGATCACCAGCAAATGGTCCCATTGTACTATTAGCACTTAACCAAAATGTATTTGATCCACCTTCTGCAATGTAAAGTGGTTGCGCTTCTTTTCCATCTGGAACTGGTTCACTTGCAATACCGTATTTCCAATTTGGAGCATCTCTACCCCAAACTCCAATACACCAAGGACCCTGGAATATCATTCCTGCTGCACCTTGAGGCATTAAAGCTCTAGCTTGAGGAGCATTCATACTCATAACTCCTGGGAAAGCGCTACCATCTGATTTTAATTGAAGAAGTAATTCTACTGCTTCCATATATTGATCAGATGCAATTTGGAATTTACCGTTTTGGAAATTAATGTGTCTGTTTGTAAAGCCACCTCTTCCACTATGTGCTCCACCTACTTGTCCAAAAGTATGGACAACATCTTCCCATCGATTAACTTGGTTACCACCAATGATCCAACCATAATACTGACCATTACCATTTTTAGTAATTTTTTTAGCAGCATCTCTGATTTCAGAATATGTCATACGTCCAGCTTGAGGATCATAACCAGCTTCACTCATATATTTTTCACTATACAGAAGACAAGTTCCCGTTCTCTTATTTGCTGTTAAACATGTTCCATAAGTCTTTCCATTAAATTGGTTGACACCAGGAAGATAAACACCACTAGGAAACGCACCTAACCATTCGTCGATATTTTCGATGTAGTCATCCCATGGTTGTACCCAACCTTCAGATACTGCAACACCTGGATCCATTCCTATCGGTAATTGGAATACATCATGAACAGTTCCATTTCTTATAGCAATTGGAACAATTTTATTTATTTCTTTCCATGGCAAACCATCGTATTCAATAGTGATACCTCTTGAAGCTGCATATTCTGGAAAAAGTTTTTTCCAAAAGACACCTTTCATGTCACCACTATCAATCCATCGCATATTACCACCAGTTGTTGGTAATGGTTTTAATGGATCAGGAATATTAAATTCTCCAGCAAATAGTTTTGAAGGAATAGATCCTGCTGACATCATTGCACCCGCAGCAAGAGCTCCTTTCATAACTGTACGTCTAGAGATTTTTAAATCTTTTTTCTTCTTCATTAATTCCTCCCTAATTGCATTTTATTTTACGTGAAATAAGCAAAATAACAATTGAAAATAAATTTAAAATTATGTTAATATTTGTTAGTTTATATGAAATATTTACACACAATGGTGAGGGTTGAGAACATTGATGCTTCCCTAGATTTTTACTGTAACAAACTTGGATTAAAAGAGGTGCGACGAGTTGACAATGAAAAAGGTCGTTTCACCTTAATATTTTTAGCTGCTGAAAATAGTGATGAAAGAACGGGTCTTCTTGAATTAACCTATAATTGGGATCCAGAAAAATACTCTGGTGGAAGAAACTTTGGTCATCTAGCTTATAGTGTTAACAATATTTATGAAGTGTGTGAAAAATTAATGAACAACGGCGTCACAATTAATAGACCACCTCGCGATGGCCATATGGCTTTTGTTCGCTCTCCCGATGGAATTTCCATTGAGATCTTACAAGAAGGGGAATCTTTACCTGAACAAGAACCATGGAAGTCTATGGAAAATTCTGGTTCTTGGTAGTTTAATTATTTAACTTCACTTTATAATATTTATTTTGATCAGTAGCCAAAGCTATAACAGCTGGCAAAACTTTTTTATAAAAATCAAAAAGACTCGTAAACGGTTGTGGTAATTCTTTATCAATTTCTTTTCGTAATTTTTTTAAATTGTATGAAGGCACCATGGGAAACATATGATGTTCTAAATGATATTCCATATGCCAATATAAAAAACTTAATATTGGATTTATTCTCACAGAGTAAGTGCTTAAGCGGTGATCTTTTGTGTCAACTTTAGCAGCTAGGTGTTGAGTCACATTTACAGCAAACCAAATTGGCTTCCCAATATAAGTTGGTAAAATAATATAAATTATCGGTAAAAAAGAACCTATATAAAAAGAATATGCAATGACCGATAACCAAATAAAGACATATAATCTTGAGTTCCAAATAATTTTTTTCTTTTCTTCTTTAGGTGCGGTTATATCAATAACTGGAGTGAATTTTCCAAAAGCATGTTTTAGAACTTCAAACTTAATTAATTTATGTGGGTATAATAGATCTGTTAGAGGTATAAAATTCAAAAAGAATGCAAATAATTCTATCGGTCTTGATACTTGTATTTCGTGATCATAATCATCTTCTGTTTGTAATGTCTTTGAATGATGGAAAGTATGGCTCCAACGCCATCTAAAACCTTCAAAGTCACACATGAAAGAACTGATGTGATAAAAAAATTCATTTATCCAACGAGTCTTGAATGCAGTTCGATGAACAGTTTCATGCCAGTTCGCTACACTGAACGCATAAATCGTACCATAAATAAAAAAGAATAGATATGTCCACCACGTACCTAAAGTAATGTATGCTAAATATCCTGAAATAAATAAAGATAAAAAATAAAAGAAGAAATGGATTAGTCCAGGTAGATCTCTTCTTTTACTTAAGGCTTTTAATTTTTTTCTGTCGACTTCTGGTCTGTACCAATCATCGAGATTAACTTCCATGCTTGATAATTAAATTAATTATCCCAACGATCTAACCATGACCCATCAACTGTGGAGTCAAATTGGTCTTTTTTTGAAGTCCCTCTAAATTTAGTGTGTTGTTCTTCATAACCTTTAAACCAAGAATCCCAATCAGCTGTATAGCTTGGGTCTTCTGATTTTCTCATTATGATTGGATCAACCAAACCAGTATGAAAACCAGCTTCATCTTTTGGATTTTGAAATCGTAGGTCAACGCTCCACCTTACATCCTCAGATAAATTTTCAAGTGATCGATGAGGAACTAATTGATGTAAAAATAAAACTGAACCAGCCTTCATTTCACAAGTAACGACTTTCTCTTCTGGAATATCTTTGTCTTCAATAAATAAATACCAAGAATCTTTTACAGAACCATCTTTCTTTTCTAATTTATGATTCAAAACTCTTTCAGGTCTATGTCCTCCAGGAACAACTTGCATGCATCCATTATTTTTATTTACATCTAGAAATGGAATCCACGCAGCAGGCTGAGTGGTTTTTTCTGCTCCATCTTTTAAATAAGCAGAATCTTGGTGCCATGGAACTGTCATCCTAGCTGTCTGAGGAGTTTTAGATCTAATATTCCAAACTGGATGACCAGAAATATCTTTGCCAACCCAATTTTCAACCATATCTAAAAGTTTTTTTGATCCCCATAAGTTAGCGAGGGCTGGTTTTAATTCACCTCTATGATGAATTAAAACTGAAGAACCTTTAAAATCTCTTTCGAGAGCAGCTAGTCTTTTAAAAACATCTTTGTCATCATGTTTGTTTGTAATTTTTCCAGCTTGAAAAGCTTTTTCTGCAAAATCATCAACAATTTCTTCAAATTCATTTAATATTGGATTTAAATCATCCATACTAAAAACATTTTCAACGATCGTATAACCTTCTTCGTTATATTGTTTTATTTGCGCATCACTAATCATAATTCCTCCCAAAATTATCCATTCACTAATAAATCAGTTAGATGATCTATTGTGGTGTCTTTTTTATCCAAATCAGCAATTTTTTCACCTCTTGCCATTACACATAAATGATCAGCAATTGGATATACATGACTCAAGTTGTGAGTAATAAATATTGATGTCACGCCTTGGCTTTTTAATCCTTCTACAAACCTTAGTACTTTATTTGTTTCTTTTACTGATAAGTGGTTTGTTGGTTCGTCTAATATTAAAACTTTTGATTTAAAATACATTGCTCTTGCAATTACAACACCTTGTCTTTCTCCTCCAGACAATTGGTTAACTGGTGTATCTGGAGATCGAAGATGCAGTTCAACATCTGTTAATGCTTTCATCGCATCGTCCTGCATGGTTTTAGTTTTCATTAAACCAAAATTGCCAACATTATATTGAGTTTGTTCACGTCCAATAAAAATATTTCTTGCAATAGACATTTCAGGGATCAAAGCTGAATACTGATAGATTGTTTCAATGCCTAAATTCATTGCTTCTTTTGTAGATTTAAATTTAACCTTATTACCTTCAAAATATATATGACCTGAATCAGGTTGATGTGCACCAGATAAAATTTTAATTAATGTTGATTTACCGGCACCATTGTCTCCAATAAGACCGACAACAGAGTCTTTTTTTATCTTTAAGCTTAAATCTTTTAAAGCATGAACTCCTGAATAGTATTTGTTTAAACCCTCACAAACTATTATATCTTCCATCTTTAATCCTTTGCCTTGTTTTGACCAATTCGTGTCGCTCTTCTACTTATATAAGTATTAAACACTACAGCTATGATAATTAAAGAACCTAAACCTGCTCTAAACCATTCAGCATCTATTCTAGCCATAATGATTCCACTTTCTAAAAACCTGATAAGTATTGCGCCAATAACGGCACCAAAAACTGTTCCGATACCTCCAAATAAACTGACACCACCAATAACTGCTGCAGCAATTGACTCTAGTTCTAATAAGTATCCTTGAGATGGTAATGGTGCTTCCAATCTAAATGTTTGAATCATTCCAGCAAAGCCAGCTAAGAAACCACATAAGATGAAACAAAACATTTTAACGTTTCCAGTTTTTATTCCCATTGAAGATGCTGCGTTTTGATCTCCGCCAGTTGCATAGATCCAGTTACCAACATTACTTCTGTGAAGCATAACACCTAAAACCACGGCAACTAAAAGAGCCCAGTACAAGGATGCTCTAAATAACTCAAATTGATAAACGAATAACTCATTTGGTAAAATATGAGGAAATGGTGGTGGAAATCCTGCAGTAGCTACAGTTGTAAGACTTCTAGCAATATAGAGCATTCCAAGCGTTGCGATGAAAGAAGGAATACCAAATCTTAAGGTAATAAATCCATTAACAAAACCAACAATAATACCAATCATTAATCCTAGAAAAATAGCAAACCAAGGTGGTATCCCTTGATGCACCATTTGTACAATAGTCATCGGGACTAATGCAAAAACAGAGCCTACAGATAAATCAAATTCACCTGAGATCATTAATATCGCAATCCCAATAGCAACAATAATATATTCGGGTGTAATACCCATAACTATTCTTATATTTCTTGCATCTAAAAATCTTTCATTAGCAATATAAAATCCAATCATTATTGCTAGAAACATTAAGAAGGTTGCTACTTCTGGTCTTACTAATAAACTTCTAAGACTAAAATTTTTACTCATATTTTTTTTATTTTAAAAAAAACCAGGCTCTATTTAAAGAGCCTGGTTAAGATATTTATCTAACTGACATTCCTTTGAATGATCTGATTGTTTCAACATCATCAGGACCAATCATAGCTTTACCAGTGTTGATATCTAGTGCACTTAAACCATACTTGTTCATTAAGTATAATTGGTGAACTGACATGTAACCTTGGTAGTATGGTTGTTGGTCAACTGTTAGTTGAACATAGCCTTTGTCCATTTCTTCGAAAACTACGTCAACTAAGTCAAAACCAGCAAGAAGTATTTCACCAGGTCCGTAACCTAAGTTTCTTACTGCTGCAGCTGCACCAGCTTCCCAGAAACCTACATCAAGATATGCAGTTGTATTTGGGTTAGCTTGAACATAAGCTGCCACTCTGTTACCAACAGTTGAAAGATCTAGACCTGACTCGATTTTCTCGTAAGTTACTTTTCTATCAGGGTTAGCTGCTTTGTAATCATCCATGAAACGTGCAATACCGTTTCCTCTAGTGTATGCCCATGATTGGTTCATGTCTGCAACACCGATTAGAACGTGGATATCTCCATCAGGAAACATTTCAGAAAGATTAGCTGTTAATTCATAACCAGCTGCTTCTAAGTCTTGTCCAACATATGCTAGTCTGTTACTACCAGCAGCACCTTCAGGATCATCAGTATTAGCTGTAATTACTGGAATACCAGCAGCTAATGCTTCATCAACTGCAGCATCAAAGATAGTTGGGTTAGTAATTGTAGTTACGATACCATCAACACCTTGAGCTATTGAAGACTCTAAGTTTTGTAATTGCTCTTGTTGGTCTCCATCACCTGAAAGAGTTAACATTTGGCAATCAGCATTAATTTGTGCACAAGCATCTTTAAAACCTTTATGAACAGCTGCCCAGAAAGCATTGTTCGTATCACTGTGCATTACGAAGTTAAATTTGTATTCTGCCTTCGCTGAAGTAGCAAAAAGCGCTACAGAGGCAAGAATAATTGAAGCAATTTTTTTCATGCATTCCTCCTATAAATAATATTTTCCTAGCAAGAATGGGTATGTAAAACAAGGAGAAATATTGGGAATTAGGCTGTAAAATTACCGCACTAATCAATAGGGAAGTAAAATTTATATTTTTTTTAGGATTTGTCTTATGAAATCGTCATGCATGGGTTCAGGCCTCACGCATGAAGAGCGAAGTTCAACCTCCACTTTATAAATTGAAGAAATCATAGCACACTCGATTACATCTAAAACGTGAAGAGCAAGTTCTCCATTACACCTATGCATTCTATTATTTTCGATGGCATCAATCATTTCGGCAAGCCCAATACCCCTGTAGTTTGCTTGTTCAGGCGCCTCATTACTTCTTCCACTATGGTTAACAATATTTGTTTTTCCAAGGGGTTTATCTTCGACGCTAATATCTTTCCATTCAGATCCAAACTCACCAGATATGGAAACTGGACCACCAAACATATTTGGATCAGGAACTACTATTGAGCCTTTCGTTCCATAAAGCTCCATATGATTACGTTTATGATTTAAAACATCAAATGAAATGAAACCTTGAATGATAGCTTTATTTTGAAACTCAATATTAAACATATAAGAAGTTGGAATTTCAACATTAAAAGTTTCTCCTTTTTTTGGACCAGCTTTGTATTCTCTTTTATCAGAAAATTTAGCTCCTCTTCCTCTTATATTTTTTACTGGACCTAGAAGATTAACAAGTGTTGTGAAAAAATATGGACCCATGTCTATTACAGGTCCTCCTCCTTCTTGAAACCAAGACTCAGGACTTGGATGAAAATCTTGAACGCCAGGAAAAGCAAATATAAAATTACCAGTTAGAACTTGTCCAATATCATTGTTGTCAATTAAATTTCGTGTAAGTTGCCCTCCTCCTCCTAAAAAAGTATCGGGTGCATTCCCAATGTAGAGACTATTTTTTTTTGCTAAATTTAATAATTCTTTTGCTTCATCAAACTTAACACTCATTGGTTTTTCACAATAGACATGTTTATTTGCCTCAAGAGCTCTTTTAGATATTTCATAGTGCGCTTGGGGAATAGTGAGATTAAGAATGATGTCTACATTCTTGTCATTAATTATTTCATCAACTGATAAAGGAATAATATTATATTGATCAGCCGTTTTTTTTGCGGCATCTAAATTAATATCAGCACAAGCAACAAAATTTATATTATTAAAATATTCCTGAGCCCGGAAGTAGGTCTCTGCAATATTACCACAACCAATCAGTCCAATATTTTTCATAATTTGTTTCTATAAATCAATTGTAAAAAATGGAATAGTAAAAAAAAAGGCCGTAAAAAATTACGGCCTTTTAAAAAATATTTTGCTTAGACTTACATAAAGTCTGCAGCGTTTTCTTTAGTAACTAATACAGTTCCAGTATCAATGTTATCTGGAATACTCTCACCATTAGCTAATTTAAGTGCATTTTCTACACCCATGTATCCCATGTTGTATGAGAATTGAGCAATAGTTGCTGACATTTCACCAGCCATTACACTTGCAGCAGCATCAGGATTAGCATCAAATCCAACAACGACAACATCATCTAGCATATCAGCATTTTTTAATGCTTGGATAGCACCTAGACCCATATTATCGTTAGAAGCAAAGATTGCTTTTAGATTTGGGTTACCAGTGATGATATCTTCCGTTACTGACATACCTTGTGCAGTATCCCAGTTAGCTGGAAGTTCAGCAACAATGTTCATGCCACATGCTTCAAGACCTTTGTGTGATCCTTCCGCTCTGTGTTGACCAGTAGTTTGCGTGATCATTCCTTGAAGGATTGCAACATCAGAACCACTTGGAACATTATCACAAATGTATTGAGCAGCTAAAGCAGCACCATTGATATTATTTGTACCAATGAAAGTTACACCTTCATTAATTCCATTAGTATCAATGTATACAACTGGAACACCTGAAGCCATTGCATCATCAAGAATTGGTGCAACTGCGTTAGGGTCAGTTGGTGCAATCGCTATACCGTCTACACCTTTAGCAATTTGGTCTTCAATTTGTGCTACCTGAGCCATAACATCACTCTCTTGTGGTGGTGAAAGGATAATAAGGTTTACACCTAATTCTTCAGCAGCATCTTTAGCACCAGCTTCAACTGAAGCCCAAAAAGGGTTTCCAGCACCTGGTCCTTTAGTACTTAGCATAATTGTTTTTGCATGTGAGCCTGCTAAAAGACTACCTGAAAAAAACAATACAGAAGTAGTAATTATAGAAATAAAAAATTTCATTTTTCCTCCTAAAATTTTTTTTAACCATTAATCAAAAATGAAATTCTAATCAAGTGACTGTTTGTCATAAAGTGATTATTTTTTGATATTATGTTCTGGTTGCAAGTTGTCTTCTTAAAACATCTATATAAACAGCCAAAATAATAATTGACCCAATAAGAACTTGTTGCCAGAAAACACTAACATTCATTAGATTTAAACCATTTCGAAGTATACCCATAATCATGACTCCAGCAAATACACCTAAAACAGTTCCTCTACCCCCAAAGAAGCTTGCTCCACCTATAATGACTGCTGCAATCGCATCTAGCTCAGATTGTAAACCAGCATTTGGATAAGCGGAATTCGTTCTTCCAGCTAAAATTAAACCTCCAATACCAGCCAAGAAACCACAAAGGGTGTAAACTACAATCAGAATTCGATCTACGTTAATACCTGCTGCCCTAGCTGCTCCTGGGTTGCCTCCAATCGCATAAATCCATTTACCTATTCTTGTATGATTTAAAAATATCCAAAAGATAAAAAATATTACAATCATTAAAATTAAACTTGTGGGTATATACTCTCTGGCGCCTTCTCCAAAAATTACATCTAGTTTAATTTTACCATTTCCTATAACTCTAATCTGTTCAGCAAAACCTGTTATTGGAACGCCTCCAGAAATAAGGTTTCCAATTCCTCTAAATATATACAGCGTTCCCAATGTCATAATGAATGGATGAGGCATTCGAAGTAAGGTAATTCCAATACCATTAAACATACCACACAAAAATCCAATTGCTGGCGCAACTAACATGACAACGTACCAAGGCATTCCTGCCTTCGAAGCAATAGCGAGTCCCATCAATGATAACATAATAATTGAACCGACTGATAGATCTATACCTGCAGTTACAATGACCATAAAGACACCAAGTGCTAACATAGACTGCCAAGACACTTGTTTAAAAATATTTGTTACATTTCTCCATGATAAAAAAACATCAGGTTGCAACAAATGCAAAACAGCAATCATTATTAGGATAAGTAATAAGATTCCATATCTTTCAAAAAAAGGGATAAGTCTGACAAATAAAGATTCTTGATTCTTATCCATTAATCTTTTTTCCCCATGATCCATCCAATCACTTCGTCTCTTGAAGTGTTTTTTAATTCTGATTCAGCGAAGTTTGTTCCTTGAAAAAGTGCCATTACGCGATCACAAACAGTAAAAATATCATCCATTCGATGGCTAATTACTATTACACTAACACCTAACTTTTTAAGATTTAAAATTAAGTCTAAAACTTTCCCAACTTCCTTAACAGCAAGTGCTGCTGTTGGTTCATCCATCAAAACAATTTTTGCATTAAAAGCTGTAGCTCTAGCAATTGCAACTGCTTGTCTTTGTCCACCTGATAATTCTTCAACCTTTTGATCAGCACTTTTTACATTTATTTTTAGTTTTGCAAGATGTTCTTCGGTTAACTGTTTTCTTTTTTTATGATCTAAAAAATTGAAAGGACCAACTTTTCTTGTTGGTTCTCTTCCTAGAAAAATATTATCACCGATAGGGAGATTCCCAGCTAGCGCTAAATCTTGATATACCATTTCTAAGCCCAAATTTTGTGAGTCTCTGGGACTATTTAAAGTTACTTTTTCCTTATCAAAAAAAAGTGAACCTTCGCTTGGCTTATATAATCCTGATAAAACTTTCATTAATGTAGATTTCCCAGCACCGTTATCGCCGACGACACCAAGAACCTCACCTTTATTTAAATGAAGATCTACATTTTGAAGAGCTGTAATAGTACCAAAAAATTTCGAAACTGATTTAGCCTCTAGTACTAAGTTATCTGACATAGTGTGTTTTTAAATAAATTTTAATTAATATCAACTGGTTTTGAACGTAAATATTTAACAGTTTCTCTTTCAGCTTTTTTGCATAATTTAGGAGGCAGGCCTTTTGAAATAAGTTTTAAATCTTGAATTACTAATTCACCCATCTCCTTAAACGCGCTGTCTAATGCGCCGGCTCTGTGTGGAGAAAAAATTACATTTTTGAGTTTTCTAAATTTATGATTTTTAGGAAATGGTTCTTGTGGAAAAACATCAATGGCAGCAAACACATTTCTATTTTTTAAAAAATTAAAAAAATCATCAAAATTAATTATGGCTGCTCTACTCATTAAGACAAACACTGATCCATCTTTTATTAATTTAAGTTTAGAAGAATTAATCATAGATTCATTAGAGGAAGTAATGGAAGCTAATACATAGATGATATCAGCATTTTTGAGTAACGAATTTAAACTGGTTGGCTTAACATCAAATTTTTCGATTTCTTTATTGGGAATCCAAGGATCATAGGCAATGATGTTATTAGAGAATGCTTTGAGTATAGGAGTAAGTGATTTAGCTAAATCGCCAAAACCAATTAAACCAAATGTTTTATTTTTTATTAAAAAATTATTCTGACTTATTGCACCGCCATATTTTTCTTTTTTTGAAATAAAGTCTGAGTGAGCAATATGGATACTTCTGGCTATAGATAAAGTAAGACCCATTGCCATTTCAGCAACAGGTTGAGCAAACACAGGCGATGTTGCTAAAACATGGATTCCTTTTCTAAAACAATAATCGTAATCCATATTGTCCATAAAATTGCTTTCTACATTAAAAATTGCTTTAAGTTTTGTGGATTTAGAAATTAAGGATGAAGGTAAATTGGGCTGCCCAAAGATATAATCTGCCTTTGGTAAATTTTTTTCATAAAAATTATTTTTATTTTTATTTGGGGCAGTAATAAGTTTAAAATTATTTTTTAAGTATTTTAAATTTTCTTTAGAAAAAAGTAGGTCCATTGTTCTTGGGTATGGATCTAATAAAATTATAGGCTTGTTTTGACTCATACAATTTTTAAAATTTAGAAAAAGAAATTTATTTTTTTATACGCCCTTACGTTGTTTATTTTTTCCTTCTAAAAATTCGTTAAGAGCTGATTTCTTACCTTCGGTATTATCCACTTCAAGTGTTGGACTTTCCCAAAAAGCTGTTCCTTCTAACCATTCATATCCATCTGTTTTCATAGAAATTACGTATGTTTTGTCTGATTCTTTTGCTCTTTTGAAAGCGGCCTCTAATTCTGAAATAGATTTAACAGTCTCACCATTTGCCCCCATACTTTTTGCGTGAGCTTCAAAATCTACAAACTGTACATTTGTCGCTCTTGCAGCATTGAGATTGCAAAGATATTCATTCCCACCTTTTGCCAATTGCAATCTATTAATAACCATATGACCACCATTATCACAAACAACTATAATTAATTTTTTATCATATAAAACTGAACTGTAGATATCGCTATTTTGTAAGAGGTATGAACCATCACCTACAAATACAATTACATCTTGTTCAGGTTTTGCCATTTTGATTCCAAGTGCACCTGATATTTCATAACTCATGCAACTAAAACCCCATTCAGTTTCAAAAGTATTCAGTTCTTTAGGTTTCCATATTTGAACCACTTCTCCAACTAACCCTCCAGCTGCAGTGACCACAATATCTGATGGGTCTGAGTTTCTATAAACAGCACCTACAGCATGAGCATAGGATGGTAATTCTTGATTTGTTGGTCCGCTTTCTTTGGCAACATATTCATCCCATTTATTTCTTTCCTCAATTGAACGCTGGTACCAATTATCTGGTGCTTTCCAATCTCCTAATGCTTTTGATAATTCTTGAAGTCCAATTTTTGCATCGCTTACAACAGGAGTAGCACGATGTTTTGTAGTGTCAAATCGTGAAGTATTTATTGATACAAGTTGAAAATTTTCATTTTCAAAATTAGTCCAAGAGCCAGTTGTAAAGTCTCCTAACTTTGTTCCCACAGCTAGTGCTAAATCTGTATCAGTAGCAAGGTTATTAGATGAGCCTTCTCCTAAGCAACCAATTGCACTTATATAATAGGGATCATCTTTATTCATACAACCAATACCCATCACAGTTGCTGTTACAGGAATATTATGTTTTTTTGCAAAAGCAGAAATTTCCTCTTCTGCTTCTGAATATAAAACACCTCCACCTGAAATAATAATTGGTTGTTTAGATTGTTTTAATTTATCGGCTGCCTTTTGTATTTGATTTGGATCAGGATGAATTCTTCTTATTTCATGAATTTTTTCTTCAAAAAAGATTTCAGGATAATCATAGGCTTCTCCTTGAACATCTTGAGACATAGAAATTACTGCTGGGCCACAGTCTGCAGGATCAAGCATTACATTAATTGCTTGAGGTAAAGATGTTAAAATTTGTTCAGGTCTAGTAATTCGATCAAAATATCTTGATACAGATTTAAATGAATCATTTTGAGTTTCTGAAGGAGAATTAAAATGTTCTACTTGTTGTAAAACAGGATCTGGAAAACGACTAGAAAATGTATCACCTGGTAAAAGTAAAATTGGAAGTCTATTACTTAAAGCAACTGCAGCAGCTGTAACCATATTAGTTGAGCCAGGTCCAACAGATGAAGTTGCAACAAATATTTGTTGTCTTCTTTTAGCACGAGCATATGCAATACCTGTTAGTGCCATATTTTGTTCATGATGACCTCTGTATCCAGGAAGTTCATTTTGATATTCTTCCATAGCTTGTCCAATACAAGCAACATTACCATGGCCATAAATACCGAAAGCACCTGGAAATAATTGTTCTTTTTTTCCATTAATTAAAATTTTTTGCATAGTTAAATACTTAATTAATGCATGTGAACATGACATTCTAATTGTTTTCATTTGTTCCTTTCACAAAAAAAATAGATACTATTATATTAAAAAAATAATTTAAAGAGTTAAACAATTTATTTTTCTAATATTTTAGAATATAGAATATCTCATGAAAGTTGGGATTGTTGGTGAAATTCATCCAAGTGGATATGAGATATTTGATAAAAATAATATTGAATATTTTGTTACTAATAATATTGATGAAGATCACCTAATTGAAAAATTACGAGATGTGGATGGTATTGTTGTAAGAACAGCAGAAATAAATAAAAATATACTCTCTCAAGTAAAGAACCTAAAAATTGTTGCAAGACATGGTGTTGGCTATGACAATGTAGATACTGAATATTTAAATAATAATAAAATAGCTATGGCCATTACTGGGACAGCAAATGCAACGAGTGTAGCTGAACATGTAATGACTATGATGCTTTGTTTGACAAAGAATATTTTTGAATCAGATAAATTGGTGAAATTAGGTAAATTTAAAGAAAAAGGTAATCTTCCCAACTACTTTGAACTCTACAATAAAAAAATTTTAATTCTTGGTTTTGGCCGAATAGGAAAAGCTTTAGCAAAAAGATGTAGTGGGTTTGAAATGAAAGTTTATGTACATGATCCTTTTCTTTCGGATGAAGAAATAAAAAATCTTAACTGTATTCCAATCAATAAAGACGAAGGCTTTAAAATTGCTGATTATATAAGTATCCATTTACCTTTAAATGAAAAAACAAAAAATTTGATTTCTTTTGATCAATTTGAAACCTTTAAATCAAATTTGATTTTAATTAATACAGCAAGAGGAGGTATAATTAATGAAAACGCTTTATATGAAGCTTTAAAAAATGAAAAAATTTTTGGTGCTGGTGTTGATGTATTTGAAAAAGAACCACCTATAGAAAATCATAAACTTTTTTCTTTAAATAATATTTTATTAACTCCTCATAACGCTGCTTTAACTTTAGAATGTAGAAAAAGAATGTCAGTGGAATCGTGTGAAAATGTTTTTGATTTTTTAACTAAAAGTAAAAACTTAAATAAAAGTAATATTATAAATCTAAATATTTTTGATTAAATATTAAGGTAAAGATTTCCATCTTCTTCTGTAACATCAAATATTTTTAGTGGGGTCTGTTCTAAATCAGATATAGAGTCTCCAGATACAATACTAAATTTATTTCCGCATGTTGGACACTCCAGTTCTTCACCTTCAATACTAGATTCACTTAATAAAGTTTTCTCTGCACAAGGGCAATTTCCTTCAGTTGCAAAAAAGCCAGACTCAAGTCTATAAATTGCATAATTTACATCGTCGTATTCAAAATTTTCAACCGAGCCAACATCAATATCGTCAACTTCACCTATTAAGATTGGCTCTATTTCGTCATTCATAAAAAATTTGTAAAATAAAATTGAATTAGAATAAATATTTTTTTTAAGAAAGTTGTTAATTTATCTGAATTTTAGATTTTTTCTTGTGAGTTCTTTTACGTTAGAAACTCCCATTAATTTCATATCTCGTTCAATTTCATTACGTAAATTAGATAAGCTTTTTTCAACACCTTTTTGACCTCCTGCTGCCAATGCATATAAATACATTCTTCCACCAGAACAGGCTTTTGCACCAAGTGATAGTGCTTTTAAAACATGAGTACCTCTTCTTATTCCTCCTTCACAAATTACATCTATTTTATCTCCAACAGCATCAACAATTTCAGCTAGTTGATCAAATGGCGATCTAGCGCCATCTAATTGTCGACCTCCATGATTTGAAACCATTATGGCTGACGCACCTACATCTACAGCTTTTTTTGCATCGTCTACGGACATTACCCCTTTAATTGCAAATTGTCGTCCCCAATCTTTATTAATATTTTCTACATCTTTCCAACTCATGGAGTTATCAAGCATTTTTGTGAAGTAATCTCCTATGGTTGTCATTACTGTTGTGCCTTCATTAATGTGATCCTTTAGATTACTTAATTCCCATTTTGGTTTTGTAAAATAATCGACTGCCCACTTTGGATGTAGCATAAAACTTAAAACACTATTGAGTTTTAACTTCATTGGAATTGTAAAACCCGTATACAAATCTCGTTCACGGTTTCCTCCAACAGCAGTATCTACTGTTACAGCCATTGCTTCAAAATTTGATTCTTTACATCTTTCTATAAGAGCTTTGTTCAAACCTTTGTCTTTGTGAACATAGAGTTGAAATAATTTTGGTGTTTTGACTAAATTTGATATTTCTTCAATACTGGCAGTCCCTAAAGAAGAAATTCCAAACATTGTTCCAAATTTTTCAGCTGCTTTTGCAACTCCAATCTCACCTTCATGGTGAAATAACCTTTGTAGAGCAGTTGGTGCACAATACAAAGGCATATCTAACTTTTGTCCCATTACAGTAGTTGACATATCAACTTTATCAACACCGCTTAATACATTTGGAATCAAATCACATTGCTCATAGGCATCTGTGTTTCTTTTATAAGTTATCTCATCATCAGCAGCGCCATCGATGTAATGGAATATTGGACTTGGTAGTCTTTTTTTTGCTAAGTTTCTAAAATCTTTAACATTATGACAATTATTAATATTGCCAAACATTACGCCTGAATAGTTTTTTGAGTTTGTTCTCCCAGACCCTCAATACCAAGTTTCATTACATCACCTGCTTTTAAAAATACTTGTGGTTTCATTCCCATTCCAACTCCTGGCGGTGTGCCTGTTGAGATGATATCTCCAGGTTGTAATGACATGAATTGACTTAAATAACTTATTAAAAAGTTTACTCCGTAAACCATTGTGCTTGTTGATCCATCTTGCATTCTTTTACCATTTACATCAAGCCACATTTTTAAGTTTTGAGGATCTGGTACTTCATCGGTAGTAACCAAATATGGTCCGATTGGACCAAAGGTATCACAAGACTTTCCTTTAACCCATTGGCCGGAATGTTCTATTTGAAATTCTCTTTCGCTGAGATCATTGATGACACAGTATCCAGCAATATGAGATTGTGATTCCCTCTCAGAAATATATTTTGCTTCTTTTCCAATAATAACACCAAGCTCAACTTCCCAGTCAGACTTTACTGATTTTTTTGGAATCTCAACATTATCGTTTGGTCCAATAACGGCACTTGTTGCTTTTGAAAAAATAATTGGTTCAGGTGGAACTTTCTGACCTGTTTCTTCAGCATGATCAGAATAATTTAGGCCGATACAAATAAATTTTCCGATACTTTCTTTACTAACACAAGGTGCATATCCATCACTGTTTTCAACTAGAGGTAAAGATGTAGGATCAATTTTTTTCAATTCATTCAATTTACCAATAGTCACATTTTTATTATCCCAATCCCTGACAAGAGATGATGCATCACGGATATTCCCTTCTTGATCAAGTATTCCTGGCTTAACTTCATTCCCAATTCTGTATCTTAAAGTTTTCATTATAAAGTCCATCCTCCATCAATTAAATTTAATGTTCCAGTAACAAAATCTGATTCGTCACTAGCTAAGTAAGTTGCAAGCGATGCTATCTCTTCTGGTTGTGCCAATCTACCCATGGCTTGTCTTGCTACAAAGTCTGATCTTGCTTTAACTGGATCATCGGCCATATTAACTCTACCTTCCCAAGAAGGTGTTTCAACAGTTCCTGGTAAAATAGCATTACAACGGATACCATCTTTTACATGATCTATGGCAATTGCTTTTACAAACCCATTTAAAGCAGCTTTAGTTGTGCCATATATAAATCTATTTGGTGCGCCTTTAACATTTGAAGCAGCAGATGATACAATAACAATACTGCCCTTCTTTTGTTTTAACATTTTTGGAAGGAGATTATATGTCATTAAATAAGCAGAAAATATATTTACATTTATTGATCGTGAAAATTCATTTTCATCACAATCAAGAATTGTTCCATGATGAACAAAGCCCACTGCGTGAAATAAAACATCAATTTTGTCTATAGAAGAACAGAAGGTCTCTACATCATTTTTGTTTGTTGCATCCAATTTCATTGTTTGGATACTCTTATTTTCATTTTTTAAATCATTTAGTTTATCTTCATTTATATCAGTTGCTAAAACTTTAGCCCCCTCATTCGCAAATTTAATGGCAGTTGCTCTCCCGATACCTTGTGCAGCTGCAGTAACTATAATATTTTTTTTATCTAATCTCATATTTCAGAATGATTTGTCTTTTTTAAGCATTAACAGACTTTATTTTGAATTCAATAAATAAAGAGATTTATAATATTAGTCATTTACAAAATATATCAATTTTAAATTAATAAATAATAATTTATTAGATATGTATATGAATTTTCTTTTAACAGGTGGTGCTGGATATATAGGAAGTCATGCCGCTCTTTCTCTTCTAGATGCTGGTCACAGTGTTCATATTATTGATGATTTATCTACTGGGAATAAAAGTCTCATTCCTGAAAATGCATTTTTTACAAAATGTAATATTAATGATGAAGAAGTGATTTCTGAGCTTATAAAATCTAATAACTTTGATTTATTAATGCACTTTGCTGGTTTTATTCAAGTTGAGGAATCTGTAAAATACCCGCAGAAATATTTTGATAATAATACTGAAAATGCAACTAAACTATTTGAAACTTGTAAAAATAATGGATTAAATAAAATTGTATTTTCTTCTACAGCTGCTGCATATGGATCAGTAAGTGAAAATAAATTAATAGATGAAAATACAAATTTAAATCCTCAAAATCCCTATGCTGAATCAAAAATAAAAACAGAAAATTTTTTATTTGAAAATAAAGATGATTACAAATTTATAATATTACGATACTTTAACGTTGCTGGTGCTGATAAAAAATTACGATCAGGTCAAATATCTAAAAGATCAACACATTTAATAAAAATTTTATCTGAAGTTGTTGTTGGTAAGAGAGATCATATTGAAATATTTGGCAATGATTATAACACGCCTGATGGAACAGCTATCAGAGACTATATTCATGTCTCTGATCTTGCTGATATCCACTTAGAAGTTGCAAAATATTTATTAGAAGGTTCAGAATCTAATTTATTTAATTGTGGTTATGGAAATGGTTTTAGTGTTTTAGATGTTATAAATACTGCAAATAAAATTTCAGAGGATAAAATTGATTATAAATTTTCAAGTAGGAGAGATGGAGATGTTGAACAATTAATTGCTGATACATCAAAAATATTGAAACATATTGATTGGATACCAAAACATAATGATCTAAGTGAAATTATAAATTCTTCAATTAAATGGGAAGAAAAAATTAATGAATCAAATAAATAAAAGAATTTTTATAAGAAATGATAAAAAAGAACTTTATCTTTATGGCTATAAGGAACACAAAGAATCCTCAAGCCAAGAACTTGATATTACAGAAATTCCTAAACCTCATATGAGATGGAATCCTTCAAGAGATGAATGGGTTACATACTCAGCAGGAAGAAAAGACAGAACTTCATTTCCACCAAAAGAGTATTGCCCACTTTGTCCAGGGGCAAATTTAAATTATCCAACAGAGATACCATTTTCAAACTTCGAAGTTGCAGTCTTTCCAAATCGTTGGGCTAGCTTTAATCCTAATGGAGAAAATATATTTTTAGAAAATATTTTAAGTAAACCGTCAAAAGGAGAGTGTGAAGTAGTTGTATATTCTCCAGCACATCTTGATACTATTTCTGAAATGCCTTTAGAGCGAATAGAATTATTAACTACAGTTTGGATTGATAGATATAAGGAGTTGCAAAAGAAACCAGAGGTTAAATATGTTCTACCTTTTGAAAATAGAGGGGAAGAATGTGGTGTTACTCTTCATCATCCGCATGGCCAAATTTATGCTTATCCTTTTATTCCACCTGCAATAGAAAAAGAAATAAGAGCATTTAAAAAAGAGAACTTTTTAATCAAAATTATGAAACAGTTAGAAGAGAAATATTATGTATATCAAAATGACAATTTTATTGCAGCTGTGCCGCCCTTCGCAAGATACGCTTATGAGGTATGGATAATACCAAAAATTCAAATCGAAGGACCGTGGAAATTTAATGATATGCAAATTGAGGATTTCTCTAAATGTATTCAGCAGGTTGTGAAAGGATATGATACTTTTCTAAATAAAAGATGCCCATATATAATGGGTTTACACGCTTCACCTGAATTTGATGATAGTCAGTTTCATTTTCATGTTGAATTTTACCCACCTTTACGACACGGCGATAAACCAAAAGTTTTAGCAGGCTCTGAGTCAATGGCTGGTGTTTTTATAATGGATGTATTGCCAGAAGATTCTGCTAAAGTATTAAGAAAATTTATGTCATGAAAACAATAGAAGAAAAAATAAATTACTACAAAGAAAGTCTAGATCTATTCGATGACGGAATGGATAAGTACAAGTTTTTAATTGATCAAGCAAAAAATGCTAAAGATTTTCCAGAAGAATATAGAAATGAGTCCTTTAAAGTCTCTGGGTGTCAGGCACAAGTTTGGTTGGTTCCTCAATTAAAAGAAAATAAACTTACATTTTATTATGACTCAGATGCATTTATATCAAAGGGTATGGTTACAATTCTATGTGATATTTATGGTGATAGGAGTCCATCTGAAATTAAAAATTCTGACTTTAGTATGCTAAATACTTTAGAGCTTGATACTCTTTTAACTCCAGGGAGAAGGAATGGGGTTTATTCAATGCTTGAAAAAATTAAAGAATACGCAAATTCTTATTTATAAAATAGATAATGTTTTATGAGCCAAAAAAAGGAAGTCCTTTTAAAATAGATCCATTTAAGTCACTAATTTTTCCTAGACCTATTGGATGGATTTCTTCAATTAGTAAAAATGGAATAGCAAACTTAGCACCATATTCATATTTTAACGCTGTAGCTGATGAGCCCCCACAGGTTATGTTTTGTTCAAATGGTAGTTCAACACATGGAAAATATAAGGATTCATTATCAAATATTTTGACTACAAAAGTATTTGTTGTAAATTTTGCAACATCCAATTCACGAAATCAAATGAATATATCTTCCAGAGATTTCAAACCAGATGAAGATGAATTTATTTTGTCAAATTTAAAAAAGAAAAAATCAAGACTTGTTAAAGCTCCGTCAGTTAAAGATAGTCCTGTTAATTTAGAATGTAAATTAGTTAAAACAATTAAATTAAAATCAAATTCGAAAAAAATCTCTACAATGATTATTGGTGAAGTAATTGGAATTTATATAAATAATAAATTTATTAAGAATAATAGAGTTGATAGTGTTGCAATGAGATATATAGCAAGAATGGGATATAGTGAGTACACGACTATTTCTTCAAAATTTAATCTAAAAAGATAATCGTAATAAAAATAAATAAATCATTAAAACTAATAGACTAATAATTAAAACCAGAGTAAACCTTAAATAAGGGAGTATGGCGGAACTGGTAGACGCGCCGGATTCAAAATCCGGTCACTTCGGTGGTGTGGGTTCGATTCCCTCTACTCCTACCAATTTATTTTCACGCATTATAAAAAACATTAGTAAAGCAATCAAAAACATTATTACACCTAATGCATACATATTAAATGTTAAACCAAAAGTTTCAGCTGAAATTCCAACTACAGCGGGTCCAAATATAGCTCCAACAAAAGCAATACTTGATATATGAGAAATAGTAACTGGAATTGGATTTTGAGAATTTTTTACTGCCTGTCTAAATACTATAGGCATAACGTTCGAAATTAACATTCCAAAAAGTGTTATTGCTATAAAAATAATAATTATATTTTGAGAAAAAATACTTAACACCAATATTGTGGATCCAACCATTGCAAAACATGGACCTACAATTACTTCACCAAGTTTTGTAATTAATTTTGACGCAAACATATTACTTATGATCTCACCTAAATTAAAAAAAATAACTATTGAACCGACTAAAAAAATTGGCGCAGAAAGATCAGTAACAAGCCATAAAGGTGACCATTGAATTATTATTCCCATAAATGCGATAATACACATGTTAATTGATGCGAACATGATAATTTTATAATTTGGAATTGAAAATCTTGGATCCTTATTAACAACATCATATTTCATATTCAATCCAAAGAAATACATAGTCAAAGTTGATATAAAAACAAAGAAACCCACAACAAAAGTAGTAAAGACAGGATCAATTTCTAAACCAAGACATAAACTAGATATTCCTGCTCCAAGAAGAAAACCAAAATTAAAGGATGATTTAAATATTGGATTAAGAATTTTTTTTGTTTTCTCTTCTATTATCGCAACTTGTGTAAAAATATTTGGTGCTTGTATGCCAATAGAAATACCCCACAACATAGATACAAAAATAAAAAAATTATAAGAAGAGAAGTAAAAAATAGAAAATGGAATAAATGCGTATAATAATCTTGCAATTATTAAACAATTTGTGCTTCCTATTTTTGGGAGTAAAAAACGGGTTGTAAGTTGGTTTGTAATTACATTACAAATACCAAAAATAATAAATCCTATAGAAAATTCTGTTTTTGTCATATCAATCAAATCAAAAAGAATTGGTGAATTTACCATAAACATACTGAAGGTTAATGTTGCAAAGAAACCTTGTGAAAAGGTTGCGTAAAATGCAGTTTTTAATTCTTTAGTCTCTATATTTTCCATTTAAGTAATATTTATGATAATTTAGATTTAAAATCATTAATAGTATAAATCAAAATTATAAAAAAAATAAATTAAATGAATTTTCTTAAAAGAATTTACAATTGGACTTTAGAAAAAGCACAACATAAAAATGCAAAGTGGTATTTAAGTCTAATATCATTTGTAGAAAGCTCATTTTTTCCAATTCCACCAGATATACTGCTTATACCAATGGCGTTAGCTTCCAAAGCAAATGCTCTATTTTATGCATTTATATGTACACTCTTTTCAGTACTTGGTGGAATACTAGGATATGCAATAGGATATTTTTTTTATAATTCAGTAGGTATTTACATTGTAGACTTTTATCATTTAGAAAATTCTTTTAATATTTTTGAAAGCTATTACAAAGAATTTGGTATATTGATTGTTCTTGGTGCAGGAATGACTCCATTTCCTTATAAGTTTATTACTATTGCAAGCGGCGTATTTGGATTAAATATTTTTTTGTTTATTTTTGTTTCTATTATTGGTCGAGGATTAAGATTTTATTTGATAGCAATACTTCTTTATTTTTTTGGTGAAAAAATTAAGTTAATTATTGACAAATATTTTAATTTTTTAACAATTGTGTTTTTTATTTTACTTGTTGGAAGTGTTTTTATAATTAGATTTTTATGATAATTCGTAATTGGATAACACTTTTATTTTTTATTTCGCTTATTTCGATATCATCAGCGTTAATTGCAGAATATTTTTTTAATCTTCAGCCATGTGAATTGTGTTTAAAGCAAAGACATCCGTATTATTTAATTTTAATATGTTTAATTTTGATATTATTATTCAAAAATTTAAATAAAATTTGGTTTTATTTAGTAATACAGTTTGCATCAGTTTATGGTCTTTTTTATTCTATATGGCACGTAGGAGTTGAAAATAAAATTCTTAAAGGACCAGCAGGTTGTTCAGCAATGCTAACTAACAGTGATAATGCTGCAGATCTCAAAGCGCAGATATTATCAAAGCAGGTAATTAGTTGTGATGAAGTTATTTGGAGTTTTTATGGAATTTCTGCTGCTTCAATTAATACGCTTGTTTTACTAGTTATTTTTATTTTAAATGCTATTTATTTATTTAGAAACTATGGCTCTAAAAAAGAAAAAAACGTCTAAAAAAAAATCTTCGTCAAATAGAACTACTCATAGGGAGATTTTAGAAGAAATTATAAGAGTCGATCATGCTGGTGAATATGGTGCCACTAAAATATATGATGGCCAAATAGCAGTTTTTGGGAAAAGTTCAAAGCTTGGCAAAACTATTCAACATATGGCTGATCAGGAACAAGAGCATATTGATAAATTTAATGAATTAATATTAGAGCATAGAGTTAGACCAACTGCTCTTTTACCTTTGTGGAATGTTGCGGGTTACGCGCTTGGCGCATCCACTGCCTTAATGGGTGAAAAAGCTGCCATGGCATGTACTGTTGCTGTTGAAAAAGTAATTGGTGAACATTACCAAGAACAATTAGAGCTCTTAGGAGATGACCATAAAGATTTAAAAAAAACAATTTCCAAATTCCGAGATGATGAACTTGAACATCATGATATTGGAATAGAACATGATGCAGAAAGTGCGCCAGGGTATAAAATTATGTCAAAAGTAATAGAACTTGGATGTAAAACGGCAATCGCTATATCAAAAAAAATTTAATTTTCTAATTCTGTATCCCAATATAAATAGTCTCTCCAAGTCTCATGCAAAAAATTAGGAGGGAAATTTCTACCATTATTTTGTAATTGAATTGACGATGGTCGAAGAGGTTTTTTAAAAAGTTTCATATCTGTATTCTGTATAAGTTTTCTTCCTTTTTTTAAATTACAGGATGTGCACGCAGAGACAACATTTTCCCAAGTAGTTTTTCCATTCAGACATTTAGGAACTAGATGGTCAAATGTTAGTTCGTTTGCAGGAAAACGATTGGTACAATACTGACAAGTAAAATTATCTCTCAAAAAAACGTTAAAACGTGTAAAAGCAGGTCTTCGTTGTGGAGTAACATAATCTTTTAAAGCTATTACACTTGGTAACTTAAAAGTAAGATTTGGAGAATGAACTTCATGTTCGTAATTTTCGATTACTGAAACTCTTTCTAGAAAAACGGCTTTGATGGCATCTTGCCATGAACATAAAGAAAGTGGGTAATAAGATAGCGGCCGAAAATCAGCATTAAGAACCAAAGCTGGATTTTCTGCGGTACTCATTTTAGTTTCTACTCACCCAAGTCATAATATTCAGATAGTAATATAATATGAAGATTCGATTACTTTAAATATTTTTTTTAATAAAATTTTGGAAAAAAGTTATTGTTTCTTGTGACATTGTATGCTCGTCAGTTTTAATAAGATAATTTTCATAATTGTAGTTATACTTTTTTAAGACTTCAAGTGACTCGTTGTAATTGGAAATAGGCAAAACAGCATCTTGAGCTCCATGAGAAATAAAAATTGGTGTTTTTAAAAATGCATTATTAGGCTTATGCTCTTTTGATATAATTCTTGAAGATATAAGTGCTAAGCCTGCTAACTGATTTTGAAGTATTTGCCCAAGTTCAAATGCCATCATACCTCCTTGAGAAAAACCCATAACAAAACAATCGGTCATATTTAAATTTAAATTTTCTAATAAAAGAGAAATAGAGTTATAAATTTTTTCAACATTCTCAAAAATTTTCTTTTTGGCTACATCATATTCTTTTACACCAGCATTAGAAATATGAGTGCCATTGAGATATAATTGAAACCATTCATGCCCCATAGGATAATCTTGAATTGTATCTGGTGCATTTAAAGCAACATATTTCATCCCAAATTCATCTTGATCAATTAAATTTGCAATTTGAATAAAATTAGTAGCGTTATCTCCATATCCATGAAGCATAATCATCAATTTTTTTGGATTTTGATGTTTAGTAATTGACGGGCCTTTTAAAATATCAACCATAATAAAACACTTTATTCAAGTTATCTTGTTTCATAGAATAAAAGTTTTATATAGATATTATTATGAGCACAATGCAAATAATACTTGTCTTGTTCATGGCAGCAACTCTAGCAGTTGTTGTTGTTGGTGTTATTGCCATGGCAGTAAATGGAAAGCTTAACAAAAATCACAGTAATAAACTAATGCGGTTGAGAGTACTATTTCAGGCAATTGCTATATTTGTCTTTGTTGTAATTGTTTGGTTAGCTAGAAATTAGCAAATTAGAGTCTAGAAATATTTCATAATATTTAGTATATAGTTGCCAGGTTTATATGGGCATTCACTTTAATCACAAATCTAAAGCGGGAGACCGCAAAATGCAGAAAGAGCTTAAACTAAAAATGAAAGCTGAGGAACGCAAAAGAAAACGTGAAGAGCAAGAAAAGCTTAAAATGGAAGAGGAAATGCGTAGACTCGAAGAACTTACAAGACCTGATAAAGAAGAAAATCAGTAATAGCAGAAATATTAATTACTAAAAATTTTTAAAATTTACTAACTGGGTAAAGGATAATGTTCGGCTATAAATTTCTTTAGAATTTCTAATGTTTGATCTGCTTCTTCTAGGAGCATCATATGACCACAATCTTCAATGATCTTTACTTCCGATCCTTTAATATAATCAGCAAGAATTTTTCCATCTTTTAAACGGCACATTCTATCTTGTGCACCTAATATAGAAAGAGTAGGTAAATCCAATTTCTTAGCAACCTCAGGTCCATTTTTATAATTATCACATGCTCTAAAATCAACACCTAGAGTATCTTTAATTTCTTTATTTTGAACAATCATGGAACCAACATTTAGGTGATATAAACCTGGAACAGGATGGCCTCCAAAATGTCCTGCAGGCCCGTGCGCAAAATCCATCATAAGATCAACAGCCTTAGGATTACTCTCTTCAGCAAGCCTTAATAGTTCAGGATTCATTGGAATTGCAGATGCGCCACCCATAAGAGTTAACGTTTTAATTTTTTCTGGGTGTTGAGCAACACATTCCATTGTTACAAGACATCCTTGGGAATGTCCAACTAGTGAAGCTTCTTTACATCCAACTGCTCCAATTACATCACCAACCCAGTTTCCCATTTCCTCAATAGTTTTTAGACTTTCACCAGAAGAAAGTCCGTGACCTGGTAAATCAACGGCTAAAACGCTGTATCCACGAAATGCAAAGTAGCGTGTTTGTAAAACCCAAACCATGTGACTTAGTCCACTACCGTGAACGAAGATTATAAGAGGTTTGTTTTTATCAAAAGGTCTGCCTCCAGTGGAGGCAAACGTATCAATTCCGCGAACTTTAAACTTCATTTATTTGTTTGCAACTAAACGAGGTTTTTTTGCAGCTCTAAATCCATCTTCGAAATCGTTTACGATATCTTCAAAGTCTTCTAGGCCAACAGACAATCTAATCATATCATGAGATAGTCCAGCAAATTTTAAAGTTGCCTCATCCATTTGTGAGTGCGTAGCAGATGCTGGATGTATAACTAGTGTTCTCGCATCACCTACATTTGCTAAATGAGATGCAAGTTTAACATTGTTAATAAATGCAGCTCCAGCCTCCTTACCACCTTTAATTCCAAAGGCGATCATTGACCCCGTACCCTTAGGTAGAATTTTTTCTGCTAGTTCTTTGTCTGGATGTCCTGGTGCACTAGCATGAGAAACCCAAGCAACACTTTCATGATTTGATAAATACTCAACCATTTTCAAAGCATTAGAACAATGTTTTTCCATTCGAAGAGAAAGGGTTTCTAAACCATGTAAAATATTCCATGCATTTTGTGGTGCTAAACATGGCCCCATATCTCTCATACCCTCAGCTCTTGCCATCATTGTAAAAGCTGTTGGGCCAAATTCTTCTGCAAATGATAATCCATGATAGCCTTCGTACGGTTCTGTCATAGAAGGAAATTTATCATTTTGCATCCAATCAAAAGTTCCACCTTCAACTAATATTCCTGCCATAGAAGAACCATTACCACTCATCCATTTAGTTAGTGAGTGTACAACAAGGTCAGCTCCATGTTCAAAAGGTCTGCACAAATAAGGAGTTTGATAAGTACTATCAATAATTAGTGGGATACCAGCTTCTTTTGCTATGTTTGAAACTTCAGGCATATTCATCAATTCATTACCAGGGTTACCAACAAGCTCACCAAAAATACCTTTAGTATTTGGTTGAATTGCTTTTTTAAAACCTTCTGTATCTCTTGGTTTTACGAAAGTTGTTTTAATACCAAACTTAGGAAGCGTTAATCTAAATAAATTTACAGTTCCACCGTAAAGCTGAGAAGAAACAACCATGTGATCACCAGCGTTACAAAGGGTCATAATAGTTAAAAATATTGCACTCATTCCAGATGCAGTTGCAAGAGCAGCTGTTCCTCCTTCAAGTGCACAAACTCTTTCTTCTAGAACTTGTACTGTTGGGTTGGACATACGACTATAAATATGACCACCTCTTTCTAAATTAAAAAGTGCTGCCGCATGATCAACATCATCAAACATATATGAAGTTGTTTGATAAATTGGTACTTGTCTTGAGCCAGCGTTTTTACTTGGTTGATAACCAGCATGTAGACTTAGTGTGTCAAATTTATAAGTTTTTGGATCCATTTATAACTCCTTTGCTTTTGTTCTTAATTCAAACTTTTGTATCTTCCCAGTTGATGTTTTTGGTAATTCACCAAAGATTACATGCTTTGGTCTTTTAAATCCAGCCATATTTTCTTTACAAAACTGAATTATATCGCCTTCTGTGGCATTTTTTCCAGGTGCTAATTCTACAAAAGCACATGGTGTTTCACCCCACTTCTCATCTGGTTTGGCAACTACTGCAACCAAGGAAACAGATGGATGTTTTGCAACAACATTCTCCACTTCCACAGATGAAATATTTTCTCCTCCAGAAATTATAATATCTTTAGATCTATCTTTTATTTGAATATATCCATCAGGATAGACAACGGCTAAATCACCAGAGTGAAACCATCCTTTTTTCATGGATGTTTCAGTCGCCTCTTTATTTTTATAATACCCTTTCATTACAACATTACCTCGAATTAAGATCTCTCCCATAGTTTCTCCATCCATTGGAACTTTTTCGTAGGTCTCTGGATCTGCAACACATACTTCTTCAGTATTTGGGTAACGAACACCTTGTCTTGCTTTAATATCAGCTTTTTCAGTTTTTGATTGTGATTCCCATTCTTCATTCCAAGCACACTGAAGAATATGACCGTATGTTTCAGTTAATCCATATACATGCATAACTTCAAAACCTAAGTTATCCATCTTTTCAAGAATTGCACTCGTTGGTGGAGCACCAGCAGTTAATACATATACTTTATGATTTATTTCTTTTTTATATTTTTCATCAGCATTAGCAATTAAACTTAAAACTATAGGAGCGCCTCCAAAATGAGTTACTTTGTATTTATCTATTAAATTATAAATATCTTTTGCAACAATGTACCTGCAGCAAATAATTTTTGCATGTATTAAAGCTGCTGTCCAAGGATATCCCCATCCGTTACAGTGGAACATTGGAACGGTATAAAGAAATGTTAATTTATTAGGCATATTCCATGCCGTAACACTTCCTGTAGACATTAAATATGATCCACGGTGGTGATACACAACACCTTTTGGTTTTCCTGTTGTGCCAGATGTATAGCTTAGTGAGATTGCTTGCCATTCATCTTCAGGTAAAGACCAATTATAATTGTCATCACCTGTTTGTAAAAATTCTTCATATGTCATTTCTCCAATTTGTTCACCCTCACCATCTTTAAAAACTGCCTGATCATCATGAATGTCAATAATAGGAATATTCTTCCCATATATTTTTAAAGCCTTTTTCATTGTAGGTGAAAATTGAGTATCAGTTATAAGAAGTTTTGCATCACTATGATCTAGAATATAAGCAATTGTATCTGCATCAAGTCTAGTATTGATCGTATTAATAACGCCGCCAGTCATTGGGATAGAATAATGTGCTTCGAATAATTCTGGAGTATTTGCCGCTATGATTGAAACGGTACTTCCTTTTGTAATTCCTTTTTTTGCTAATGCACTAGCAAACTTGGTACATCGATTATAGGTTTCAAACCAAGTGTAACTTCTTTTTCCATAAACTAAAGAGTCATAGTTTGGATAAATATCTTTCACGCGAGTTATAAAACTTAATGGTGATAGTGGAACAAAATTGGCTGAATTTTTATCTAGGTTTGTATCAAAATTACTCATCTATTTCCTTAAAGGATCAAATACTACAAGAAATTAATTTAATTTACTAATGGTTTTCCAGTTTCAAGTGTATGTTTTATTCGCTCTTGAGTTTTAGGCATCTGGATAAGTCTCATGAAAGCTTCCAATTCAAGATTATAAAGATCATCTTCACTTAATTCATTATCAATATTTGTATTTCCACCACTAAGTACAAAAGCAATTTGCTTACCTACTTCTAATCCGTGGTCTAAAATTTTATTTTCATTATATAGTGCTTCAAGTTTTTCAAACATTTTATCTCTGACAGCACTACCGCCTAAATTGAATTTAGGTTGAGATGGTTTTTCATAACCTCCCTCAATATTATTTAATAAATCGATAGCCGTTGATAATTGTCTGTCTCTATTTATTACCACCTTATCCTTTTCTAAAAAGAATTGATTTGGCAGCGCTTCATTTGGTGAGGTGGCAGTAATAGCATAACCAATAAGATCAAAAACTTTCATAGACGCATATTCAGAATTTTCTTTACCTTCTGGAGTTTGTAACCAACGCCACAGCATTTCCTTACAACCCCCACCAGCAGGAATGAGTCCAACTAAAGATTCAACTAGTCCAAGAACAACATTTGTATGAGCAACGTTATAATCACAATGCAATACCACTTCAAAACCACCACCAATAGCAAGTCCTGATGGCGCAGCAATAAAAGGCTTATCTGCATATTTTATTGTTTTACACGTTTGTTGGAAATCAATTATAAATTTTTCAATTTTAGACCATTCATTATTTTTAGTAAATTCCATGACATAATTTAAATTTACACCAGCAGAAAATTGCATTGCATCATTAATCACAATTGTGCTTTTATTATTTTGAGCAGCTTCTTTTAAAGCTAACATAGAGTCAGTATCTAAAGCGTTTGCCTTAGTAGTAAATTCAACAACCTGATATGACGAAGTATTTTTAATATTAGCAGAAGGGTTCTCAAAAGTTTTTTGTAAATTTAAAGATCTTAAATTATCAATACTTGAATCTAAATATCCAGGTCTTTTATTAAATTCAAAAACTCCCTTTAGATCTTTAAAGAAGTTAATATCAGTATTTTGATCAATAAAATTTTTTGTATCAATATTTGAAAGCATTTCAAAAGGGCCAACAGTCCAATTAAAACCTAATCTTAGTGCATCATCTATGTCTATATATTTTGATGATACATCAGGGATTAAATATGCAGCATACCTAATTACTTTTGTCAGAATTGATTTTGCATATTCACCGTATTTGTCTTTTCTCTGAATGAGTTTATTTATGTCAATTTTATCTCCCATACCTAAATTAATTTTCTGACTTGGGTGATACTCGCCAGTTTCTAAATTAATTGCTTCAAGAATTTTTTTACCATCAGATTTATTCATTCTATAAAAACCACCCTTACCTTTTCTTCCTGTATACCCAGTTTCAATAAGTTTTGTGACCAATGGAATTTCTTGTGCGACCTCGTGGAAAGGATCTTCTTTTGGGAGTTCTTTGATAAAACTTTTTAAAACATCAGCCATCAAATCGATACCAATTAAATCGTATAGCCCAAAAATTCCAGTCTTAGGGATACCCATTGGTCTTCCAAATACTGCATCAGCTTCTTCAATTGATATCTTCATTTTAAAAGCTTCAGTCATAGCAACTTGCATTGCATAAACTCCAATTCTGTTTCCAATAAATCCTGGAGTGTCGTTACAAATAATTACACCTTTACCAAGTTTTTCATCACAAAATTGTTTTAATAAATTTATTTTTTCAATGTCATTAACTTCTTCAGTTACTATCTCGAGCAATGCCATATATCGAACTGGGTTAAAAAAATGGGTAATACAAAAATTTTTTTTCATTTCATCTGACATATTTGCAGATAAGATTTTCAATGGGATTGTAGATGTATTAGATGAAATTATAGAATTGTTCTTTCTTGTAGTCTGAATTTTATCATAAATGTTATGTTTAATATCTATTCTCTCAACAACAGCCTCCACAACCCAATCAGCTTCCGCAACTTCATTAAAGTCATCCTCAATATTTCCAACTTTAATTAATTCTGCTTTGTTTTTTTCTACTAAAAGTGGAGGTCGTGATTTTTTAATTCTTTCTTTAGCGTTTTCTGTAATTTGGTTTTTAGATCCTTCTTTTGAAGGTAAGTCTAGAAGTGTAACATCAATATTAGCATTTGCTATTTGGGCTGCGATTCCACTGCCCATAGTGCCAGATCCTATTACTACTACTTTTTTAATATTCATGTGAGTTCTATAAAGGTGAGCTTATATAAGAAAAATTTGCCGTATGAAAATAATTTAAGCATAAGGGTGGAAATTAATATAAATATCTCTTATAGGCGCGCAAAATGAAAAAAAATCCTTCAAGAAATGTCCATTTTTCAAAAGGACCTAGTGAGATTTTAGATGCAATTAATACGTCTATAGATATCGATCAACGTCTGTATAAAGAGGATATAACTGGGTCAATAGCGCATGCTAGAATGCTCGGTAAACAAAAAATAATAAATAAAAAAGAACAAAGTGCAATAGTCTCTGGACTTAAAGCAATTGAAAGAGATATTGAAAAGAACAAGGTCGTATTTTCAAAAAAACTTGAAGATATTCATATGAACATTGAAAGTTTATTATTTACGAAAATTGGAAAAGTTGCAGGAAAGCTTCATACTGCAAGATCTAGAAATGATCAGGTGGTAACTGATTTAAAATTATGGATTAAAAAAGAATCTAAAATTTTAGATAGTGAACTAAAAAAATTTCAAAGAACTTTAATTAATATTGCAAAAAAAAATACTGAAACAATTATGCCAGGTTACACTCATTTACAGATTGCTCAACCAATAACATTGGCTCATCATGTTTTAGCTTATGTTGAAATGATTGGTAGAGACAGAACAAGACTTGAAGATTGTTTATATCGTCTTAATGAAAGCCCATTAGGAGCTGCTGCACTTGCAGGCACCTCTTTTCCTATTGATAGAAAATACACATCTAAACAGTTAGGTTTTAGAGAGCCAACAAAAAATGCCATGGATACAGTCTCTGATAGAGACTTTGTAATAGAATTTTTATTTGTTCTATCATTAATTGCTGTTCATTTGTCAAAAATAGCAGAGGAAATAGTACTTTGGTCAAATCAACAATTTGATTTTATAAATTTACCAGATGATCTTTCAACTGGCAGTTCAATTATGCCTCAGAAAAAAAATCCTGATGGCGCAGAACTTGTTAGAGGAAAAACGAGTATTATCATAAGTAATTTAAGTACAATGCTTAATATTATTAAAGGATTACCACTTTCTTATAGTAAAGACTTACAAGACGATAAACAAATAACATTTAATTCATACGACAATGTTTCTTTGTGTATAAAAGTTATAAATGAAATTTTATCAAAATCTACATTCAACAAAACTAGAATGAAAGAGTTGATTGATAATTCAAATGCAACCGCTACCGATTTGGCTAATTGGTTGGTTCAAAATCTTAGATATTCATTTAGAGATGCTTATGTTGTTACAGGAAAGATTGTTTCTTATTGTTCAAAACAAGATAGAAACATAGATTCATTATCTCTTGGAGAATTAAAAAAATTTGACAAAAATATAACAGCTGACGCAAAAAAAGTGCTATCAACTACTAACAGTGTTAAATCAAAATCAAGTTTTGGGGGTACGGCTCCTGAAATTACTAAAAAAATGATAAAACTTGTTATACAAAAATACTTATAATGATCAGATTAATATTATTATCTTTTTTGTTGTTTACTTTTAGCTGTGGTAAAGTTGGTCCTTTAAGTTTACCAGAAGATCAAGTAGACAAATCGGTAATTACATATCCATGTGATGAAGCCTGTTTAGAGAAATTAGAAGAAGAGAAAAAACGTCAACAATCCGTAATTATAAACACTGAATAAATGCTCACTTATAAAAATAATGACCCGTATATTGAGGGTACTTCTTTATATGACTTAGTTAAAGTTTGTCAGACACCTTTTTATGTGTATTCACAACAAAAAATTATTGATCAAGTTAATAAAACTAAAGAAATTTTAGGTAACAATATTTTTTATTCAATTAAGTCTAATTCAAATCAAGCTATTTTGAAATTGATGAACTCGTTAGATATTGGAGCAGATGTAGTGTCAGTTGGTGAATTAAAAAGAGCTTTGGAAGCTGGTTTCGATCCAAATAAAATAATTTTTGAAGGTGTTGGAAAATCTGATCAAGACTTACTCTATGCTATACATAAAAATATACGTTTAATTAATACTGAATCTTTAGAAGAAATAAAACTTCTCGATAATTTAGCAAATGAAAAAAATAAAATCGTTGATATTGGTGTTAGACTTAATCCAGATGTTGATGGTGAAACTTTAGGTAAAATTTCAACAGGAAAAAAAACTGATAAGTTTGGTATAGAATTCGATAACATAGATAAAATTATCAAATTAGTTAAAAGCTGCAAAAGTGTAAATTTAATTGGTATTAGTTGTCATATTGGAAGTCAAATTAGTAAAAATGAGGCCTATAAAAATACATTTTCTCAAATGAAAATGGCTGCAGATAAATTTATTGAATCAGGCATTAATATTAAACATGTAGATTTGGGAGGAGGTTTTCATGTTAAATATGAAGATTCTGATCCTGACTTTAATATCAAGAAAGTAAAAGAAGAGCTTGATAATTGTTTTACGCAAACAAACTATGAATTATCGTTTGAGCCTGGTCGATATTTAATAGCTGAGGCTGGAGTTACAGTTACCTCTATTCTTACAATTAAGAATAATGGAGGTATAAATTATTTAATTGTTGATGCTGGTATGAATACATTGATACGTCCAGCGATGTACGGTGCACATCATGAAATATCAGCGATAAATGTAAACTCAGAGGAATTTATGGATTATGCTATTGCTGGTCCTATTTGTGAAAGTTCAGATGTTTTTTTAAAAAATATTAAATTGGCTAAACAAAAAATTGGTAATCTACTAATTATAAAAAATACAGGAGCCTATGGAAAAGTAATGTCTTCAAATTATAACTCTAGACCACTGCCTTCTGAAATTTTAGTACACAATGATAATTATGCAATTATTTATTCTCCAGAGAAAATTGAGAAAACAATTGAAGCTGATATTATTCCCAGCTGGTTGTAACTAATTTAAAGTATTGTGTATAATTTTAGCTAAGTCTGAAATTATCAAATTTAAATTAAAGAAGAATTCCCTAATATAGAAATCAATAATAATAAAAGTATTTACACCGTAGGATCGATAAATCCATATTGCTAAAATTACAACTATAGCTAGAATAATTACTATAGTTGAATTAATAACACTTGGTTTTTCTTGTCTTACAACTGTACTTGGTAAATTTCTGACTGGACCTTTTTCTAATTTTTCTTTTTGTTTATTATTATTTAAATTTTGATCTAATTCTTCTTTTTTTGAAGACGGTACTGATGATGTAATGTCAGTATCATCTAATTCTTGAAACCATTGATGATTACAATTTGCGCATTCAACCATTCTACCATTTGGTTTAAGATCTGCAGAATTTACTAAATACTTGAAATCACAATTAGAGCAAACAATGAACATAAATTATATATAGATCAGTCAGGCTAGTATATAAAACAAAATCATTAAGTATGTTAATTTTAAAAAGTATAATATTTTATATTTCCTTAGTTATATGGACTGTGTTGATGGGTATTTTATGTTTACCTTTTCTCTTATTACCAAGTTATTTACTTAAATATCCAACGAAACTTTGGATACGTGTTATTTTTCTTTTTCTTAATCTTATATGTAATATTAAACATAAAATTGAGGGTTTAGAAAATATTCCAAATGAAAGTGTCTTAATTGCGTCTAAACATCAGTCTGCTTTTGAGACACTCGCACTCTATTACTATTTAAAAGATTGTTTCTTTGTCCATAAAAGAGAGCTTTTCTTTATACCAATTTTTGGACAATATTTATTCAAGTCTAATATGGTTGCGATTAATAGAGATGGTGGAACAAAAGCTATGAGAGATATGTTACAAAAAGTTCAATCAAAATTATCTTTTGGATCTTCAATTATTATTTTCCCCGAAGGAACAAGAAAGCTACCTGGTAGTAAACCTGATTATAAGACAGGTTTTATTGGAATTTATAATCATACAAAAAGAAAAATCCTTCCTGTAGCTTTAAATTCAGGTTTATGTTGGCCAAAACAATCATGGGTATTAGAAAAAGGATTAATTACTATAAAATTTTTACCGACAATTGATGAAGGTTTAGATAAAAAAGTTTTATTAAACGAAGTTCAAAATAGGATAGAAACTGCTTCAAATTTATTATTGGATAACTAATTCTTTTCTGTGGGATCAAAAGTTCCTGCTTGACCAATCTCTTCAATAATTTTTCTAATTTCTTTTGATTTTATGAATTTTTCTTCCAAATATTTT
>CACBQR010000008.1 GCA_902541435.1 uncultured Alphaproteobacteria bacterium
AACTGCAACAAATTTATTTGTTTCATTGAATATTTGAAAAAGAGCCTTTTGCATATTGATGTTTTTTTTATAAGTTTTCAAACCTTCTTCAGAAAATATAGGGTGCGAAGCTTTGTGAACAATTTCAGAAATTTTATTAGAATTTTTAAAATTATCTAGATCAGCAACACATTTAATATTTTTTTTATTGGTATTAATAGCAATATAAGAGGCCATATCTATCCATCTCATATCTATTGAATAAATATCCTTTTTTTTAAAATTTAATTTGGGTATTTTCTTATAATCAAGTAGTTTTGGATCATTGTATGCTGCTAGTAATCTTTCACCTTTTGTATCCTCAATTACAAAGCTTTGCGAAGACTGACATTTTTTAATAAAAATTGATTTACTAGTATTAATAGAAAATTTTTTTAATTCATTTTTTAAAAAGTCTGATGAATCATCATCTCCAAATTTTCCTATGAATTTTGATTCAGAGCCCAAAATTTTTGCAGTAAATGCAGATACTGCTGCTGAACCACCTAATCTTTTATCAATACCTCTAGATAAAACTTTAATTGGTTTTTTTGGAAATTTATTAATCCTACTTATGTAATCTGTAAATATTGATCCTGCGCAAATGATCATAAAATATTAATTAAAGGTATTTAACTTTACCAATAAACTTTCTAAACCTATCTCTTATAGTTATAGGATTGAGTGGAATGGGATCAATTTTAACATTTCCAGAATTGATCTTTGAAATTATTACATATGAATTATCTTTATCATCAATGGCTTTGTTCAATTCATTAACTGTTTCCTCGCCAGAACATTCAACCACATTTTTGCAGCCAGCTCCTAATGCAACATCCTTCAAGGAAGTTTTCTCATCAGTAAATGTTCGTTGATCTCCTGTTGATCCATAAGAACCATTATCAATTATCAATAAAGTATAGTTTGATGGCGCTCTATTACCTATTGTTGCTAGGGTATTCATATTCATTAAAACTGATCCATCACCATCTATACTAATAACGTGTTTATTTTGGGATAGTGCCAAGCCTAAGCCAATAGAAGATGATAAGCCCATACTGCCTAACATATAAAAAAAATTTGGTTGATCACTAATTTTATATAATTCTTGAGATGGAAGACCTATATTACAAATAACTAAGTTATCTTTAAGAATATTTTGTACCTTATTTAATAAATCAAAACGGTTCATTTATCATCTTTCATTAAATTGAAATCACATAAAATAGCTACCGGTGATTCAACAACTTTGGCATGTTTGCTAAATGTTGAAATTTTATTTAATTCTTTTTCAGAAGAGCAATGCAACATAGGTATTCTCAACGTTTGTAAAATATCTTCAGTAATCTTCGCCATTCCACCTTGCGCTCCTACTGGCTCACCAGGTGTACCCCTGTAACTAATTAAAAAAACAACAGGCATTTGATATAATTGTAATAGAGAAACAATTGCATTCACTGAATTTCCAATCCCTGTATTCTGCATCATTATACACGGGAATTTATTTCCTAAATAAGCTCCAGCACAAATACCCATACCTTCTTCCTCTCTTGGTACAGCCGAATAATAAACATCTTTATCATTTTCAAGAATATCAATCATGTTGGCTAATAGCTTACAAGGAACACTTAAGTAAAAATCTACTCCACCTTTTTTTAAATTATCTATGATTTTTTTACTGATTTTCATTTATGCGGATGTCTATAGATATAAAATTATAAAACAATAAATTAATTTATTTAAAATCATTTCTTAATTTTATTTTTGTATTTGAATTATATGTTTCGCCTACTTTTAATATAGTTGATGGAAAATTTGGTTGATTAATAGCATCTGGAAAAATTTGCGTCTCTAGACACATACCATATTGTAATCCATAATTACGATTATGTTTGCCATGATATGAATCTTTCATCATATTACCAGTATAAAATTGTATTCCAGGTTGATCAGTCGAGTATTCAACTCCCATACCAGTAATATTACTGTAGATGGAAGCTATAGATTGATCAATAGAATAATCTTTGAGAACATAATTGTGATCAATACCACCGCCATCTAAAAAAGATTTATTTATTTCAAATGAATTATTAAGATCATATTTTGTATTAACTACATCGAATAGTTTACCAGTAGGAATTGATCCCTCATCAGTTTCGCAAATTTGATTAGATGATATTCTTACAACATGGTCAGTAATATTTTTATAATTATCTTTATGGCCATGGAAATTCCAATAGTTATGATTAGTCATATTAACAATAGTATCTTGATCTGTTGTAGCATTAAAGGAAATTAGAATTTCGTTATTATTATTAAGTTCGTAAATAGTTTTACAATTTAGGTTGCCTGGATAATTTTCTTCTAAATGTTTAGACTGGTAAGTGAGCTCTACTTTTATACTTTGGCTTGTTTTTTTAATATCAGCTATTTTCCAAATCTTTTTATTAAAACCTACCTCTCCACCATGAAGATGATCAGGTTCAGTATTAGAATATAAATTATATTCTTTCCCATTGAGAGTAAATTTACTTTGCCCTATTCTATTACAAACTCTTCCAATAATTGAATTGAAATATCCATGAGCTTCCAAGCAATCATCTAAATTACCATAACCTAATAAAACATCCTCTGTTTCAGAGACATTCGAAGAAGTTGGAATACAAACTTCACTCATATAACCACCATAAGTATAAAAACTAAAACTATAATTGTTTGAGTTAATAATATTAACTATGTCAATATCTAAACCTTTATCATTTTGAAGTTTGGTAATTTTATATTTCATTATATTTTCCTTAATCTTTGAAAATCATTTTTTCTTTGTTGAAGATAAATGATTAATCCACCTAAAACTATGAAAAAAGCACCTGGGAAAAGTTGATCAACTGGCCATTCTGCAAAAAATATCCAACCTAAAATAAGTGCAAAAAATATCTCGATATAATCAAATGGCATAATTTTACTAAGTTCTGCTTTTCTTGCACCATATATTAAAAGTAAAGTTCCAGATCCTCCTGCAATCCCCATGACACAAACTACTAAGAAATCATTTATACTTTTAAAATTTTCCCACATACCAAAAAACATTACTAACATACATGCAACGATGATTGTCCCTGTTTGACCGTATAAGTTAATAAGTGGTGAAGGAACATGATCCTCAAAACTTAAAGAAGTTACTCTTGCTAATGAATATCCCAAAGCTGCAAGTATAGGAAGTAGTAACATATAATTAAAATCTGATGACCAAGGTTGCATAATTAAAACGATACCTGCAAAACCAGAAATTACTGCACTCATTTTGTACCAACCAAATTTTTCACCTAGTATAGGAATAGCAAGAAGAGTAACCATCATAGGTCCTGTGTATTCCATGGTAGCGACTAAAGCAAATGGGAGGTAAGCATAAGAAGTGTAGAGACATAATTGAGCCAATGCTACAAATACTCCACGGAATAATCCTAGCTTCCATTGTGTTATTTTTATTTGTCTACCGTTTCGATGCCAATCTTGTGAGAAATATAGAGCAATAACACATGGGATCATCCCAAATAAATTTCGAAAAACAGAAAGTTGAGCTGCTGGATAGTCATTTCGCAAAAACTTTATCGCAATCCCCATACAATCCAATAAAAACAAACCTGAAAGTGATAATATAACAGCTAAAAATAAATTATTTTTCATTAATCATAGTCTATTATTCTAAAATAATTTCTTTTCCTATTTCTTGACTTTTATAGATTCCATCTAAAATTTTCATTACTTGTAGAGAGTGTTCAGCCGGAATAGTAACTGGTTGATCGTTTGCAACAAACTCTGCAAACTCGATACATTCTTTGGCATGAGGTTCAATAGTGTCTTTTAAATTTCCTTCAATTTTTTTAGTTATGTGAGTTTGAGAATTGATATCATTTTTTATAATCTCACAATTAGGCCAATGCAAACCAGCTTCTCTTCCGTATAACCATACCTGCATATCTTCTATTTTATCTTCTGGTAGTTTATGATGAAGCATCCATGATACTTCAAGCATCAAGGTTGCACCATTTTTAAACCTAACAAACGCAGCTGCAAAATCCTCAACGTTCATTGCTTCCTTATCGTACTCTCCATTGTAACTAAAAGAATTTGGCTGCTTTGCTAATTCTGTTTTTGACACACCCGTCACAGAAAGTGGTTCTGGATTGTTCATAAACCAAAGAGTTAAATCTAATACGTGCACCCCTATATCAATACAAGGCCCTCCTCCTGAATTTTCTTTTTTTAAAAAACCAAGTGAGACTGGTAAAAAATTTCTTCTAAGCATCCAAGAGCGTGCATGATATATCGAACCAATTGATTTGGATTGATCTTTTATTAATTGAGAATCTTTTCTGAACCTAAAGTGTTGAGCACACATTAATTTTTTTTTCGTTTGATCTCTTACTTCAATCATTTTTTTTATTTGTGAGGCATTTGGAGCTAAGGGTTTTTCACATAAAACATCTTTGCCTGCTTGCATTGCTTTAATTGCTAAATCACAATGATAGTTATTAGGCGCACAAATATCTATTACATCTATATCTGGATCATTAATCATATCTAAGGGATCAAGATATAATTTTTTTATTTGATTTATATTACCCCAATCTTCAAGAATAGAATTATTAATATCGGAACCTGCTATTAATTCTGCATGTTCTGACATGCGCCAACCAGGTACATGTAACTTTGCAATGCCACCGACGCCAATAATGCCAACTTTTATTTTACTCATAATTATATTTTTTAATTTAGATATTTATCCATTTTTTTTCTTTTTCTGATTGGTAAATTGATTCCATTATACTACTTCTCAATGCTGCTTCTGTAGGAGTAACTAGGTTTTTAGTATTGTTATCATTTAATGAGTTGAGAAACAAATCAAATGCATGTGGTAATGTTTCTGGTAAATTTTCTTCTATTCTTTCTATTTTTTTACCTTCCTTATTTTCATTTATAATTAATTGCTCATTAGTTGTTCTTGCGTGAGCTTTTGTACCGCTTACAAAAATAGTGTATGGCTGCGCTACATCTATCCATCCCGCAGCAATACTAGCTATCAACCCACTTTTAAATTTTATCAAAGCTTCTCCACTTTCTTCACAATCTGGATATTGATTATATACTTTTGTAAAGGTTGCGCTCACTGACTCAACATCAGAAAAAAACCATAAAAGAAGATCTAAAACATGTGTTCCTAAATCACCAAAAGCTCCAACGCCTGCAACCTTAGGATCTGTCATCCATTGATAGTTTTTGAAAATATCCCTCATAAGACCATCGTGACAATTAATGAGTCGAATTCTTGAAATTTCGCCAAAATAATTATCAGTGATTAATTGTTTAAGCTTTATGTAAACAGGATTGCTTCTCATGAAATATCCAGTTTGAAAAATAATTTTTGAAGACTCAATAAGATTTGCCATTTCAAAAGAGTCTTTTTTTCCTATACCCAAAGGTTTTTCTATAAAACAGTGTTTTTTATTCTCGGTAATTTTTTTAACTAATTCATAGTGCAAATTAGTTTCTGAACATACTATAACACCATCTAAATTAGGTTCTTTCAATAAATCAACATAGTTATCATAATTCTTACATTGCAGTTTATCAGAATCAATTTTTGACCTATTCTTGTCTTTGTCCCAAACACCAATACAATTAATTTTAATGTTTGAAATTACCTTAGAAATAAAATTTGGTGTATGAATATGAGAGGTTCCAATAAATGCTATATTTTTCATTACAGTTATAAAAACTACTTATAGAGCACAACACTGATCGACCCAGTGACCTGGTTCAACTTCAATAAGGCCCATTTTTATTTCTCCACCTTTGCAATCTACTCCAGGATTAGGACATCTGGTTCTAAATACACAACCTGGAGGTGGATTTAATGCACTAGGAATTTCTCCCTTTAGTTCTATAGCTTCAGATCTTTTCTCTGGATCAATTGATGGAATAGAAGATAATAGTGCCTTTGTGTAAGAATGTTTTGGATTCTTAAATAATTCTCTTGAGGGTCCCATTTCAACAATGTGCCCCAAATACATAACTGCAACAACGTCACATACATGAGCTACTACACTTAAATCATGACTTATGAATAAATAAGTTAAGTTAAGCTCGGTTTGAAGTTGTTTTAAAAGATTTAATATATCTGCTTGTATTGATACATCTAAAGCAGCAACACTTTCGTCTGCTACTATAAATTTTGGATTACTTACTAAGGCTCTTGCAATTGATATTCTTTGTCTTTGTCCTCCAGAAAATGCATGAGGAAATCTTCTTAGGTGCTCAATATTTAATCTACATTTTGAAGCAATGTCTCTTACTCTTTCATCAGTTTCTTGTCTTGAGTTTGTTATTTTCATCACTTCTAAAGGCTCTGCAATAATATCCCTCACTGTCATTCTTGGACTTAAAGCAGCATAAGGATCTTGAAAAATTAATTGAGCTTTTTTTCTATATTCTTTTAAATCTTGTTTGTTCATATCTGTTAAATCATAATCTCTTTCATCGTCATGAAAAATAACATTTCCAGAACTAATTTTATTAGCTCCAAGTATTGCTCTACCAAGAGTAGTTTTTCCTGAACCAGATTCACCCACTAAACCAAAAAAAGATCCTTTTTTAATTTTGATATTGATATTGTTTACAGCATGTATTTTTTGTTTTTTTGAAATAAAATTTTCTTGATAATCAAAATTTACTGAAACATTATTTACTGAAATTAAATTATCACCCATTTTGACCACACTTAATTCCACATTGATCAACCCAGTGACCTGGTTCAACTTCAATTAGTTTCATTTCTATTTTACCATCTTTTCCTTCTGGATTATGATGGGGGCATCTAGTTCTAAATACACACCCTGTTGGTCTATCTAATGGACTTGGAATATTTCCAGGTATTGGAGATAACGGCGCGTCTAAGTTATTTATGTCAGGTAAAGCTTGTAATAGCCCTTTTGTATAAGGATGTTTTGGGTTTTTAAGGATCTCATTTACTGGACCTTTCTCCACTACACTTCCCAAATACATAACCGCTACATGATCAGCGACCTGTGCAATAACACCTAGATCGTGAGTAATAAATATTACTCCCATTTGATATTCTTTAATAATATCTTTAATTAGGTTAATTACTTGAGCTTGAATTGTTACATCTAAAGCAGTTGTTGGCTCATCTGCTAATAAAAGTTTAGGCATTGTTGATAGTGCCATAGCTATCATTGCTCTTTGACGCATTCCCCCAGATAATTCAAATGCATATTGATTAAACCGTTTTTCTGCATCTGCTATGCCTACTCTTTTTAGCATGTTTATGGATATTGATTTTGCTTCCTCTTTATTAATATTTTTATGAATTAGTAATTGCTCAACCATTTGTGCGCCAATTTTTATTGCCGGAGCAAAACTTGCCATAGGCTCTTGAAAAATCATTGATACTTTACCACCTCTTATTTTTTTTAAGTCTTGCTTAGAGGTAAATTGAAGAACATTTTCGTTGTCTAAAATTATTTCTGCGTCTTCATTATAAGAAGTATTACCTGGATTTAATTTCATAATCGATTTAGCAGTCACAGATTTACCTGATCCGGATTCACCAACTATACCAAGTACTTCACCTTGATCTACAGAAAGAGAGATATTTTCAACTGCAGTAATTCTACCTTCATCAGTATCAAATTTTACATCTAAATTTTTTACTTCTAATAAATGACTCATATTATTTTACCTTATGAGGATCTGCTGCATCACGTAATCCATCCCCTACATAGACAAATGTTAAAATTAATACGACTAAGAAAAATACAGGAATAAAATACCATTGATAGTTTAAAAGTACGTCGGCCTTTGTTGCATTTTGTAAAAGTACACCTAGAGAGTTTACAGGTTCTCTCAAACCAAGTCCTATAAAACTTAAAGCTGTTTCAGATAATAACATGTATGGGAAACTAATGACTAAATCGACAATAATATAGCTCGTGAAACTTGGTAACAAGTGTCTTATAATAATGTGAGTAGATGATGCTCCACAAAGTTTTGCAGCAAGAATATATTCTTGGCTTCTTTCACTAAGTAGATGCGTTCTTACTCTTCTAGCAAGTGTTGGCCATGAAATTAATCCAAGTAAACAGGAAATAAAAAAGAACCGTAATTCAGAACTCCATTCTAATGGCGCAAAGGCAGCAAGACACATAAACAGAGGTATTGGCGGAACCGTTCGAATTGCATCAGTAAACATTTGCAATACACTATCAATCCATCCACCATAGTAACCTGATATTCCACCTATAATTAAGGATAGTACAAATGATATAAAAACACCAAGTGTCCCTACAGCTAGTGAAATATAAATTGCACTCAAGGTTCTGCTAAATAAATCTTTTCCTGCCTTATCTGTTCCAAATATATGAATACCACCTTCTTCAACTCCAAATAAATGAGTATTAAATGTAAAACCTGGAATTTTAAAATCTAAAATTTTTCCTGGAAGATTTATATTAAAATCAAAAACTTTATACTCCCAACCTTCAACAAAAAAATAAACATATCTTCTTTTTTCTGTATCAGTTTTATAGACCCATCTAAAATTAGTATCAGCTCCTCTATATTTTGTTAAAGTGTGTAAAAACGGCCTTGGTGAAAAACCATTTTCATCCCAAAACATCGGAACCTGAGGTGCTCCATTTTCATAATCTTTGTCGCGACCATTAATAGTCGGATCATATGGAGATAAAAAATCTGAGAATAGACTACAAACAATCATGAAAAGTAATATTGAACCTGCAATCATTGCCGATCTATTTCCAAAAAAGCGTGTTCTTACTAATTGCATCTGTGTAGCTGTATAATAAGCTTCTTTTTTTTGATTACTAACCTCCACCCATAACTCCTTTTCTTATTCTTGGATCCATTATTGCTAAAATTATATCTGTAACAAAATTAACAAAAACGATTGTTGCTGTAAGTAAAAATATTATTGCTCCAGCTAGTTGCTGATCATTTGATCTAGCCAAAGCTTCTATTAACAAAGCTCCTGCCTCAGTCAAAATTAAAATCAGAGCAACTATTGGAAGTGCACTAAAAATTCTATTTAAATCAAATCCTATTGAATTTATTACAGGTCCTAAAGAATGCTTTGCTGGATATCGCCAAAGCAAACTCATCCCTGATACACCTCTTGCCCTTGCCGCCATTACATACAACTTATCATTTTCATCTAACATTAAAGCTCTGACAGTTTGCAATGCAAAGGCAGTTGCATTCCATCCTAAAACAAAAATAGGCAACCATGCTCTACCTAAAAAATCCATTAACTTTGCTGATGACCATGGTTCATTTTCATATTCTTGAGAAAATAATCCTGTCATCGTATCTCCATAATAGATTGTCATAAAAAGCATTATACAAAGTGCCACTAAAAAATTTGGCAATGCTATGCCAAGGTAACTAACAAACTTTAGAGTGTTATCTAATGATGCATATTTTGTCGTGGCTGAAATAATTCCTACCGGTATAGCAATTAAATATGAAAATATTAATGCTACTAAACATATGGTTAGAGATAAAGTAAATCTTCCACTTAATAATTCATTAATATTCATTCTTAGAATACAACTATCACCAAAATCTTGATTGATAACAATGTCAGAAATCCACTTTCCATATCTATAAAGGAATGGTTTATCTAAGCCTAAGCGAATTTTTTCTGCTTCAATATCTTCATAAGTAATTTGAGAGCCCTGAGTATTTTTAAAAGCTAAATATCTTTCAGCACACGTTCCAGGTACTAATTCCATTAAAGAAAAAACTATGAAACAAACAATTAATAAAGTTACAATAGCTAAAAATGCTCTTGTAAATGTAAACTGAACAAAATTAATCATAGCATGATTTCACTTAATTGATTTTTAAGAATAGTAGAAAAAAGAAAAGCGGCAATAAAAAATTGCCGCTTTTAAGTATATTTATAGTTGACTTATTCGTCTAACCACCACTGAGTAGCTAAATATGGATAAGTTCTATAATATTCATAAGAAGTTGTTTTGAATTGTGTAAAGTTTTTCAAAGCATTTCTATGATATGTTGGGAAAGGTGCTTTTACAGTTCCAATTAACAAAGTTTGCTCTGTTAACATTGTTGTAATTTTTTCACCCCACTCATTTGATTCAGGTGTACCTAAAGCATATGATTGAAATTTATCAATACCATCACTTAAATCGTAAACCCATTGAGGAGGCTCTACACCTTCATCACCGTTACTATCAATGTAAGCTGCCCACAACATTCCTTGCGTATGGTTAAAGTAGTTTCCAAAAGGCGCTTTGAATGTTTCAGGATCACCTGCAATAATTGCTAATGGTTGACCTTTATCCCATGCATGGACATCTAATGCATTTGAAGATTGTGAACCACGATATTCATCAGGAGTTACCTCTTTAAAAGAAGTTTTAACTCCTACATCGTTCCACATACGAGCAACTAACTCAACTTCTACACCACCTATACCTTGAGTAGCATAGTCAATGTTCATAGCAAAAGGCTCTCCGTTAGGGAGTTCTCTAAAGCCATCACCGTCAACGTCCTTAAGGCCAACTTCGTCTAGAAGTGCTTTAGCACCATCTGGATCATATTGAGTCATATACATTTTCATATCTTCACGTACGAAATCAGGAGCTGGTGACATACCTGTGAACTGCTCTACAACACCCATACCATAGTAAGCAACATCGTTAATTTCATTTCTATCTAGAGCAATTGACATTGCTTGACGGAAACGAATATCACCGTAAACTTTACGTTTTTCTAAGTCTGGGTGAGTGACGTTGAAGCTAAATAGTGCTGCTCCACAACCAGGGTTAATTTGAATATTATAGCCTCCAGACTCTGCTCCATCTAATAATTGAGGTGCAGACTCAAGTTGTACAGATTGAGATTTGTAATCAACTTCACCATTAACAAGTTTCAATAATCTTATTTCATTTTCATTGATATATCTCTCATTTTGATAGTCAATGTATGGTAATTGATTCCCAGCTGTATCAACTTGGAAAAAGTATGGGTTTGCAGCATATACTCTACCTTCAGTAGTATCTTCAATAGTCATGTAAGCTTCCAAAGAAGGATAAGCAGCATATGGTAAACCATCTACTAACTCTGGATTTCTTAATAACGGAGTTGGAGTATCAGTCCAACCTGAGTTACCATAATAAGCCGCTAAAGCATCCCAGCCATCTGCGAAACCTAAAGCTTGTGCATTCGCATCAGCATTTGAATCAATTTCTGGATGGAATTGTTCTAGGAAATGTGAAGGCATAAAAGCTTGGTTATAAGATGTAGCTAAAGTAGCAAGTAAACCAGGAAACGGAGATGGTAAGTTAAATCTTACTGTTTGATCATCAATTACATCAACAGTCATTGGCTCACCACCAACTAATAGATATGGATATGGTTTTTCACGAATCTTTGGATTCATCATCAAGTCTTCGTACCAAAACTCTACATCTCTGGCTACAAAAGGTTCACCATTTGACCACTTGTGACCTTTACGTAACATGAATGTTAAAGTAGTAAAATCATCATTCCATTCATAATCTTTTGCAACATTTGGAACTACAGTTGACAAGTCATCAGCAAAACGAACTAAGTTAACATGTCGAGTAGAAAGCATGTCTGAAGTACCAGCTTCAGTTGCATTAGATAAGAAATTAATAGTGTTTCCATATTTACCAATTGATTCATATGGCACTACAACAAGTGGTTCATCAGGTAATCTATCCTCAACTGGAGGTAGGCTTCCTGGGTTCCCTTGAATTGTTGCATTAATACTTGCAATACTTGGGTTCTCTGAAAACTTCATCGCACAACTTGCTGCACTTTCGTATTCTGATAACTCATATTGCTGTGGATATTTTCCGCCAGTATATGCATCGCTCATGGTTGAGCCTACGCAATGACCGCCTGCAAAAGAGCTTCCACTCCATACAAACATTGCGGAAGAAAATACCAATGCTACGAGTATTTTTTTTAACATATATTTTCTCCTATAAGATAAATTTATCGTATGTATTTTTTTTATACAAATTTGAGCTTTTAGCAAAAATAATTGACAAATTTATTACGTTTTTTTTTAAAAAATTGTGTATTTCTTTTTAATTACTTTAGTATTTTGTAGAATATGAAGAAAATCAAAAAATCTGTACTTTTTATATGTGCTGATCAGTGGCGCTTCGATTGCTTTAGTTTTTTAAATCATGAATATGCTCTCACTCCTAATTTGGATAAATTAGCAAAAAAAAGTGTTATTTTTAAATCACACTTTGCAGGTATTGTTCCATGTGGTCCTTCGAGAACTACAATGCTCACTGGTTTATATCCATTTATACATCGCTCAGTATATAATGGTGCTCCACTTGATAAAAGATTTACAAATATTGCTAAAGAAGCTCGAAAATTAAATTTCAATCCAAGACTTTACGGATACACTGATACTTCTTGGGATCCAAGATACTTGGATCCAAAAGATAAAAAAAATTTTACCTATGAATCACCAATGGAAGGGTTTGATGATGGTTGTGTTTTACCAGGAGGAAAACCGGAGCTTTGGGCTAACCATCTTAATCAAAATGGTTTTGAAATTAATAAAGCAGAAGATTTGTACAAAGGAAGAAAGCCTAAAGATGATCAAGCGTATATTTATGAACCATATTATATTCCAACTGAATTTTCAGACACCGCATTTTTAGCAGACAAAGTTGTTAACGATTTAAAAAAAGTCAAAGATCCATTTTTTATGCATGTATCTTTTTTAAAACCACACCCGCCCTTTCATATAGCTGATCCATGGTTTAGTAAATTTAATCCAGATAATATTAATTTATCTAAAAATAATATTTCACTTAAAGAATTATCAAAAAAACATCCTCTACTTGAAGAGTTATGCAAAAAATTTTTATTAAAAGAAAATTTCTCTGAAATTAATTATGATCTTTTAAAAGATCAAGACATCAAAAATATTATGAGTGTCTATTTTGCTATGTGTGCAGAAGTTGATTTTAATATTGGTAAAATTTTAAATGCTCTGAAAGAATCAGGGCAAGAAGAGAATACAATGATAATATTTACCAGTGATCATGGAGAAATGTTAAATGAAAATAATTTATGGGGAAAATTAGGTTGGTGGGACTCCTCTTATAGAATTCCATTATTCATATATGTCCCTCAAAACAATCCAAAAAAAATTAACCACTTAACAGAATCGGTAGATGTTGCTCCTACAATTTTAGAATGGCTTGGTGGTGAAATCCCCATTGATTGGAATGGTCAGTCACTAATGCATAATATTTACGATCAATATGAAAAATCACCTAATAAAGAATTTGTTGTTTTTGATTATGATTTTAGAGAAAGCACTGAATTTGTTAAAGATAAAAAATTAGCACCCGAGCAATGCAATCTATCAGTTATTAGAAATAATAAATGGAAATATGTTCATTTCCCTTCATTGCCATGTTTATTGTTTGATTTAGAAAATGATCCTAATGAAATCAATGATTTATCTAGAGTAAAAGAATTTCAAGATATTAAAAATGATTTAGTATCAAAACTATTAAGCCACCGAATGATTCATCAGGAAAGACAGTTATCTAATACAAAACTTTCTAGCTCAGGGGTTAAAACAAAATCTGGACCAGCTAGCAGAAAAATGGGATAATTAATTTATGTTAACAACTGTTATAGGCGCCTACCCAAAACCAAGTTATTTAAAATTAACTGATTGGTTTAATGCTTCTGGTGGTACAGATACTGAATATCCAACTAAATTTTACGAAGATGAAATAAATAAGATGGGCGATAATGTTGAAGAGTTATTTAATGAAGCTACCAAAGAAATAATTAGTGATCAGGAAGAATGCGGTATTGATATCCTAACAGATGGTGAAGTTAGAAGAGAAAATTATATTCACTATCATTGTAGATATTTAGAAGGAATTGATTTTGCAAATCTGACAGAAAAAGTTGCAAGGACAGGGAATTATAAATGCTGGTTACCAACAATAACTGCAAAAGTTAAAGCAAAAGAATCTTTTTTAGTCGAAGAGTGGAAAAAAAATCAGAGTTTAACAAATAAAGATTTAAAAATTACTATTCCTGGACCAATGACTATAACAGATACCATAGCAAATATATTTTATGATTCAGATGAACATATGGGTGAAGACTTAGCTGATGCTATTAATGTAGAAATTAAAAGATTGGTTGATGCAGGATGTAAATATATTCAAGTCGATGAACCGTTGTTTGCTAGAAAACCAGAAAATGCTCTTAATTTTGGAATCAAAAACCTAGAAAGATGTTTTAAGGATATTAATAATCAAAGTATTGAAAAAATTACTCATATTTGTTGCGGCTATCCTGATAAATTAGATGCAGTAGATTATCCAAAAGCGCCTTTAGATTCTTACAGTAAAATTAGTAAAGCTTTAGATGAGTCAATTATGGATACCGTTTCTATTGAAGATGCTCATCGATATAATGATTTAAATTTTTTAAAAGATTTTAAACAAACAAAAGTTATTTTTGGTTTAGTAAAAATAGCAAGCTCTCAAGTAGAGTCTAAAGAAGAAATTGTCTCGAGAATAAATGATGCATTAAAGTTTATTGATAAGGAACAATTAATTGTTGCTCCTGATTGTGGCCTTGGTCACTTACCTAGAGATTTGGCAAAAATAAAATTAAAGATAATGGTAGAAGCTTCTAATAGTTTTTAGTGTACTAAAGTTTCTGGATTAGCATAATCATAATTTAAATCATCAGCAATAGCTTTATATGTAACGGCACCTTTAAAAATATTTAAACCATTCATAAAATTTTTATCATTTTTTAAAGCATCTTTAAAACCATTAGAAGCTAAGTTTTGAATAAATGGCAAAGTGACTGCATTTAAAGCAAGAGTGGAAGTTCTAGGAACTCCCCCTGGCATATTTGCAACACAATAATGAACAACATCATCAACAACATATGTAGGGTTTGCATGAGTTGTTGGTTTACTAGTTTCAACACAACCACCTTGATCAATTGCAACATCAACAATTACAGATCCACTTTTCATCTCTTTTATCATGTCCTTAGTTATAATCTTTGGAGCATTAGAGCCTGGAACAAGTACTCCGCCAATTAGTAAATCACATTCAGAAATATAATCTTTTAGATTTATTTTATCACTATGTAGTGGTTCTATTTTATCACCAAATTTTTCTTGTAATTCTTCTAATCTTTTTTCTGATTTATCAACGATGAAAACTTTTGCTTGCATACCTGTAGCAATTATTGCTGCATTTTCTCCAACAACACCTCCACCTAAAATTAATACATTTCCAGGCTGAACTCCAGGTGCGCCACCTAAAAGTAAACCACTTCCACCCTTATGTTTTTCAAGAGAATAAGCTCCTGCTTGTATCGACATTCTACCTGCTACAGCACTCATTGGTGCTAGCAGAGGTAATTTATTATTATGATCACTTACCGTTTCATAAGCTATACAAATAGAATTTGAATCAATTAAACCCTTTGTCAATTCTGGAGCTGCTGAAAGATGTAAATAAGTAAATAAAATTTGGTTTTCTCTTATCATTGCTACTTCATTCATTAGAGGTTCTTTTACTTTTACGATCATTTCAGAATCATTGAAAACATCTTCAGCGGAATTTACAATTTTAGCACCTGACAATTCATAATCACTATTTGAAAAGCCAGCTCCAATACCCGCATCCTTTTGGATTAGAACGGTATGTTTATCTTTTACTAATTCTTTAACACTTTGTGGGGTAAGCCCAACTCTGGACTCCTGAGCTTTAATCTCAGAGGGAACACCTATTTTCATTATCTGTCATGCATATAGTTTGAGATACCTGTTCTTAATTTTTCAATTATCTCATCAATATGTTTTTTTTCACAAGTAAATGGAGGTGCAACAATTAAACAATCACCTGTTGCTTTCAAGCTTAAGCCTGCTTCAAATAATTTTTTAAAACAAGCATATCCAGCTTTGCCTAAACGCTCATCCATTTTAATGTCAATTCCTCCCATCATTCCATATCCTCTTATATCAGTAATGATATCTAAGTCTTTCAACGAAAATAAACCATCTAAGAAATATGGAGACATATCCTTTGCTCTATTAAATAAATCTTCTTTCTCGATTATATCTTGCATTGCTAAACCTGCTGCCATTGAAACTGGTATAGCAGAATAAGTATAACCATGAAAAAATTCTATAGCTCCTGTAGGTGATGCATCAACAATAGTATCATAGATATGATCACGTGAAGCTACTGCCCCTAAAGGTACAACGCCATTAGTAATTGCTTTAGCCATTGTCATGATATCTGGACAAACATCAAAAGCTTGAGCTGCAAATGGAGCACCCATTCTTCCCCAACCAGTAATAACTTCATCAAAAATTAAAAGAATTCCGTGTTTGTCACAAATTTCTCTTAATCTTTTTAAATATCCTTTTGGTGGAACTAAAGTTCCTGTTGATCCTGCAACTGGCTCTACAATACATGCTGCAATATTTTCAGCACCTATGTTACCAGCAATTCTTTCAAGATCATCTGCTAGATCAGCACCTGTTTCAGGTTCGCCTTTTACAAATAAATTTTCAGGTAAATGAGTATGTCTTAGATGATGTACATTTGGCATGAGAATATTTGAGAAAGTTTTTCTATTAGCAATCATTCCACCAACAGAAATTCCTCCAATATTCATTCCATGATAACCTCTTTCTCTTCCTACTATGTGAGATCTATGACCTTCTCCTTTTGCTTTAAAATATGCTATGGCTGTTTTAATTGCTGTTTCAACAGCTGACGAACCACAAATAGTAAAAAATATTTTATTTAAATCTTCGGGTGTATGTTTTGAAACTTTTCTAGCTAAATCAAATGAACCACCAAAACCTTGTTGAAATGGTTGAACATAATCTAATTGCTCTAATTGTTTTGATACTGCTTCTCTTATTTCTGGTCTTGAATGACCCGCTGGACTACAAAATAGCCCTGAGCTAGCATCAATTAATTTATTTCCATAATGATCAGTATAATAAACACCTTCTGCCTTAACCATTAATCTTGGACTATTTTTATAATCTCTATTAGATGTAAATGGCATCCAATGTTCTTCTAATGAATTAGGTATTTCAGTTCTTTTTTCTAAGTCCATTTTTTTCCTTATTAAAGATTGAGTATATGAAATTATAGATAAATCAAAGAATATTTCTTACACAATAAAGAAATATCATAGGAAAAATTGTAGCAGTGGTATAGAGAGAATATCAAATATGAGCACATTACCAGAAGATCTTAAAAGTAAAGCTTTAGAGACTCCTAACATACCAGCAGCAGTTGTGTGCCCCAATCAAGAAAGCATATTATCAGCTGTAATTGAAGGTAAGAATATGAACCTCATCGATCCAACTTTAATTGGAAATAAAAGTTTAATTACTGAAACAGCGAAAAAATTAAGTTTGGATATTTCTAATTTTAATATTGTAGAGGCTAAAGATGAAGAGGATAGTGCATCAATTGCTTGTCAAATTTCTAATGAAAATAAAAGTAAAATCATAATTAAAGGGAATCTTCATACTGATATTTTAATGCGCTCTTATTTAAAAAAAGAATTTAATTTACTTGATGGTAGAAGATTAAGTCATATTTGGCATATGACTACGCCACAGCTTAAAAAACCCCTTTTTATTACTGATGGCGCCTTAAATGTTTTACCAAGAGTTGATATAAAATTACAAATTCTTAAAAATGCTGTTCAATTTTGTAATAAATTAAATATTACTAAACCAAAAGTTGCAATTTTATCAGGTACAGAAGATCCAATTGACAGTATGCCAAGTTCAGTAGATGCCAAAAAAGTTATGGAACTTGCGTTAGAAGAAAAAATTAATGCTTTTGTTCATGGACCGCTTGCTTTTGATAATGCTGTTTCTAAGGAAGCAGCTAAAATAAAAGGAATAAATAATGATGTTGCTGGTGATGCTGATGTATTATTAGTACCTAATTTAGAAACTGGAAATTCTTTGTCCAAAATAATGGTTTATTTTATGAATGCTTGTGCGGCAGGAATAGTAATTGGTGGTAAAGTACCAGTTGTAGTCCCTAGCAGAGCAGATAGTAAAAATTCTAAACTTGCGTCAATTATGGCAGCTGTAGTTGCTGCAAATAACTAATTAGAAAATAAATTTTAGCTCGAATGCTTTTAAGACATTACTTTTTAATTTTAATAATCACTTTTTTATTTGGAAGTGCCTACCCTGTTCAGAAAGTTATTTTTAATGAAAATGTTCCCCCATTATTAATGGGAAGTTTAAGAATGTTAGTGGTTTTCATATGTCTTTTGCCTTTTTGGCGATTTAGAATTCCTGAAAAAAAATACTGGTTACCACTTCTCTTTTTTTCAATTTCTATGGGTTTTTTGGCAAATGTTTTTATGACATTATCTTTAAATGAAGCAAACATAGTTTCTCCGATAATTATTGGTTCTCAACTGGCTGTACCATTTGCAATATTATTAAGCTCATTTTTTTTAAAAGAGAAAGTAAGTATTAAAAAATGGGTACTTATATTTATTTCTTTTTTTGGCATTATTTTGTTAGGCTTTGATCCATTGATAAGAAATGAAATTTTTGCATTAATCTTAATAACGTTAATGGCATTCTTCTATGCTAGTGCACAAGTATTTTCCAGGTACCTAAAAGATTTAGAAGTTACTCTCACAAATGCAGTAATGGGACTAGTTGGATTTGTATTACTAATTATTTCATCATCAATATTTGAAGGACAAACGATAAACGAAATAAAAAATATTAGTTTTCAGTCATGGTTATTAATATTGCATTCAGGTATCTTTGTCTCAATTGCTGCACATATGTCGATGTTTTATTTGTATAGGATGTATCCTGTTAATAGAGTATTTCCATTTTACGCTTTATTTCCTGTATTTGGTGTGTTGTTAACATTTATAATTTTTTATGAAATACCAACTTTAATTACTTTTATTGGTGGTGTAATTGTAATCGTAGCAACTTATTTTATAAATAAAGAAAATTAATTTTTGATTATTTAGCTGTCCATCCTCCATCAATTACTAGTGATGAACCAGTCATCATTGATGCGGCATCTGAAGCAAGATACACTACAGCACTAGCAATATCACTTTCTGTTGCTACTTTTCCTAAAGGTATGTTTTCAATTACAGATTTTTTAAAACTTTTATCTTTAAAAAATTTTTTGACCATTGGTGTTTCCACAAATGTAGGACAAACAGAGTTAACTCTAATGTTATATTTGGCCAAATCAATAGCCATTCCTCTAGTGAGACCTTCAACACCAAATTTAGTCATATTATAAACACTTCTAAGAGGAGCTCCAACTTTACCTAATTGAGAAGAAATATTTATTATTGATCCACCAATTTTTTTTCGATTTTTTGATTTAAGCATAACTTTTGTTGCCAATTGAGCAATATCAAATGATGCTTTAATGTTAAGATCAACAACTTCACTCATATCTTTTCTTTTTATTTTAGTAAAATATTCAGGTCTATTTGTGCCAGCATTATTCACTAATATGTCTAATTGGTTGATTTCAGAAAATATTTTTTTAACTTCTTTTACATTTGTAACATCACACACATAATAACTACATTTCTTTTTGAGTTTTTTAATTTTGTCTTGAACAATTAAAAGATCTTTCTCTGTTCGACTCAGAATAATTACATTTGCACCTGCTTCTGCTAACGCTATAGCACATGCTTTACCTATGCCTTTGCCTGACCCTGTCACAAGAGCAGTCTTATTTTTTACATTAAAATTTTTTAGAAACATTTGATCTGATTATTTACAATGAAAAAATAGATTGATCTAATAAATTCATTTTTTTAATACACATTTGAAAACTATCTTCCAAATGGTAATCACCTGGAAACCCAATGCATTTAATTCCAGCACTTACGGCAGAATTACTACTTTCTTCAGTATCCTCTATTGCAAGACAATCTTCTGGCTGTAAATTTAATTTATCCAATGTAACTTTATAAATTTCTGGATGTGGTTTTTCATTTTTAACAAATGATTTATTACCAATGAATTCAAATTCTTCTTTTGAAATTTGACCGGAAAGACTTTCAAATACTGCATCGACATTATTTAAAGTTGTAGAAGTTGAGAAAGCAAGTTTAATATTATTATCTTTTGTATACTTAATTATTTCATCAACACTCTTTCTTAATTTTTGTTTATTCTGAATAATGTACGAGCTAAAGATTTCTGTTTTTCTATTTCTAATTTGTGAAGCATTTACATTAACATTATTTTTTTCTGCAAAATCCTCTATTCTTTTTGTGCCACCCGATTGTTTAAGCAATAATCTATAATCCTCTTGATCCCAATACCAATCTAGTCCAGCTTCTTTAAAAGCTTCATTAAATGATTCTCTTTGCAAATCTGATGTTTCAATTAAAGTTCCTATTGAGCCAAATAATATTGCTTTATAATCCATTTTATCCTTTCAATTTTATGGAACAAGAAATCATATAACTTATTATTTTATTGACCCAAGTCCTTTAGAAATATTAATATCTCCAATGTTTCTCGCTTTGTTAAATTCTTTTATTCTATCAAAAACATTAACACCTATTTGCTGGTAAACATCGAGAAGGTCTACTAAAACCCAATTCTCTCTGATAAGACCATTTTCTAATCTCCAAAAATCTAAACTCCGCATTTCTATAATTTGATTTGATGGAGCAATACCCATCCATCCATCTTGAGAAATTGTAGATCGCATATTTGGCCAACCAGTTTCACAAACATAATCGCCTTCATATATCCAATGTGTTTGCATATCCTGCAACCCTTCATTTTTTAAACTATCATTTGATGAGCCTCCCTTTCTATCAGGCATTGCACGCAAAAAAGGTATTTGATGCCAATGGCGAAATCCTTCGATACCCCTTGCTGTGCCAATTCCAACTGGTCCGTACCAATTAAATCTGGGGTGCCAATATTTATCTAAATTCATAACTTGTGGATTTGGATTACTAGGGTGTAAAACCATATCTCGAAGCATATTTATTACAATGTCAAAATTTTTTGATCCATCACCTTCTATCTTTAAACCGTCTCCTGTCATAGGAGATGGTGTGCATAAAAAAGATCCTAGCTGAGGACTCATTGGCCATGCATTTGCCTGCATCATCAATTCAGGTAGATCCCAAATTGATTGCATTTCTATAATTTGATTATTTTCTATTTGGAAAAACTCATGATAACGCATATGAACTAAATTTCCTGTTGGCGGAATATCTAAAAATGATTTTAAAAAAGTTCCCATATAATTGCCCATAGTGCCTAACCAATCTTTACCTTCAGGTGTTGTGCCTGCCATAACAATCATATCTCTTCTTTCAAGATCAGGAATGCTATCTAAAAGGGGATTTATACAATTAGTTAACAATTTATCTAAACCATTAAATGTTCCAAAAGGATAGCAGAAATGAAACACCGAATTTTCAGAAAAATATTTAACTAGAGAATTTTTTATTGAATTTTTGTTAAAATTTTGAGTAGCTAATTGATAATTTTCAAAATATTTTTTTAACTCTTCAGGTTTCATAATTTTTAACCTTTAACTGCTCCAGCTGTTAATCCACTAACAATCTGTCTTTGAAAAAACATTACAAGAAAGAATAATGGAGCAGTTGCTGAAACAACGGCAGCTACAGCATACATTACTTTACCTTCTTCCTGTACGGTACCTAAAAAGCTAGCAATTGCTGGGATCATTGTTTCATTTTCATCTGAAAGCAACATAGATGTAACTGTAAAATCATTGTAAGCAAGAAGGAAACTAAATAATCCAGTAGTTATTACACCCGGCCACATTATAGGAATGATCACATATCTAAATGCTTGAAATCTATTACAGCCATCGCACATAGCGCTTTCATCTAAATCTTTTGGTATATTTAAAAAAAATGAATGTAACATCCACAGAGTAAAAGGCTGATTAATTGCAACAAGTACAATTATTGTTGTAGGTAAAATTCCCCAAATATTCCAAGCAAAAAAAGGTTGAAGATATCCTGAAACTAAAGTCATATGAGGCATCGCACGAAAAATAAGACCTGCCATTAAAATCCAGAAGGCATATCGATAAGTAGACCTTGCAAGAGCATAGCCTCCTAAAGTTCCAAATGTAAGAGAAATTAAAACTGTAAAAAATACTACTATGCTTGTGTTAATAACAGCGCGCCAAAATTCCTCTTCTATCCAAGAGCCATAATATCCATCAATAGTAAAAAAAATTACCTGTTTGTTTTTCAGTATGAAAGCCAAATATTGCATTTGCCCAGTCAGCTTTTGAAAAAAAATCAGCTTGTACTTTAAAAGACCCCCACAATGTCCAGATAAAAGGAAACATAGCAACAATCAACCAAAGAGCCACGAATACAAAAGCAATAATTCGAACTGGGGTTAATTTATTTTCAATTTTTGTATTCATAAATTTCTAACCCTTATTTTTTTCATTAAAATCTCTCCATGTTCGAATTAGCACTGGCAAAAGTAAAATTCCTACACAAAAAATAGTAATCATAGATGTTGCGCCTGCTGCATTATATAGAGGGTAAGCACTTTCACGCAAATGATTCCATATTAACCAGGATATTGAGGTAGCGTGGGCTTCTGCTCTAAAACTTATTATTGGTTCAAAAACTCTAAAATTATCCATTAAAAGTATTAAAGTTATAAAAATAGCAAGTGGCATTAAATGAGGAATAACGACATGGCGTGTTCTTTGAAATTTAGATGCACCATCTATAGTTGCTGCCTCAATTGTTTCATGAGGAACTGTTTGAAGACCTGCATAAAAAACAATAAAACTAAACGGCATCAAATGCCATATACCATAGACCATCAACATGACCCAGGTAAGCACAGGTGATGCTTTCAAGCTCAGAGAATTATCATTAAATAATTTTTGGAGTGTGGCTCCAATAACACCATCGCCATCAACCATCCAAAACAATATCAATGAACCCACAAGAGGTGTAACTATCATTGGAAGAAGAGATGCAAAAATTGTTGGACCTTTTAACAACTTAGGAAGATTATTGACTCCAAGAGCAACTAAAAAACCAAGAAATAAAACAAACGGAGTAACTACAAAGGTGTAAGTAAGAGTAAAGCTAAGCGCTCTATATAAGGGGTAATTATATATTTTTTTTACAAAAACTATAAAACTATCCGAGCTATTCCAAGCCTCTCCTATTTCATCAAATGCAAAATGCATTCTGTTTGAATACGTTTTAAATCCATTAAATTTACCAAGAGGTGCTTTTTCTTTTAACTTCGCAGAAGCTTCAGTATCCACAGATGTTGTCGTCTCACATCCAAAAGGATCACAATTTTCTGAAACAATTATTACTTGTTTATGTTCTATATGTAGGGATTGAATAAAAACAGAAACTATAGGTATTGCAATAAATAAAAACATTACACTTAATGAAGGAAGGATGAATAATAAGAATGTGCTGTGCTTCATTATGCTATTTTAAATTACATAGAAAGATATAAGGGGTTTTCAAATTTGAAAACCCCTTTTTATTGATTTATATTTATTGACTACAGATAACCTGCGTCTTTAGCAGCTGTTTCGTAAACAGCCTCTACATCACTAAGTGCTTGTTCAGCACTTTCTGCTCCCTTTAAAAAATCAACTAGCTCTGCACCTAATGCATTGTGCAATAATCCCATTTGAGCAAACATTGGATAAGATTTAGCGCCGCCTTGAGCAGTTGCAGACACTCCTGCTGCAGCTGGACCAGGTTTAAAACCATCAATTAACCAAATTGCATCATCATTATTAGCAGCAACCATTTCTGAAGTCATACCACTTACAAGTGCTGCAAAAGTTGCTTCTGCTTCACTGTCAGACACGTTAGTTGCTATAGTTATTCCATCCCACCATAAAGTTGCTCCTGGTATTGAACCACCAGTAACAGTTGGAGCTGCAGATAGAACAGTATTTGAAGTCACCTCAGCTGAAGAACCTTCATTATCTAGTATAACTCCTCCACGAGAACCCCACATAAAGCCAATTGCAGCTTGACCAGCTTCCCATAATCCTTGCGTATCATCAGATGCCTGTGTTAAATGATCAGGATGAGCATACTCAACTAGAGCTTTCATTGTTTCTAGAGCCGCAATACCTTTAGCGTTATTAATAGATGCTTCTGCACTACCTTGCTTAAAGAATTCTCCACCATGTGCTAAGTATATAGTATTAAATACTTCTCCAACATTCCATCCTACTTTAAGATTCATTACAAGTGGATGCTCCATGATACCAGCTGAACGTATTTTTTCAGCAGCAGAAATTATTTCATCATAAGTTGCTGGCATTCCATCAACTCCAGCTTTATCTAAAATATCTGTTCTATAATACATGTGCTGAGAATTAGCCATGAATGCTATAGCCATTATTTTACCATCAATAGTTATAAGTTGATTAGATTTTAAGTTGCCACCATATTTTTCAACTAGGTCATTTAATGGTCTCACTAGTCCATCATTCATTAACTGAACAAGAGTAGAGTTAGCTACAATCACTGATGTATACTCTGCTGGATCTGGTGTTTGAGCAGCGTTCATTATTTGGCGCGCTTCAGTAGTATGATTTCGAGTGAATTCAGATGCAGATCCTGCACAATTGCTTTCAGCAGAATTTGCTATTGCGTGAATTGCTGGAAAATCACTTGCTAAAATTCGGATGGATTGTCCATTAGGACCACAATCAGCCGCAAACAAAGATGAGCTGAAGAATAGTGCTGTTAATCCACCTAAAATTAATTTTTTTAAAAACATGTTTCCTCCATATATTACTTATAAAAAACAATTTTTTTAAGCGTATGTATATTACTATAATTATTAAAATGATATTGCATTAATTTGAATTAATATGCAATGTAATGAATAAATTAATAGTGGATAAATGAACATTCAGAAAGCAAAATTACCAACATCAAGTAGTGTGGCAAAGCTAGCAGGTGTGTCACAATCGGCTGTTTCACGATGCTTTACAAAAGGAGCAAGCATTTCTAATAGAACAAAATTGAGAGTTATCGAGGCAGCAAAAAAACTAGGATATAAACCACAGACCTTTTCAACTAATTCTCTGAGTATAGATGAGGGAGGTTTAGTTGGTGTTATATTACCATATATTACGAATAGATATTATCCTGAAGTTCTTATCGAATTACATGAAGCTCTAAGAGTATCAGGGTATAGAATTTTATTAATTACTACTGATGATGGTGAGGAATTAGATGATAATTTAATTCAACCCTACTTAAAAGAAAAGTTAGTTGCAATTGTCTCAGCAACAAAGCCTACTGATGCGTTTGTAGAAAACTGTTTAGCCAAACAAATTCAACTTATTGCATTTAATAGAAATTGGAAAATACCTACACTGAGTTCTGTAGCTTGTGATCATAAGTATGGTGGAGAAGCGGCGGCAGAACATTTCGTTAATAATGGGCATACTAAAATAGGAATGGTTGAAGGACCAATTGGATCATTTGTGAGTAAGGAAAGATGTAAAGGTTTCAAAAACTATTTAAATAATTTAGACAAAATTAAACTGTTTCATGAAAGAGGAAATTTTACATATGAAGGAGGTTTAGATTCAGCAAATAAACTTTTAAAAAATAATATTACAGCATTGTTTTGTGCTGATGATATTATGGCTTTTGGTTGTGTTGATTATATTAAAAAAAATACAAAACTTAATATACCAGAAGAGATAGAGGTAATTGGATATGATGATATATCTTCAGCAAATTGGCATTCATATAATTTAACAACAATTAGACAACCAGTAAGACAAATGTCTAAACTTGTAACCCAAATAATAGATGATAACATTAAGGATCCAGAGTTAGAGCCTATCAATCATTTAATTCAGGGTAAATTTATTTATCGAAATACAACTAGATAGAAATTGTCTAAAATAATTTTGATTCCAGGATATATGTGTACCAATAGCATTTGGGATGCACAAATATCTATTCTAAAAAAAAAATATAATGTTTCCATTCCTTCTCTAAAGAATATTGCTACAGTTGATGATGCTGTACAAAAAATCATAAACAAAAATAAAAAAAAAATTTCTGTTATTGGTTTTTCAATGGGAGGATTTATTGCAATAAAATTAGCAATCGATTATCCAGAAATATTAGATAAATTAGTTTTAATAGGAACTAATGCAAGAAATATTTCACAAAAAAGAAAGTTGCTTTTAGAAAAGTCATTAACAACATTAAATAAAAATAACTTCGCAAAATTATTTTATCAAAAAAACTATAGTTCCTATTTTTCTAATAAAGATTTGAAAAATACATCATACCAAAATACTGTTTATTCAATGGCTAAACAATTAGGATATAAAACTTTTTTAGACCAAACGAATTTGACTCTAAAAAGACCTAATCAATTAAATAAACTAGATAAGATTATATCAAAAACTCTTATTATTCGTGGCAAAAACGATAAACTATCCTCTAATATTATGAACAATGAATTAAATAAAAAAATAAAATATTCAGTTTATACAGAAATTAAAAATTCTTCTCATTTTGTAATGCTAGAGAAGCCAAAAACTTTTAATAAAATTATTACTAATTTTTTATTTTAAATCAAATCGTTTTAGATGCTATTTGAGTGCCCTTAACTAACGAAATTAATTTCTCATAACAAATTTTTTCATCAACTTTTCCAAATCCAGCAAAAGTACTAAAACCACAATCTGTACCAGCCATAATTTGCTCCTTTGGTACAAAAGTAGAAAATTGTTTTAACCGATCAGCAACAACTTCCGGGTGTTCAACAAAATTTGAAGTAGAATCAATAACACCAGGCACAATAACTTTATCTCGTGGCAATTTGATCTTTTCAAAAACTTTCCATTCATGAGCATGTCTTGGATTAGAAGACTCAATTAATAAATATTTACTTTTTGCCTTAAGTACTATTGGTAAAATTTTTTCCAAACCAATATCAAAGGTATGAGGTCCTTCATAATTTCCCCAGCAGATATGCATTCTAATTTTGTCTTGTGGAACTGATGCCAGTGAAAGATTAAGAGCTTCAATTTGTTTTTCTGCTCGCAGCAAAAAACTTTTTTCATCTAATTCTTTAAAATTCATATGCCTTGCTAGGGCTAAATCTGGACAATCAACTTGCAAGAATAAATTATTATAAGTAATTTGTTGATATTCTTCTGCCATAATCACGCTAAGCTTACTTAGGTACTCGTCATCATTTTTGTAAAATTTATTTGGTAAAAAAACATTTATGACTCCTGGTGAAGCAGCATTCATAAAGCCCTTAGTATGATTATTAGCATTTAATGCAGAAGATAGATTATTTATATCTTTTAAAAGATCATAATTATTTTTAATAGAGAGTTCTCCAGTACAACAGGGTCGGGTATAAGTAGGTGTTCCCCCACTTTTAGCAATTTTATCTTTATATTCAGGAAATGCATCTAAGTCAGCTGGCGCTCTTCTTTCACTTTCGCCGGAAAAACCATTAATTCTATCTTTAACATATGTAGCATAACTGATTTTACTCATTTCACCATCACTGACAAAATCAATACCTGTATCAAGTTGTTTTTTAACAATGTCACTTACATTTTTTTTTACAACATCATCAAATTCATTTTCACTAAAACTATCTCCCTTATCTTTTGCAAAAAGTAATTCTGATAAAGCTTTAGAACGAGGTAAACTTCCTACATGTGTTGTTAAAATTTTCGTGTTCAATCTTTAGCTATCCTGTTTTCATCAAAATTTGTTTCCAAATTTCAGTTTCATCAAACAAAATCCATTCATTTTTAATACCTCGTGGTCCAAATTCAACATGTGATATAGCCATGACATGAACTGCTGCTTGACTAGGTACTCCAAAATATCCCGAACCCGAATGAACACCATTAAGTGACCATCTAATAGCTGCCTTTCTGTACTGATTTGGTTCTTCTAAATAGCTAACATGATCAATTGAAAATGTTGCATCAGGAAATGATGACAATAGAGAAGTCCAAAAAGTTTTTACTTCTTCAACTCCGTAAGCTTTCAATCCGCCTGGTAATTCTTGATTTATTGCTCTATCATATTTTTTATCAACTATATTAATATCTTTATTAAATATAGATTTTAGTACTTCTGCATATTCATAACCTGAATTTTTTTCAGGTAAATTTAATTGTGAATATTTTAAATCCAAAGGCGTATTTTTGTTAAAAGGAACTGCGCAATTTTCAAAACCCCCTTGATTATCAATTATTTGTTTTGCATATTTTTTTGGATCTAAATTAAGTTGTCTTACGATTGCGCCCTGATCTCTAACAAGCCATTCATCATACACTTGATTATCCTTGCATGCACAATCTGCAATTACTCTATAAATAAGTTTTTTTCCTGTTGCTTTTCCATAAACACCATCATTTAAGTGGGTTGCTCTAGTTAAAATTCGGTGCGAAGATAAATACCCATCATGTTCATTACCTATCCATATGACATCTTCACCTAAAAGTTGACGGTCAGGAAATTCTTCTAAAGTTGCATAAGTTGCTTTCACAACTGCATCAGGTCCATACACAACTCCAGCAGGGGACCTAACTGGAATTCCTTTTGCATAATATTCTCTTATTGACTCAACATCCTTGTCTTCCCAAATTTGATGTGTAATTTTTAGTATATAATCGGGTAGATCTCTAAATTTTTTATCAAAACCCTTCATCTTTTAATTTTTTTGGCGCACTATATAAATGCTACCTTTATCGCTACTTATATTTTTAAGGCTTCTTGTAGAGTTTTTAGGAGGGGAGAAGGCATCTCTAGGGCCAATTAACACCTTTTTATCATTACATGTAATTTCCCATTCTCCCTCCAAACATAAATAAACTTCAGATTTTGATGAGGTGTAAGAATGTATATGAGCATTATTACCTTCAAGAAGAGTAAGTCCAAATCCAGTTTTATGACTAATATATGGTTTAAATTCTTTATTATGAATAGTGAAATCATCTAGATAATTTAAAATAGAATTTGAATTATAATGTTCGTCATCTAGAAAATAATTTTTTTGATCTGAATAACGAATTACAAATTTTTCAATTTCTTCAGAAGTGTAATGATCAAATTGTGTTAATTCATTATCTGTGATTGGCTCTATTGCTTTTTTACCATCAGGTATTTGATTTTTTTCTAAATCAATAAGAGAGTTATCATTCAAAAGAACCATTCCAGTTTCTTTTGCTTTTTTTAACAATGAAGGAGTCCATGTAATTACTCCTGGATCATTTTCACCTAAAACTACAAACATCAATGCTTGTTGATCACTAACATTTTGAAATCCTCTAAACATATTAGTGGGAAATGAAGCAACATCTCCTTTATGTAAAATAACCTCACCCTCTTTTCCATCTGGTCCCCAATAAAAACGCCAAGAACCAGAAAAAATAATAAATACCTCAGCTGTTGTATGACTATGAAGCCCAGAACCATTCATCGGTGCAGCACTTACTGCTCCAATATTAAACCCATGCTCCTCAGCAATTTTTACATTTTGTTTAGAATCTTCACTTACGCCAGGCCCCACTAATGAGTAATTCAATCTATCTTGATGTCCTTTTAATTTACCCTCAACAAAAGGAACCTTACTTGGTATTAGATCATTAAATCTCGCAAGACGACTTTCTATATTTATTGACATTTTAAGAAAAATTATATTTTATGCATTTTTAATGAATATTATTCAAAATATTGAATAAATCAATTAAATATTGAGCCTAAGCTGTGAGTAACTGAAACTAAGTAAATTATGACAGAAATTGAAAATTTTAATACTGGAATAAAAAAAGAAGGAAGCACTGAAGTAATTAATTTAAATCCAAAGATAAATATAGCAAATAAAAAAAAAATCAGAATTCTTCTAAAAAATATAGCTGAATCTAATTCAGAAAATATTAAAAATAATATTAGTGATGCGTATCATGATGATGCAGAAATAAGAGCCTTCCATCCACTTAATGACTTAAAAGGCATTTCTGAAATAACAGAAAAATTATGGAAACCGCTTTTAAATGCATTTCCTGATCTTGAGAGAAGGGATAACCTAATTCTTGGTGGTTCTTTTCAAGACTCAGTTTTTGTTTCAACAATAGCTCATTTAACTGGGACTTTTGTTAATCCATGGCTTAATGTTCCTGCTCATGGCAAAACAATACATTTAAGAATATGTGAAGCGCATCAAATTAAAGATAATAAAATCATTCAATCACATATTTTGATTGATACTCTAGATTTTATTCGTCAGGCAGGATTTTGGCCAATAAATAAATCATTAGGAGTAGAAGGAATGTGGCCTGGTCCTATAACCGGTGATGGTACAACATTTGAAAATATGAATGATGAGTTATCCATCAATTCGATGAATCAAGTTTTAACGATGCAGAGAAGTTTAAATATAAAACCAGAAACAGATCCTGGATCAACGCATGAATACGTTAGAGATAAATTACTAAATCATCCTCAAAAAGAATTCTGGCATCCTAAAATGATGTGGTACGGACCTTGCGGTATTGGTACAGCAAGAGGTTTAAAAGGATATGTTGATCATCATCAATTACCTTTTAGGTTTACATTTAAAGAGAGAGATTATTGGAAAATTGGTCATTATATAGAAATAGCTGATGGTAATTATTCAATGACATCAGGCTGGCAAAGTATTGAGTGTATACATGGTTCTAATGAGTGGCTAGGCTACAAAGGTACTGGTAAAGCTGTCACAATAAGAGTTATGGATTTTTATTTACATCATGAAGGGTTAATTAGAGAAAATTGGGTACCAATCGATATAGCACACATATTAGATCAAATAGGCATTGATATCTTTAAATTAATTCATAAAAAATAATTATGGCAATAGAATATTTAAAAAAAGGTTTAGACGAAAAACAAAGAATTGAAGATAATGATAAAGTAAAAAAAATTGTTGAGGAAACGTTAAGTAAAATTGAATCAGAAGGCGATAAACATATTAGAGAGCTATCTCAAAAATTTGATAACTATTCTCCAGATAGTTTTAGATTAAGTGAAGAGCAAATTAATCAATTAATGAGTGAAGTCTCTGATCATGACAAGGAAGATATTAAATTTGCTCAAAAACAAGTGCGATCATTTGCGGAAGCACAACTTAAAACTTTAAGTGAATTAGAAGTAGAAACCCATCCAGGCGTTATTCTTGGTCATAAGAATATACCAGTACAAGCAGTTGGATGTTATGTACCTGCTGGAAAATTCCCAATGGTAGCTTCTGCTCATATGTCAGTTGTTACTGCCTCTGTTGCTGGGGTTCCAAGAATTGTTGCTACTACACCGCCTTTTAAAGGTAAGCCAAATCCAGCTGTTGTTACAGCAATGAAAATGGGCGGTGCTCACGAAATTTATGTTTTGGGAGGAATGCAAGGAGTTGGTGCTATGGCTATTGGTACAGAAACTATTAAACCTGTAGATATGCTTGTTGGACCTGGCAATGCATTTGTTGCTGAAGCGAAAAGACAATTGTATGGCAAAGTTGGTATCGATTTATTTGCTGGTCCAACTGAAACAATGGTAATTGCAGATGAAACTGTTGATGGTGAAATATGTGCAACAGACTTATTAGGACAAGCTGAACATGGATATAATTCTCCTGCTGTGATGATAACAAACTCAAGAAAACTTGCAGAAGAAACATTTAAAGAAATTGATAGAATTTTAGAAATTTTACCCACTAAAGAAACAGCAAGTACAAGCTGGAGAGATTATGGAGAAATAATTTTATGTGATACTTATGATGAGATGTTATCTAAAGCAAATGAAATAGCTTCAGAGCATGTTCAAGTTATGACAAAAAAAGATGATTGGTTTTTAGAAAAAATGACATCTTATGGCGCTTTATTTTTAGGTGCTAGAACTAATGTTGCTAATGGTGACAAAGTGATAGGTACTAACCATACTCTTCCTACTAAAAAAGCTGGAAGATATACTGGTGGTTTGTGGGTTGGTAAGTTTATTAAAACCCATACTTATCAAAAGATTATGACAGATGAAGCTGCAACTCTCATCGGAGAATATGGATCTAGACTTTCACATTTAGAAGGTTTTATAGGTCATGCAGAACAATGTAATGTAAGAGTAAGACGATATGGGAAAAAAAATGTTGGATATGGAAAGCCAGCTGGAGAAAAAATTTAGCTTATTTTAATTCCCCTTTAACTCTCATTTCATTTCTAATTTTTGTTGCTGAGATATCATGTATCTCTTTTCCTAAATCATGTTCTGTAAATGAATAACCAACTCCTCTTCCATAAGAAATATCAATAATGTTTGGAACCTTAACAACTACATATTCTTTGCCATCAGTAAAACCATGTTGAGCTAAACCTTCATTAATTTTTGCTTTTACTTCTTCAAATTGAAATGGATTGTCCGCTTGACCTTCTACACCTGCATCTACACCTCCCACGTCACGATACATAATACATACCTGACCTGTTTTCTGAAGTGCTCTTTTAAATAATTCTGTATGTCCATCATGCCATGGTTGCCATCTACCTAACATTTGTACTGTTGGTTTTTTCCAATCAAACATTTTTAATCTCCTTTGCTAGATTTTCTATTTCTTCATCTGATAAAAATTTAGTTATTTTAATGTCAGTTTTATTTGGTTGTTCAAACATTTTATTTGTATCTTCAAACCTACCTTCTTTAATAGTATCCAGCCAGATAACAAAATCAGGCTCAAAAGCTTCTCTTGCTTTTTCAGTTGGTGCTACAAAGTCACAAATTACCCATCTTCCATTTTGTTTTTCGAAATCAGCAAATGTTTTCATTCTATTGGCTTGTCGTATTCTACCTTCCATCGTAAAATCCCAATCGTTTGCTGACTTCCTGACTACATCTGCGTTATACCAAGCACAATTATCAATTACTTTAATAAGCCTTTCAGCTAACCAAGTTTTGCCAGCACCAGGAAGACCACAAATAAGTATTTTCATATGATTATAATTTATATTTTAGCGATAAAATTAGGGTTAATAACACTTTCTTTCGTGTTGTATAGTATTATATTTTTATTAAAATCTTTAACTGAACCACCTGCCTCTTCAAGAATAATATGTCCCGCAGCAATATCCCATTCTGAAGTTGGACCTAGTCTTGGATAGATATTTGCCTTACTTTCAGCTAAGTAACAAAATTTAAGAGAACTACCAATTTGGATTAACTCAAAATTATTACAATTATCATTTATCCAATTATCAAAATCTTTATTAGAATGTGAACGACTACCGATAACCTTGGTTAAATTACTTTTGTCTTTTACTGAATTTATTTTTATAAATTCTTTAGTTGTTTCAATATTTGACTCTGTAATTAATTTATATGCACCATTGTTTTTTAAAGCGTAATAAAGCAAAGACTTAGCAGGCGCATATATAATACCAAATATTGGTGAATTATTTTTTATTAATGCAATGTTAACTGTAAATTCTCCATTTTTTTTTATAAACTCTTTAGTTCCATCTAATGGATCTATTAACCAATATGAATTCCAAGTTTTTCTTTCTTTCCATTCTATTAGGCTTTCTTCGCTTAATATAGGAACATTCGGGCTAAAAGATTTTAATCTATTTAAAATTAAATTATTTGATTTTATATCAGCTTCGGTAATAGGTGAATTATCATCTTTGATTTCTACATTAAACGATTTTTTATATACTTTTTGAATTTCCTTACCTGCATCTATAGCCGTATTTAATATTTTTAATAAATTTTTTGATTTATGTAATTCTAAGTTCATGATTCTTTTAATCAAATTTTTTTATTAATTAAAGTTATATGTAAATGATATACATATATCCAAAGTACAAAGTTAATCCGATAATTCCATAAATACGTCCAATTTTTTTTGCAAATATCATAAAAATTAAAATTAATGCTGTAATTGATAGCATGAAGTATAAGTCTTGATTTGCTAAAACTGCAGGAACTTTGAAATTACCAAAGAATGAACTAATACCTAGAACACCTAATACATTATAAATATTAGACCCCAGAATATTTCCTAGAGCAAAATCAATCTTTTTTCTAAATGCAGAGACAATACCAACTGCAAGTTCTGGAAGAGAAGTACCAAAAGCTACTAATGATAATCCAATTACTGAAGCTGGAACATTATATGTTCTTGCAATATTAATTGCTGAATCAACAAGTAAATCTGCACCAAATACTAAACACCCTATACCTATAATAATTAATATTAATGAGATTGTTATTGAATAATCATTTTTATCTATTTCTAAATTATCAATTTCTCCTTTTTTTATTTGAACATACATTAGATAAATTAATGATGTAGTTGCAACTAATCCAAAAATGAAATTAAAATAAAAAAAAGTCATAATAATTAATACAATTCCTAAAATAATATTTATCCAAGCTTGGTTAATCTGATTTTTATTTATATTTACAATTGGAAAAATTAATGTTGTTGTGGCCATTACAAGTATCAAGTTTGCAATATTACTCCCAACTACAGCGCCTAAAGCAAGATCCGAAAAATCATTAAGAACTGCATTAATACTGCTTGCCAATTCAGGTAATGATGTTCCCCCGGCTACAATTACAACACCAATTGCAAACAATGAGATATTAATTTTTCTTCCAAAACTAACTGAGCCTCTTATAATTATTTCAGCACCTAAAACTAGAAGCCCTAATCCAATTATCGAAAATAATATATCCATTGAAAATTTTTAATTATTTAAGTTAGTTATATGTTTAAATAAAATAGTATATAATAAACAAATTTTTCTAAATTATGAACGAAAGTTTTGACTATATTATTATTGGTGCAGGCACAGCAGGTTGCATATTAGCAAATAGACTTTCAGAGAATGAAAACATTAAAGTGCTTTTAATTGAGGCTGGAGGAAAAGACACTAATCCTTGGATACATATTCCAGGTGGTTATTTTAAAACAATGCATAATCCAAAAACTGATTGGTGCTTCACAACTGAAGAAGAAAAGTTTTGTAATAATAGAAAAATGCTTATTCCAAGAGGAAAAACATTAGGTGGAAGTTCATCAATTAATGGGATGTTGTATATAAGAGGTCATGCAAATGACTATAATTACTGGAGACAATTAGGTAATATTGGATGGTCTTGGGAAGACGTATTGCCGTATTTTAAAAAATCTGAAGATTACAGAATTTCTAAAAGTGAATTTCATGGTACTGATGGACCTATCAAAGTAGAAAAAATAAGATCAAAGTTTAAATTATTGGATTTATTTTTAGAGGCATCTCAAGAATTTGGTTACAAAAAAAATGAAGACTTTAACGATGGCGACAATGAAGGAATGGGTTATTTCCCGATGACAATTGATAAAGGGTTTAGATGTAGTGCTGCAGTCGCTTTCTTAAATCCTATCAAAAATAGAAATAATTTAAAAATTATAACTGAGGCACATGTTAAAAATTTAACCTTTGAAAATTTAAAAGTAAAAAATGTAAATTTATGGAAAAACAATGAAGAATTTTCATATTCTGTAAACAAAGAAGTTTTATTGTCTGCAGGAACAATTGGATCTCCTCACATATTACAAGCTTCAGGTATTGGTCCAGGTAAACTGTTAAATGAAAATAATATTAGTATTGTAAAAGAAATTGAAGGTGTTGGAAAAAATTTAACTGATCATTTAATGTTAAGACCAGTTTACAAAATTAAAAACTTAGAAACGTTAAATGACATATATCATAGTTTTACAAAAAAATTTTTAACAGGATTAAGCTATTTAATTTATAAGAAAGGACCATTAACAGTTGGAGCAAGTTATTTGTGTGGCTTTATTAAAAGTGATTCGTATTTAGAAAACCCTAATTTACAATTTCATATCTCACCAGCTAGTACTGATTTACTTGGAAAAGCAGGCCTACATAAATTTCCAGCATTCACTCCTACAATAACAAATATTCGTCCGACAAGTAGAGGTTCAATAGAAATTAAATCTTCAGATACAAGAATTTATCCTCAAATAAAAATGAACTACTTATCTACTGATGAAGATAGGGAAATTGCAGGTAAGTCTATTAAAATTGTAAGAAAAGTTGTTTTAGAATCAAAGGCATTTAAAAATTATGAACCTGAAGAATATAGACCAGGGATACAATTTAAAGATAATGAATCTCTGGCAAAAGAAGCGGGTAAATTTGCAAACACTATTTTTCATCCAGTAAGTACATGTAAAATGGGTAATGATGAAAATTCAGTTGTAAGCGATAGTCTAAAAGTAAAAGGAATAAACAACTTAAGAGTTGTTGATGCATCTGTTATGCCCACTATAACATCTGGTAACACCAATGCCCCTACTATGATGATTGCTGAGAAAGCATCAGACTTAATTATTAGAGATCAGAATTAATTATTGAACTACTGTATCTTGAGGATCAATACCAGCAACTTCAACTGGTGCTTTCATAGCATCTCTTCTAAAAGGTTCTCCCAGTTCTTGGTTTAACATTACTTCTATAAAAGTAGTTATACCTTCCATTTGATCCTTGCAAGATTGTTGTAAAGTTTCTGTTAGTTCCTCTTGAGTGTGAACTTTAATACCTTTAAATCCACACGCTTCTGCAATCTTTGCATAGCTTAATTTAGGATCAAGTTCTGTTCCAACAAAATTATTATTATACCAAAGTGTAGTATTTCTTTTCTCCGCTCCCCATTGATAATTTCTAAAAATTATCATTGTAATATTTGGCCAACCTTCTCTATTACAAGAAGTCATTTCACTCATACTTATTCCAAATGCGCCGTCACCTGCAAAGCCAACAACTGGTGTATTTGGACAACCTATTTTAGCTCCAATTACAGATGGAAAACCATAACCACATGGTCCAAATAAACCCGGTGCTAAATATTTTCTACCATTCTCAAATGTTGGATAAGCATTACCGATTGCACAATTATTTCCTATATCACTTGATATAATTGCATCTTCAGGAAGACCTGCTTGAATAGCTCGCCATGCCATTCTTGGTGACATTTTCTCTGGTTCTCTATCTCGTGAATCTTTATTCCAAGATGTGCCAGGATCATCTTCTTCATGATCAAGGCCAGTTAATGTTTGAAGCCATGCTGACTTTGTCTTATGAATTAACTCTTCTCTTTCTCTTCTATCTTTATCACCTGCATTTGTTGTAAGGTTTTCTAAAATTTGTTCTGCAACTAGTTTTGCATCTCCACAAATACCAACACTTATTTTTTTTGTTAAACCAATGCGATCGGAATTTATATCAACTTGAATGACATCCGCATTTTTTGGCCAATAATCTATTCCATAACCTGGTAAAGTTGAGAAAGGATTTAACCTTGTACCAAGTGCGAGAACTACATCTGCCTTAGATATTATTTCCATTGCTGCTTTAGATCCATTGTAACCTAAAGGACCAACCGCAAGAGGATGTTTGCCAGGAAAACTATCATTGTGTTGGTATCCGCAGGCAACTGGAGCGCTTAATTTTTCAGCAAGTTTTTTGCAATCATCAATAGCGTCAGCTAAAATCACTCCAGCACCAGATAAAATGACTGGGAATTTTGCATTAGATAAAAGATCAGCAGCATCTTTAATTGCTTCTGTTCCACCTGCAGGTCTTTCAAATTTAATTATAGGTGGCAGATCAATATCAACAACTTGAGTCCAAAAATCTCTTGGTATATTTAATTGAGCAGGAGCAGATCCTTTAATAGCTTTTGAAATAACTCTATTTAAAACTTCTGCAACTCTTGATGGATCTCTTACTTCTTCTTGATAGCACACCATATCTTTAAATAAGTTCATTTGCTCGACTTCTTGGAAACCTCCTTGACCAATAGTTTTGTTAGCTGCTTGAGGAGTAACTAAGAGCATTGGAGTATGATTCCAAAAAGCAGTTTTTATAGGTGTAACTAAGCCAGTTATACCAGGTCCGTTTTGCGCAATACACATAGCGATTTTACCAGTTGATCTTGTATAGCCATCAGCCATAATTCCACCATTTGTTTCATGAGCAACATCCCAAAATGTTATTCCAGCCTTAGGAAAAAGATCTGATATTGGCATAAATGCAGATCCAATTATTCCAAAAGCATGTTGAATACCGTGTTTTTGCAAAACTTTTACGAAAGCCTCTTCTGTTGTCATTTTTGCCATAATAAATCCTTAATATATTATTCTTTCCTACATTAAATTAATTATTAAATGAACTACAATAATCTTGTTAGTTATTTATTAATTTTATAAAATTCCTATTTAATGAAAAAATAATTATTTACGATTGATAAAATGACGCTTCCTGGACAAGAGATTATTAAGGCTACATCTAAAACTTTGCCAAATCAACCTGGTGTATACCAAATGCAAGATGAGAAGGGTAACATTCTATATATTGGAAAAGCAAAAGTATTATCTAATAGAGTAAAGAATTATCTATCTTTAAATAACCTAACCAGAAGAATTCAAAGAATGGTTAGTCTAACTAAATCAATGAACTTCTTTGTCACAAATACAGAGTTGGAAGCAATCATACTTGAATGTAATTTAATTAAAAAACATAAACCTCGGTTTAATGTTCTGTTAAGAGACGATAAATCATTCCCTTATATATTTATTTCATCAGAACATGATTTTCCTAGAATTGAGAAACATCGTGGTCCACAAAAGAAAAAAGGTAGATATTATGGACCATTTGCAAGTCCAGATGCAGTAAATAGAACTATTAATACAATACAACGAATATTTCTTTTAAGATCATGCACAGATAAAGAGGTTAATGCAGGAAATAAATTGTGCTTCAATTATTATCTTAAAAGATGTTCTGGTCCATGTGGAGGAAAAATAACAAAAGAAGCTTATTCGAAATTAATAGAGTCAGCTGATGATTTTCTAAGTAGTGGTAATTCTCAAAAAATACAAAAAAATTTTACAGATCAAATGTATAAGGCTTCAAAAAAAAATAATTTTGAATTAGCAGCATCTTTAAGAGATAGACTCAAAGCTTTAAAACATATTGAGCAAAATAATTCAATTAAGATTAAGGATATTAAAAATGCTGACATTTTTGCTATAACATCAAATGAAGGCAAAACATGTATTTATGGAAGTTTTTTTAGAAATAATACTTCTTATGGTGGTAAAGCTTTCTACCCAGATCATGACAACTTATTAGATCACGAAGAAATAATGTTAGGTTTTTTAAACATATTTTATGCAGAGAAAGATATCCCTGAAACAATTATTACTAACATAGTTGTTGATAAGAATAATAATGCACAAATTTTAGGAAAAAATTTTGATAAAACAAAATTCATAAAACCATTAAAAGGGCCTAAAAAAAATTTACTTAAATTTGCAGAAAAAAATTCTAAAATAAATTTAGACATCAAATTAAATAAACTTAAATCCTTTGATAATTTTAATGCAGAAATTAAAAAAATATTTAAACTTAAAGATGAAATTATAAAAATAGAAGCTTACGATAATAGTCATACATTTGGAAAACATCCTATAGGTGTAATGGTTGCCTATAATCAAAATGGATTTATAAAATCAAATTATAGAAAGTTTAATATTCGATTTGATCTTGAAGAAAACAAAAATAAAGTTGATGACTATTATATGATGAAAGAAATGCTAACTAGGAGATTTAGTAATTCAAAATTTCAAGATGAATTAGACCTGCCAAGTTTATTACTAATAGATGGAGGTAAAGGACAATACAATTCTGCAAAAAAGGTATTAGATAATTTAAAAATAGATATACCAATTATCTCTATGGCAAAGGGTGAGGAAAGAGATGCAGGTAGAGAAATATTGATACATGATAAATTTATACATAGATTAAATGAAAATAATCCACTTCTTCATTTTTTACAAAATATTAGAGATGAAGTGCACAGATTTGCAATAACAACACATAGATCAAAAAGATCAAAGATGAGTGTTAAATCTGTATTTGATGATATAGAAGGGGTGGGTCCAGAAAGAAAAAAAATATTAAAAAAGCATTTTGGTACTGTTGAGAAATTAAAATTAGCCAGTTTAGATGAATTAAAAGAGGTTAAATCTATACCTGAGTCAATTCTAACAAAAATTTATGAATATTTTCATAGCGTTTAAAAAATTCTTCATCTAGATAGAACAAAGATGAATATATCTAATATTCTAACGTTAATTAGAATAGCGATAATACCTATTATAGTTATTTGTATATATCTTAAAAACCCATATTTTGGCTGGATTGCCTTTACATTATTTTGTTTAGCTGGAATAACAGATTATTTTGATGGATATTTAGCAAGAATAAGAAATGAAGTTACAAATTTTGGAACATTTCTTGATCCAATTGCTGATAAATTATTAGTAGCAGCAGTGATTCTTATTTTAACTTCTAAAGGTGTAATAAAAGACTGGGATACGATTCCAGCCCTAATAATATTATTAAGAGAAATAACAGTATCAGGTTTAAGGGAATACTTAGCAGGAATTAAAATCAGTATTCCAGTATCAAGAATTGCAAAAGCAAAAACCTTTCTTCAACTAGCCGCACTTGGATTACTTATACTATCTGAGAGTAATCTAAATTTATTATTTATTTTTTATTTAGGTAAGGTTTTTCTATGGATTGCTGGAATTCTTACACTCTATACAGCCTATGATTACATTAAAGGATCAATAAAACATTTTTAAATAATATGAGAATTCGATATTTTGCTTGGATTAAGGATATAACAAATAAGGATGAGGAAATAATTGAAATAAATCATCCTAAAACTATAAAAGAATTAAAAAAATATTTAGAGAATTTATATCCTGAGCTGCAAAAACATTTTTTACAAGATGTTTTAAGATTTGCAGTTAATCAAGAATATGTTTCAGAGAATTTGAATTTAAAACCAATTGATGAAATTGCAATCTTTCCGCCAGTTAGTGGTGGTTAATGATTAAAATACAAAAAAAAAATTTTAATTTAGAAGAAGAAATAGAGAAAATTAAAAATAAATATTCAGACATAGGAGCTCTTACTTCTTTTGTTGGATATGTAAGAGATTTAAATAACAATAAAGATGTGAAATATTTAAATTTAGAAGTTTATCAAGAAATGGCTTTTAAAGAATTATCAAAAATTGAAAATAACGCGACTAAAAAATGGAGTTTAATTGATACTTTGATAATTCATAGATATGGAAAATTAAATGTTAATGAAAAAATTGTTTTAGTTTGTTGTTTTTCTCAACATAGAAAAGATAGTTTTGCAGCTTGTGAGTTTATTATGAATTATTTAAAAAAAGACGCTCCATTCTGGAAAAATGAATTTTATTATAAAAATAATGAATGGTTAGAAAATTCTAGCTAGCGTTTTTAACCATATCGCTAAA
>CACBQR010000009.1 GCA_902541435.1 uncultured Alphaproteobacteria bacterium
ATCAGCATCGAACTCTCTCTGCTCTAAAGCGCTATTATGGTATGGGTGAGCAGTAGAGATCGGATGATCATTACCAACAGTACCATATCCAAGCATAATCTTATCAACAATTTCCTGTCTTTTGATTGCAAACTTCATTGCCATACGCACATCAAAGTTATCAAACGGTGGAACGTTCAATCTCATTGGAGCTGTATAGTGAGCGTAACCAGAAGCTGCTGTAATTTCTACACTAGGATTTCTAGTCAATAGATTAGCAGTTCTAAGATCAACACCATTCATCCAGTCAATTTCACCGTTTAATAATGCTGCTTGTCTAGTAGCAGGATCATTAATTCCGATTACTTCAACTGAATCAAAGTGTGCAACACTATCACCTTTGAAATAATTTGGATTTCTTTTTCCAAATTTTGCACCAACACCAGGATTGAATTCATCCATAATATATGGACCAGTTCCAATCGTTGATTGAGCATCAACAACTCCATCTTTTGTTGGTTTAATCATAATGTGATAGTCAGTAGTTATTGCAGGCCAATCGGCATTTGCACCTTTTAGCTTAAAAATAACTCTGTCATTTCCATCAGCAGAAACTGTTTCAATTTGAGATAATAGTCCACCTGCTGCCGAAGCAGTATCTGGATTCATATGATACTGATAGTTGAGCACAACATCTTCTGCTGTCATTGATTTACCATTATGGAATTCAACACCTTTGCGAAGATTATATACCCAAGTTTGGGCATCGTCTGATTCAATTGACTCAGCAAGCTCTCCAACAATTGTGTGATCTGAATCAACAACAGTTAAACAGTTCTGATATGACCAAGCAGTAGCTTGCATAAATGAGCTCTGATAAGTTGCTGGATCAAGAGTATCAGTTGCATCTGCTGCACTATTACCCCATCTTAAATGTCCACCTTTTTTTGGTGTAGCTGCAATTGCTTTATCTGCTAATGATAATGCAATTGGTAGCGTGACCCCAGTAGCAAGGACAGACATCATGAACTGTCTTCTATCAATAAGCCCTTTTGTTAGCTTTGAAGACTGTTCTTCAATGTATTTGTCTATTTTCTTATTTTTCATTTGTCCTCCCTTATAATTGAACAAAAACCTAAGATTTTTGTTCATAATTTCTAGAAATTTAACAAAAAACAAACTTAAGTTAATATATAAAAACATATATAACGTTTTAATTCAACGTATAAATTATTAATTTTAGCTTACATGTTGACCTAATTTAGACAAAACTTTAAGAATTAAGATTGTATCTTTAAGGAGGGTAATATTAGTAGAATTCATCCAATATTTAGAACAATTTTGCTAAGGCTTAGCCTTGGTCTCGTTACAGTTTTTGCATTTTCGGTAATAATATTTAGTACATTCTCTTTTTTACCAGGAGACTTTGCCACAGAAATATTAGGTCAAAGTGCAACAAAATCTGCAGTAAAAGCACTAAGAGCAGAATTGGGTTTAGATAAACCTCCGGTAACAAGATATTTTGATTGGTTAGGAAATGTTTTTCAAGGAGATTTTGGTAGTTCTTTCTCTGGAAGATCCAAAGTTCAAGGGGATCAAGGTGATAGGTCTAGAGAAGTTGTTGGTTTAATTGTCCCCAGATTAAAGAATACATTATTTTTAACAGGGGTTGCCGCCATGTTGGCTATTCCTCTATCTTTAATCTTAGGCATCTCAGCAGCATTATACAGAAACTCTTATTATGATAGGTCAGCAACTGGAGTTAGCTTAGTAACTGTATCTTCACCAGAATTTTTTACTGCCTATATTTTTATTCTATTACTAGCGACACTGTTTCCAGTTTTTCCAACTATTTCTAATGTGGATGAAGCTTCAACTTTAGCTGAAAGATTTTACAGGACTGCTCTTCCAGTTTTTACTTTGACATTAATTACTATGGGTCACATGATGAGAATGACAAGGTCAGCGATAATAAATATCTTATCAAGTGAATATATTGAAATGGCAAAATTATCGGGAGCTTCTAGATACGAGGTAATTGTTAAACACGCACTTCCAAATGCTTGGGCACCTATTTCTCAAGTAATTGCAATAAACTTAGCTTATATGTTGATTGGCTCAGTTGTTGTTGAATATGTTTTTAACTATCAAGGTATTGGTAGGTTGATGGTCGGATCAGTTTATAATCGAGATTTACCAGTTGTTCAAGCTTGTGCATTAATTTTTGCATCAACATATGTAATATTAAATTTAATTGCTGACTTGATCGGAATTATTTCTAACCCAAGGTTACTATACCCAAAATGAGCGAAAATTTATCTTATTCTGCAAAAAGTGAAGTTGCAAATTTAATTAAAAGAAGAACTAGATTAGAAAGATTAAAAATTGCCTTATCAAAAGCTCCAATCTCAGCTTGGTTTGGCATGATTGTACTATTTATATATTTTTTTGCTGCAATATTTGCTCCCTTAATTGCTCCACATGGAGAAGCAGAAATATTCCCAGTAGCTTATGCTCCTTGGGGTGATGGTCATATATTTGGTACTGATCAAATAGGAAGAGATATTTTTTCTCGCATTATCTATGCTGCAAGAAATACAATTGGTATTTGTTTATTGGCTACTTTTATTGCTTTAGGAATTGGAACAGTATTTGGAATTATAGCTGCTCTGGATAGAAGGTATTTAGATCAGCTATTAAGTAGAATAGTAGATACGCTTATGGCTATACCTGTAATGATTTTTACTTTTATACTTTTATCAGTTTTTGGACCTACTAATTTTAATTTAATTGTCATTTTAGGAATTTTGGAGTCAACTAGATTTTTTAGAATATCAAGATCAGTTGCTGTTGGTCAAGTTGTTCTAGAATATGTAGAGGTCGCGAGATTAAGAGGTGAAAATTTATCATATATTATTTTCAGAGAAATACTTCCTAATATAGCTTCACCTTTGATTATTGAGTTTGGTTTAAGGTTCATATTTATAATTTTTACAATATCTAGTTTAAGTTTTTTAGGAATTGGCATTCAACCCCCTTCAGCAGATTGGGCATCAATGGTGAGGGAAAATGCAATACTTATTCAATATGCGCAATATGATATAACAGCAGGTTTAACACCATTAATTCCAGCTGCTGCAATTGCTTTACTTTGTGTATCAATTAATTTTGTTGTTGATTGGTATCTTTACATTACTAGCGGATTAAAAGATGACGTTAAATAAATCAAAAGAACTCCTACTTGAAATGAAAAATATCCATATTGATGGATTTTCAGATGAGAGATGGCATAAAATTTTAAAAGGTGTAGATTTGACTTTACACAGAGGAGAAATACTGGGATTAATTGGAGAGAGTGGTGCCGGAAAATCTACTATGGGTAAAGCTGCAATGGGCTATACCCAACCAGGTTGTAAGATTATAAAGGGAGAAATTAATTTTAATGGCATAGACCTCGCTAAACTAACTGAATTTGAAAAGAGAAAAATTTGGGGAACTAAAATATCTTATGTTGCTCAATCAGCAGCATCATCATTTAATCCTGCTCATAGATTAATGGACCAAACAATAAGTGCTGCTAATAGATTAAAGATAAATCCAACGGATGTATTAAAAAAAGATGCGGTTCAACTTTATGAATCACTACAGCTTCCAGATGCGGAAAATATAGGAGATAGATACCCACATCAAGTATCTGGAGGGCAACTACAAAGAATAATGACTGCAATGGCTATGTCCCCAAGACCAGAGTTAATTATATTTGATGAGCCCACAACAGCTTTAGATGTAACAACTCAAGTTGAAGTATTATCTGCTATGAGATCTATAGTAGATAAATTTAATACAGCAGCAATTTATATTACTCATGATTTAGCCGTAGTTGCGCAAATGGCTGATAGAATAAAAGTTTTGCGATACGGTGAAGAAGTTGAAGAGGCTGAAACAAGAGATATGCTATCAAACCCAAAAGAAGAATATACCAAATCTCTATGGTCAGTAAGATCACTGATCAAGCCTGAAGAAACAAATGAAGATTATATGTTGTCTATTAAAAATATTGATGCAGCATATGGCTCCTCAAAGGTCTTACACAATGTTTCTATAGATATTCCTAAAGGTAAAACAGTAGCTATAGTTGGTGAAAGTGGATCAGGAAAATCAACAACAGCAAGAGTAATTACAGGCTTACTTCCTCAATTAAAAGGAGAAATAATTTTTGATGGAAAAAAATTGTCTCCAAAACTTGAGCAAAGGTCAAAAGAAGAATTAAGAAGAATTCAAATAATTTTTCAAATGCCTGACACTGCAATGAACCCTCGTCAAACTGTTGATGAAATAATAGGAAGGCCAATAGAATTTTATCAAGGTATAAAAGGGAAAAAAAGAGAAGCAAAAGTGATTGAATTATTAAAAATGATTGAGCTAGATGAAACTTTTTTAGATAGATTACCATCCGAATTATCTGGAGGTCAAAAACAGAGAATATGCATTGCAAGAGCTTTAGCGGCTAACCCAGATTTAATTATTTGTGATGAAGTGACATCAGCGCTAGATCAAATTGTTCAAGAAGGAATATTAAAATTACTCCAAAAATTACAAAAAGAGCTTGGTGTAACTTATATTTTTATTACTCATGATATAGCAACAGTTAAAGCAATCTCAGATGAAATAGTTGTTATGTATCAAGGTGAGGTAGTGGAACAGGGTTTAAAAAGTAAAATTTTAAATCCACCATATCCTGATTATACAGAACTTTTATTGTCTTCAGTACCAGAAATGGATCCTGATTGGCTAACCAATCTTCTAAATAAAAGATCTTCCTAGTAAATCTATTTTTTAAATAATGAATATATTTAAATTTTTACTTAATTTTATTTCTAGCAAAGAAAATAGAATAGATAATCTAGAGGCAAAAAATTTAATGATAATTGAGAACAATTTTAATAAAGATAATTTAACATTAGGTTCTATTTACAAAGTAAATCAAAATATAAAACTAAAAAATTTTAAAAATAAAATTCTTGAAGACAACTTAACAATAGTAGTTACTGACAATAAAGGTAAAACTATTGGATATATTTCTAAAAAAGAGATAGATAATATTCAATAAATGAAAATTAATCTTAGTAAAAAAAATTATATTATATCTGCTGGTGCAGATGGCTTAGGTTTTGCTATAGCAAATAAAATAATCAATTCAGGTGGAAAAGTATATTTATCTGATATAAATAAATCAAAAATAGATAAAATAAATTTAAACAAAAAATATCGTAATAAAATATTTGCTAAACACTTAAACTGCACAAATCCAAAAGACATTAAAGAATATTTTAAGTCTCTATCTAACTTAAAAAAAATAGATGGATTAATAAATAATATTGGCATTGCAGGACCTACAAAGTATCTTCAAAATATTTCAATAGATGAATGGGATAACACGATTAAAACCAATTTAAGTTCACATTTTTATTTCACAAAATTTGCTATTCCATTTTTAAAAAATGCTAAAAAAGGATCTATTATTAATTTATCTTCAACTGCAGGATTATATGGTTTTGCTCAACGTTCACCATATGCATCAAGTAAATGGGCAGTAATTGGATTAACTAAAACATTAGCAGTTGAATTAGGAAAATTTAAAATACGTGTGAATGCAATTTGCCCTGGTTCTGTTAATGGCGATAGAATGGATAGGGTAATAAATGCAAAAGCTAAATTAATAAATTCTTCAAATAAAAAAGTAAGAAAAGAATTAGAGTCAATGGTTTCATTAAACACATTTGTTGAAAAAGAAGATATTGCATCAATGGCATTATTTTTATTGAGCGATGCTTCAGAAAATGTATCTGGTCAAATCATGACTGTTGATGGAAATACTGAAAGAATGAATTAGTGGATAAAAACGCTGACTACATCATTGTTGGAGCAGGGTCAGCAGGTTGTGTTTTAGCTAACAGATTGTCTTCACAATCAAAGAATTCTGTAATTTTATTAGAAGCTGGACCATCCAGCAAAACCTGGAAAGTTGATATGCCAAGTGCACTTCTATATGCAATGCATGACCCAAAATATAATTGGAAATATTATACTGAGCCTGAGCCATTTCTAAATAATAGATCTTTATATTGTCCAAGAGGTAAAATGATCGGGGGATGCTCTTCGCATAACGGAATGGTTTTCGCTAGAGGTCATAAAGAGGATTTTGATAGATGGTCTTCAAGTGGTTTAACTAATTGGTCATATGAAAAAGTTTTACCTTTTTTTAAAAAATTAGAAACTTGGTCTCATGATAGTAATGTAAGAGGTAAAGAGGGACCATTAAAAGTAAATAAATCAAACATAGATAAAAAATACCCTCTATTTAAAAAAGTTTTAGAAGCTGCACAAGAAGCTGGATATAAAATATTTAATGACTCTAACAGTATTGATAAGGAAGGTTTTGGAACTTTTGATGTAACAATAAACAAAGGTGTAAGACAAAGTGTTGCTAAGGCATATTTAGAGCCAATCCAAAATAGAAAAAATCTAAGAATAATAAATAATATTGATGTTAAAAAAATTCTTTTTAAAAATAAAACTGCCATTGGTGTTGAAACAATTAAAAAAAATATAACCAATAATTATTTAGCCAATAAAGAAGTTATACTTTGTGCTGGTTCAATTAATTCACCTAAAATTCTTCAATTATCCGGAATAGGTAATGAAACGTATCTTAAAAGCTTGGGAATAGAAGTAATTAATAATTTAGTTGGGGTGGGAGAAAATTTACAAGATCATTTAGAGATGTATATTCAATATAAATCTAAAAAAAATGAAACATTACATTCTTTAGCAACAAATTTTCTCTATCAAGCAATAGAAGGATCAAAATGGTTTTTATTTAAAAAAGGTAGGTTAGCAAACTCACACTTAGAGTTAGGAGGTTTTGTTAAGTCTGAGAAATCATATAATCACCCAAACCTACAATTTCATTTTTTTCCCTACTTAGTTATTAATCATGGTTTAGAAAATCCTAATTTTGAAGCTTTTCAATTTCATGTTTGTCCAAATAGACCAAAAAGTAGGGGGTTTGTTAAAATTAAAACAAATAACTATAAAGATGATCCTAAAATACAATTTAATTATCTTAAGCATGAAGACGATTTAAAACAAATGAGAGAAGGTGTAGGAATTGCTAAAAAAATTTTGTCTCAAAAAGCACTTAAAGAATATGTTGGCACAGAAATTAGGCCTGGGAAGAATGTATCTAATCAAAATGAATTAGATGAAGTTATTAAAAATACATCTGAATCTGCGTATCATCCGTCATGCACAAATAAAATGGGTGAAGACAAAACTTCAGTTGTAGACCAAGACCTAAGGGTTCATGGAATTCAAAATTTAAGAGTTATTGATGCTTCTGTAATGCCAGATATTGTTAGTGCTAATTTAAATGCAACAACTATTATGATTGCTGAAAAAGCTTACGACCAAATAAATAGTACCGTTAGTTAGAGAGATAAAATCTAATTTAATTAGATCGTTTTTCTTCTAAGAGTCCAACCGTATCTTTCGCTGTAGTATGCTTCGATACCATCAGCAAGATTAAGGTCATAATTTGAGTCTATAGATCCTTCAAGAACCTTATTCTCAATAGAACTCTGCTCTAGGCTTTCTTTTTGGTTATTAATATTTTCTGTTAATTTACTGTTCATATTTACAGATTTTACAAATACATAATAAAATAAAAAAAAACTAGAGTTTTTCTTAGTTTTAATGTAAAGAAAATTACTTTGAATTTATTATTTTTGTAAATTTTGTAAATGAATATTGAATCTGACATAAATTTTGGCCCAAGGTTAAAAAAACAAAGGATAAGTAAAGGTTTTTCACAAGCTGAATTATCAAAAACTATTGGCATATCTCCTAGTTATTTAAATTTAATTGAAAGTGGAAAAAGAAAAATACCACTTTCCTTACTAATTAAAGCAGCTGATAAATTAGATTTATCAATTAAAGACTTCTCAACAGAATCTAGCAAACGACTTCTTTCAGATGTAATGGATGTTTTAAGCAATGAGATTTTTGATGATTTAAAGATAACCAATCACGACACAAGTGACTTTATTGGTTCAAATCCTAACATAGCTAAAGCTTTACTGACAATAAATGATTCTTTTAAAAGTTTTAAAGAAGATATGCAAAATCGACTTGAAACGATGGATGTCAATGCAAATCAAATTGAAAAACCAACAAGACTGCCTGTAGAAATCGTTTCAGATATTCTTCAAGAAAATAAAAATTACTTTCATGATTTAGAAGTAAGTTCTGAAAATCTAAGAAAAGAAATAGGTCTTGAAACTGGACCTAACATTGGTTCTGGATCTAAATTATCACTTTATCTTAAAGAAAAACATGGAATTGAAGTTAAAATAGTAACCATAAACGAAGATGAAAAAATAGTTAAAAGATTTGATGAAAATTCAAAGATTTTTTATCTTTCTGAAATGTTAACTTATACATCAAGAAATTTTCATTTAGCATCACAAGTTGCTTATTTAGAGGCTAATGATGTTATCAATAAAGTTATTAAAGATAATAACGTCGAATCAGAAGAAGTAGAACCTTTGCTTAAACTATCTTTACTAAATTATTATGCTGCTGCTTTTATGATGCCTTATAACGATTTTTTAAAGAGTGCTAAATTACATAAATATGATGTAGAAATTTTGATGCATCATTATGCTTGTAGTTTTGAACAAGTTACACATAGATTAACAAATCTTCAAAGACCTGGAAACGAAGGAGTGCCATTTCATTTTTTAAAAACAGATATTGCTGGAAATGTCTCAAAGCGATTTTCTTTATCTGGTATTCATATACCAAGACATGGAGGTTCTTGTCCTAGATGGAATGTGTATACTGCTTTTTTAAATCCTGGAAAAATTCATCCTCAAATATCTAAAATGCCAGATGGACGAGTATATTTTTGTATCGCAAGAGCTTTTGAGAAAGGAATTGAAAAACATGGAATGCCTAAAAGCTTTGTTTCGATTGGTTTAGGTTGTGATATGAAATACGCTAAAGATCTAATTTATTCTGAAGGAATTGATTTAAATAATAAAAAATTACAAATGCCAATTGGAGTTTCTTGTAGGATATGTCCTAGAGTGGAATGTCAGCAAAGAGCTTTTCCTCCAATTGATAAAGAACTTAAATTAGATATTAAATATCGAGGAACATCACCATACGTTACAATTTAGCTAAATTTTAACTAACATTTTACCTAAATTTTTACCATTCAGTAGATCTATAAATGCTTTTGGAGCATTTTCTATATTTTCATAAATTGTTTCTTTAAACTTTATTTTTCCTTCAGATAGCCAATTTCGCATATCAGTTTCAAAAGGCTCATTATCATTTTCATGATCAAAAATTAAAAAACCTTTTATAGTTAATCTTTTTACTAATACGTGAGCCATATTTTTTAGTCCAGCAGGTGCAGAAGTTGAATTCATTTGAGATATTCTTCCACAAATTATAATTCTTCCAAAATTTTTCATTCGAAAAATTGCAGACTCTAAAAAATCACCTCCTACATTATCAAAGTATAAGTCAAATCCTTCAGGACAAATTTCTTTTAAGTAAACAACAAGGTTATCAATTTTTTTATAATTAAATGCTACATCAACATTTAATTCATTTTTTAACCAATCAACTTTTTCATCTGATCCAGTACTAGCATATACTTTGCATCCTAAATTTTTTGCAATTTGACAAACTGTTGAACCAACACTTCCACCTGCTGAAGATACAAGAATACTTTGTCCTTTTTGTATATTCCCATGATTAAAAAGACCAATATATGCAGTTTGCCCTGTCATTCCTAAAGGCCCAAGATAAGTTTGCAATGGAAGATTGGAATTTTTTATTTTTTTTAAATCACCGCCTTTGCATACGAAGTTATCTCTCATTCCAAAATTACTGAAAACAACATCTCCTTCTTTAAATTGTGAATCTTTTGATTTTTGGACTGACCCAATTGCATAACCTTCCATTTCCTCGCCTAATAAAAAGGGTGGTTTATAATTTTTACGTTCTGTCATCCTTGCTCTCATATACGGATCAACAGATATCCATGAATTAAGAACATGAATATTATTTGTTTCATCTAATTCTAAAGTTTTAGATTTAATTTCAAAATCTTCTTCTTTAGGTAACCCAGTTGGTATATAATTTTTTAAAGCTACATATTTTGAGATTATTGTCATAATTATAATTTATATTTTTTCTTTAATTCTAGCAAATCTATTAAGAAATTATCTCTTATGTTACTTAAATCTTTTATAGAATGATTCTTTGATTGTTTTTTTGTGCCTTTTATGATTTTTTCTTTAAGTTTTTTTGTTAGTTTTGGAGATTTGAGTTTAGTCCATGGAAGCTTCAATGCTGGTCCAAACTGATCTAGCATATGTTTCATACCCATTTCTCCTCCCGCTAAGTGAAATGTCAAAAAAGTTCCCATTAGAGCCCATCTCATACCAGGACCATAAGTTATTGCTTCATCTAAATCTTTTGTAGAAGCATATCCATCATTTATAATATGTAAACCCTCTCTCCACAAAGCTTCTTGCAATCTATCAGATAAAAAGCCCGGTAATTCTTTTTCTACCAATAATGTTTTCATTTTAATTTTTTGATAAAATTTTTTTGCTTTATTAAGATATAAATTTGTAGTTTTTTTACCTTTTACAATTTCAACCAAAGGGATAATATATACAGGGTTAAATGGATGAGCTATGATTAACCTTTTTGGATTAATACAATTTGATTGTAAATCTGATGGAAGTAAACCAGATGAACTTGAAGCAATTATTGAATTTGAGGGTGAATATTTACTTATATTTTTTATAACATCTTTTTTTAAAGTTAATCGTTCGGGTACATTTTCTTGAATTAAATCTACATTTTTTACTGCTTCTTCAATATTGTCTACGATTTCCAAATTTTTGTAATTGATTTTTGTATTATATAATTTCTTTATAATTAAGTTTGTTCTTGTTATTTCTTCTTTTAGAAAATGCAATTGCTGAGAATTTTTATCAAATGCTTTGACTCTTATACCATTAGCGAGAAATCTAAGTATCCAGCCAGTACCAATTACACCAGTTCCAATGACAGCAATATTTTTCAAATTAAAAATGTTTTTTTAGTTTTAATTTCTCTCTAGTCTGTTGAGGTGATAAAATAGAAGCTCCCATATCTTCAACAATACATCTTGCCTTTTCAACCAACTGTGCATTTGATGCAAAAACTCCTTTTTTTAAATAAAGATTGTCTTCAAGTCCCACACGAACATTTCCTCCCAAAATAACTGCCTGTGCAGCCATAGGCATTTGTGATCTTCCTATTCCAAACCCAGACCAAACACCTTCAGGAGGTATCATTTCAGCCATAGCTTTCATTGCGCTCGTTGTTGCTGGTGATCCCCAAGGTATGCCAAGGCATATTTGATAAAAAGGAGGGCCATCAATTAAACCTTCTTTATAAAGTTGGTTAGCAAACCATAAATGACCCATTTCAAAAGCTTCCATTTCTGGTTTCACTCCAAGCTCCTGCATTTTTTTTGCTGCAGTTCTTAGTTGTATCGGTGTATGAATAAAAGTCATGTTTGAGTCACCAAAATTTAGTGAGCCGCAGTCTAAAGTACAAATTTCAGGCAATAACTCTTCAACATGTTCTAATCTGCTTAATGCATCGATCATATCAGTATTTGCTCCCACTGGATTTAAAGGATCTTTACCTGTTCCCACTTCAAAATCACCACCCATACCTGTAGTAAAATTTAAAACTACATCAGTTTCAGAGGAGCGAATTCTATCTGCCACTTCTTTATAATAACTTAAATTCCTAGAAGGTTTGCCATCAAGTTCTCTTACATGTACATGAGCTATTGCTGCACCCGCTTTGGCAGCTTCAATTGAAGCATCAGCAATTTGTTTTGGTGTTATAGGTAATTCAGGATGTTTACCTGCTGTATCACCAGATCCTGTTACAGCACACGAAATTATTACTTCATTATTCATTATTTTAAACTACTATATTTTTTGAATTAATAAAGAAAAACAATGAAGATATATTTAAATTCAGGAAGAGTAAAAAAAGAATGGACCGATTACAATGGTCATATGAATTTGGCATTTTATATTCATCTTTTTGATGCTGGATGGGAAGTTCTTTTACAAAAATTTAATATGGGTGAAACTTCTGCAAAAACAGAGAAGAAAACTACTTTTGCCGTAGAGTCACACACAACTTATGACAAAGAAGTGAAGGAGGGTGATGAAGTAGATATTAATTTATTATTTCTTGATAGGGATAAAAAAAGATTAATTTATAAATTAGAAATGACACATAAACTTGAAGGTTATAGAGCAGCAACAACAGAGGTTTGTTCTTTGTATGTTGATTTAAATGTTAGAAAAGTTTCTGAATTAGAATTAGAAAAGCAAAAAGATATAGATAAATTTATTCAAGAAAATAAAAATAATTTTGATCCAGGTAACCTTACACTAATCAATAAGCTAAAAAAATAATTATAAATTTCTATAAGGTGTTCTATTGAATATTCTTTGAACCATTGGAACAAATTCTTTTAAAGGAATTGTATCATAATTTGGATCAAATGATGCTTGATCCCATCTTTCACAAAAATCTATAGTGTCTTTAAAGAATTCATGACCTTTGAATTTATCTCTTAGATTTCTATCTTTTCCATAATAATGATTATAGTAGTAGGCTTGAAATAAACCGTGTTGTTCTACAATCCATCTTGTTTTTTCAGACACAAAGGGTTTTAATACTGCAGCTGCAAGTTCAGAATGATTAAGAGGTGCAATTTCATCACCTATATCATGCAATAAGGAAGCTACCACCATTTCTTCAGAAGCTTGTTCACGTAACGCCCTTGATGCAGTTTGAAGAGAATGTTCTAATCTAGATACCTTATAGCCCCCTAAAGAGTTGTCTAAACTTTCTAGCACTCTTACTATTCTATCAGCTGTACCTTCAATAAATTTATCTTCAAAATTAGCAAGAAGTTCATAATCCTCTTTATCACCATGCTTCATTTCAGTGAATTTTACTTCATCTTTAGACATGAAATAATTATACATATTTTTAAATTTTATGAAACTAATTCCTGAATGGTATGAGCACCAATATTGTTTGATTGCTTGGCCGTGTAATAAAGATCTTTATGGTAAATTTATTAATAAGGCCAGAGATGAAGTTGCAAATGTAATTAATGAAATTGCAAAAACTGAGCATGTTATTGTTTTGTCAAATAAAGAAGACATAAATGAAATTCAAAATAAAACTGATCATAAAAATATAGATATTATAGAATGTAAATTAGATGATTCTTGGATGCGAGATATTGCACCAATTTTTTATAACGAAGATAAAAAATTAAAATCAATTAGTTTTGAATTTAATGGTTATGGAAAGTATCCAGATTATTTAAATGATAATAAAATATCAAAATTTATTTCAAGCTATTTAAATATCCCAACGATAACTTCTGACTTAGTCATTGAAGGAGGAGCAATAACTTATGATGATAAAAAAAATTTATTTAGCACTAAAAATGTAATATTTAATAAAAATAGAAAACAAAAACATAATAGTGAGTATATTATTAAAGAATTAAAGCTCTTGTTTGACTTAAATTATATTTTTTTATTTGAAAATGGACTAATGGAGGATGACACAGATGGTCATGTAGATAATTTATTATGCCCGATAGGTAAAAATAAATATTTAATTGCTAAAACTCACAAATTAGATCCTAATTATGAAATATTAGAAAAAAACAAAGCTGATCTTATTAAATTTTTTAAAGATACTAATCAGAGATTTGATTTGATTGAAGTTCCTTTACCTACAAGAAAAAAGATTAATAATAAGAATATTATTAGCTCATATATAAATTTCTATTTCAGTAAAAATAAAATTATCTTACCTAAATTCAATGTTAAGGAAGACAATGAGGTAAAATTAATTTTTGAAAAGTTATTCCCAAATCGAGAAATTATGATGTTGGAAACAGAAAATATAAATTATGGTGGAGGAAATATTCATTGTATAACAATGAATGTGCCAAAAATATGAAAGTAAAAGTAGCAACATCACAATTTAAGACTCTTAAAGGAGACTTTGAAGCTAATTTAAATAAAGCAATTAGTTTAGTTGAAAAAGCTTCAAATGAAAATGTTGATATTTTACTTCTGCAAGAATTATTCCAAGATTATTATTTTTGTTCAACAAAAAATGATCAATTTTTTGATCTAGCAATTGATTTTCCTTCCCATCCAATGTTCGAAAAATTAGCTAATATTTGTAAAGATAAAAAGATTTCATTACCAATTAGTTTTTTTCAAAAAAAAGAAAATAAGTTTTTTAATTCTCTAGTTATGATTGATTCTTTTGGTAAATTAAGTGAAGTTTACAATAAATCTCACATCCCTGAAGGGCCTGGATATAATGAGAAGTATTATTTTGAAAAAGGCAAGACAGGTTTTATGGTTTTTGACACCCCTCTGGCAAAAGTTGGCTGTGCAATTTGTTGGGATCAGTGGTTTCCTGAATGTGCAAGAATACTAACGTTGAAAGGTGCAGATTTAATTTTATACCCATCAGCAATTGGCTCTGAGCCGCACATGCCTGAATTAAATTCAAAGGATCATTGGATTAATACAATGGTAGGACATGCTGCTGCAAATCAAATCCCTATAATAACTTCGAATAGAATAGGGAAGGAGGTCGAAGCTGATATTGAATTAAATTTTTATGGTAATTCTTTTATACTGGATCATCTTGGAAATATAATAAATCGTATGAATGATAGGGATGAGGGAATAATAACTGCGACTTTAGATTTGTTAATTTCAAGAGAATATAGAAAATTATGGGGTAACTTTAGAGACAGAAGGCCAGATCTATATAAAAAAATTCTCGATTTTTAATTTATTTTATTTAATGTAATTTTTATTTAGGAGGGGAATAATGCTTAAGTATTTTATATCTCTATTAGTTTTAATTTCTTTTTCAGCTCAGGCTAAAGAAGAACTATTTATTTACAATTGGTCTGACTATATTGCCGAAGATACAATTGAAAATTTTGAAAATGAATTTGGCATTGATGTAACTTATGACGTTTTTGATTCAAATGAGGTTCTTGAAGCTAAACTTTTAGCTGGTGGGTCTGGCTATGATATTGTCGTACCTTCTGGTTCTTTTTTAGAAAACCAAATCAAGGCTGGAGTTTTTCAAAAACTTGATAAATCTGAATTATCAAACTTAGGAAATTTAGATCCAGAAGTTTTATCAAAGATAGATGCACATGATCCAGGTGGTCAGTATTCAGTAAATTATATGTATGGCACAACTGGTATTGGTTACAATACTGATAAAGTTGATGAAGATGAGGTTACTAGTTGGAGTGTTTTATTTGACCCAGCTATAGCCTCTAAATATGAAGATTGTGGTATAGCAATGTTAGATGCACCATCTGAAGTAATGGAAATTGCCTTAAAATATGTAGGTAAAGATCCTAACACTGAAGACGAAAATGATTATAAGGCTGCTCTTTCAATGTTGCAGGAAATTAGACCTTTCATTAGGTATTTTGATTCCTCTCAATATATTGATGATCTTGCTAATGGTGAAATTTGTCTAGCTATGGGATGGTCAGGCGATGTTTTTATTGCTGCTTATGAAGAAATAGAACCAGTTTGGTATTCAATTCCTTCAGAGGGAACTGTAATTTGGTTTGATATGATGGCAATTCCAGCTGATGCAAAAAATGTTTTAAATGCACATAAGTTTATAAATTATATTTTGCGCCCAGAAGTTGCTGCAGATATTACAAATTATGTTTGGTATTCTAATCCAAACAAAGCAGCTAATGAGCTAGTTGATCCAGAAATTTTAGGAGATCCAGCTATTTATCCAGATGAAGCAACTTTAAGTATGCTATTTGCTGATACTGCTGACTCACCTAAAAAAGCACAATTATCAACTAAATATTTTAATAAATTTAAATCAAATTAAAAAATATACTTCATTTCAGCACTAATATATTAATATTAGTGCTGATTTAAGATGGACAATAATTTCCTTGTAATTGAAAATATTTCTAAATCCTTTGGAGATAACAAAGTTTTAGAAAATATTAATTTAAATATTTCAAAATCTGAATTTTTTGGTCTCTTAGGCTCTTCGGGTTCAGGCAAAACTACCTTACTAAGAATACTAGGTGGATTTGAGAAGCCAGATACAGGACGTGTAATACTCGACGGAACGGACATAACAAACCTTGAACCTTTTAATAGACCATTAAACTATATGTTTCAATCGTATGCTCTATTTCCTCACTTAAATGTATTTAATAATTTAGCTTTTGGAATAAAAGAAAATTTTACCCAAAAAGAAATTGAAATAAATGTAAGAAATATTGCCGAACTTTTATCTATTGAACATTTATTAAATAGAAGAATTAAGCAACTATCAGGTGGAGAGCAGCAACGAGTTGCCCTTGGGAGGTGCTTAATAAAAAAACCTAAGTTATTATTATTAGATGAGCCTCTTGCAGCACTAGATAAAAAACTAAGATCAAAAACGCAATTAGAGTTAACAACACTCCAAAAGAAACTAAAAGTTACATTTGTTTTCGTTACCCATGATCAGGAAGAAGCAATGTCTTTATCTGATAGAATGGCAATAATGAAGAATGGTCTTATTTTGGAATGTTCTAGCCCTGAAGAGATTTATGAAAATCCTAAAAGTCTTTATACTGCCAATTTTATAGGAATTGCAAATATAATTGAGATTTATAAGAAAGATGAAAATTTTTATTCTGATGATTTAGATATAAATTTTAAATTAAACAAAGAATTACAAAATACAAAAACTAATATTTTACTAAGACCAGAGAAAATAAAAATACAATCAATAAATAATTTGAAAACAAGTTCATTTAATTCCTTTAGTGGAGAAATTTTAGAAAAATCATATTTGGGAAGCTTTACACGTTATGAAATTAAAATTAAAAATATGATAATTTCAGTTTTAGATCAGAATTTTAACTCCAACTCAAATTATAATTTCCCAAAAGGGGAGAAAGTCATTTGTAGTTGGGAAAGTGAATCAATTAAGGTTTTAGAGGATTAATTGAAAAATAAATTATTTGAAAAATATTTTATTTTTAGTCCATATTTTTGGCTTGTTCTATTTTTTTTTATACCATTAGCTATAATTTTTAAAATATCAATTTCTGTATCAGAATGGGGGATGCCTCCTTATCAAGATATTTTTCTTTTTGATAATGGATTTAAGATCAATACTACATATGAAAACTATGTTTATATATTTAGTGATTATTACTACATTGGATCTTTTGTAAACTCTTTGATACTAGCTCTAATATCTACTTTTTTTTGTTTACTTATTGGGTTTCCATTAGCTTTTTTTATTGCGACTTCAAATATCAGATTAAGAAATATGCTATTAGTTTTAGTAGTTATTCCATTTTGGTCATCATTTTTATTAAGAGTATACGCATGGAAAATAATTTTACAGAATAATGGAATTTTAAATTTAATACTTCTAAACCTAGGCATAACATCAGAACCACTTCAATTATTATACAATCAATATGCTGTCATCATGGGAATTGTATACACTTATTTACCTTTGATGATTTTACCACTCTATGGATACTTAAATAAATTTGATTTAAATTTAATTGAAGCATCAAAAGATTTAGGACTAAATCGTATTAAAACCTTTTTTAAAGTTATTCTTCCTTTGTCTGTTCCAGGAATTGTTGCTGGATCTTTATTAGTTTTTATACCTGTTGTTGGAGAATTTATTATACCTGAAATGTTAGGTGGTAGTGATAGATTGTATTATGGAAAAATATTATGGGAAGAATTCTTTGTTAATAGAAATTGGCCAGGTGCTAGTGCTTTAGCTTTTAGTGGAATTATTATTTTGGTTTTGCCAATTGTTATTTTTCAAATACTTTATTCTCGTTGGAGTCAAAAAAATGAAATCTAGTCTAATCAAAAGTACAGTTATTTTTTTAGGTTTATTTTTTTTATATTTCCCAATTTTAGTTTTAATTTTTTACTCATTTAATGAAAATAAGAGAGTAATGGTTTGGAAAGGATTTTCTTTAAGATGGTACAATGAATTATTTAATAATGAACAAATAATTGAGGCATTTATTATTAGTATTAAAATTGCAGCTTTGTCTGCAACTTTTGCTACAATTTTAGGAGTTATGATTGGATATTCACTTGTAAGAATAAGAAAAATTCCTTTTAAATCATTTTATATTTTTCTTTCTTCAACACCTTTGGTTTTACCAGAATTAATTTTAGGTCTTTCAATGTTACTTTTTTTTATAAGCTTAAATAATGTAATTGGATTTCCATCATCTAGAGGACAATTAACTATTTTTATATCGCACGTTACTTTTTGTATTGCTTTTGTCGCAATTATTATTCAAGCAAGATTAACTGACTTTAACAAAAATATTGAGGAAGCTGCGATGGATCTAGGCTATAATTATACCAAGGTACTCTATAAGATAACTTTACCAATAATTTTACCTTCTATTATTGCTGGTTGGTTATTAGCTTTTACAATTTCTTTAGATGATCTAGTTGTTGCGAGTTTTACCACTGGGCCTGGAGCTAACACATTGCCAATTGTAGTTTTTTCTAAAGTTAGATTAGGACTGAGTCCAGAAGTAAACGCATTATCAGCAATTTTAATGTTTGCTTTAATAATAATTGGTTTATTTTATTTTTATTTTAATAAAAAATTTAAACATTAAGTAATAAATATTCTCGCTCCCAAGAACTTATTACTGATAAATAAGCTTGATACTCAACTCTTCTAATCGCAGCAATCGACCTTACAAATTTTTCATTAAATATGGATTTTATATCTTCATCATTTTCAAAGAGAGTTAACGATTCATCCATATTTTTAGGTAGATTAGAATTTTTATCTTTAAATGCACTATCTTTAGTTTCTGGATTTGGTTTTAAATTATTTTTCATTCCTAAATATCCTGAAGCTAAATTAGCTGCAAAAACTAGATATGGATTTGTATCAGAACCAGGAATTCTATTTTCAATACGTATATTCCTTTCCTCTATTGATGGAATTCTAAAACCACAACTTCTATTACCTATTCCCCATTTAACATTTTTAGGAGCACCCCAAGTTGCAAACAATCTTCTAAATGAATTTATATTTGGAGCGTATATAGGCATTAATAATGGAGTATATTTTTCCAACCCACCTAAATAATTTTTCATTTTTTTTGAAATTTTAGATGATTTATTAAAAAAAATATTTTTATTTTTTTCATTATATATCGATTGATGTATATGCATTGCGCTTCCAGGTTGGTTCTCCATAGGTTTTGCCATAAATGTTGCATGAAGTTTATGTTTCAAAGCCGACTGTCTTAGAGTTCTTTTAAATAAAAATACCTGGTCTGCTAGATCTAAAGGATCACCATGCTGAAAATTAATTTCCATCTGAGCTGAACCAGATTCATGGTTAATAGTATCAATTTCAATATTTTGTGCTTCACAATAATTATATACATCTTCAAAAAGATGATCAAATTCGTTAACAGCATCTATACCCAAGGCTTGCTTACCTGTTTCTTGTCTACCTGATTGACCAACTGGCACTTCAAGGGGATAATCTGAGTCAGCATTAGGTTTGACTAAATAAAATTCTAACTCTGGTGAAACAATTGGAGTTAATTTATCTTTTTTATAAAGTTTGAGAATATTTTTTAGAGCATTCCTACTAGAATTTATAACATCATCTCCGTTAAGATTTATTGCATCACAGATAATTTGTGCTGTAGGGTCATCGTACCATGGCACTACTCTCATTGTATCAAAATCTGGTTTTAAAATTACATCAATGTCAGTTGGATTGTAAACACTTCTTGGTAAAGCACCGGCAGAGTCCTCAGTTGCATAATCTCCTGATATCGTTTGAATAAAAGTTGACTGTGGCAATCTGTGACTTTCATCTTCTAGTCCTTTTAAAAATTTATTAGTTGGTAAAATTTTTCCCCTTGCTATACCTCCAAGATCTGGAACTAAACATTCAACTTCTGTAATAGAGTGTTCATGAAACCAATTTTGAAATTTTTCAATCATATTGAGACTGTTTGTTTACTAATTATTATTAAACCATTAAAGATAAGTTAATGTTTACTACAAAAAAAAGGACCTTTAATCAACATGATAATGAAAAAGAGAGTTTTTATAAATTTTCAGCACCTAGTTTTCCTAATCAAAGTAAATTAAATGAGAATATTTCAACTGATGTATGTATTATTGGAGGTGGGTTAACAGGTATTTCTTCAGCATTAAATTTATCTAATCAAGGTTTATCAATAACGATTTTGGAAGCAAATAAAGTTGGATCTGGAGCATCTGGTAGGAATGGTGGTCAACTAGGAATTGGAATGAGAAAAGATCAATTCTACTTAGAAAAAAAATTTGGTATTGAAAAAGCAAAATTTTTTTGGAAAATTGGATTAGATGCTGTTTCAAATGTAGTTAATTTAATTGAAAAATATAAAATTGATTGTGCTCTTAGACAAGGTGTTCTTCATGTAGGCAACACAAAAAAAGATTATAAATATTTTCAAGATGAAATTGAGCATATGCAGAAGAATTATAATTATAATAATTATGAATACTTTGACTATAGTTCTATAAGAGATGAAATTAATAGTGACAGATATTTTTCTGGAATGCTTTTAAAGGATTCTTATCATTTAAATCCATTAAAACTGACATATGGCTTAGCAGAACAGTGTTTAGCAAATGGTATAAATATATTTGAAAATTCTCCAGCTGATAAAATTGTTGATAATCAAAAAGAAGTTATAATTCATTCTAGAAAAAATATTATTAAAGCGAAGAAAGTAATTATTGGTTGCAATGGTTATCTTGATAATCTTTTAGGGTCAAAAAGAAATTATTTTATGCCTATAAATAATTATATTATTGCAACTGAACCTCTTGGAAAAGATCTGGCAAGTAAATTAATCAAAAGAAATTGTGGTGTAATAGATTCTAGATTTATGATTGATTATTATAGATTTTCAGAAGACTACAGACTTCTTTTTGGAGGACCGGAAACAATTACATCTCATTTTGTAAAAGATGCAAAGAGTTTTGTCTCTAAACGAATGTATAAAGTTTTTCCTGAATTAAAAAAATTTAAAATTGAGTTTTCCTGGGGAGGTACCCTGGCAATATCAGTTAATAGATTGCCTATTTTTGGAACTATAATGAATCAAAAGTTATATTATGCTCATGCTTACTCTGGACATGGACTAGCCATGAGTATTATGGGAGGAAAAATGGTAGCTGAAAAAATTTTAAATAAATCAAATAATTTTGATATGTTTGAGAAAATTAATCATTTTAAAATTCCAGGTGGCAACATGTTTAGAAGACCGTTGTATTCCTCAGCTATTATTTATTATAGGTTAATGGATTATTTAAATAGATTGTAATTACTTAATTGCTCTTCTTAATCTGTCATTTAAAGTTTTGCCAAGTCCTTTATCAGGTATTTCTACTACAGCAATTTTTTTGCATCTGCTTTGATCTAATTTATGGAGATAATGATAAAAATTTTTTGCTGCTTCGTTTAAATTTTTTTTATTACTCAAATTTAAATTAATTATTTTAGACCTTAATTTATTATTGCCAAAATTTAATAAACCTTCATTTTTTAGTATTTTCTTAGCATTCATTCTTATTGGTTTTAAAGTTGCATAGTGTTTTTTTAAATTACCTGGGGAAATTGAGGATTTTTTTTTGATTTTTACTTTTGCAAATTTGTTTAAATCTTCAACAGTAATACTCCCATATCTTAGTACTTCAATTTTATTTTTATTATCAATTCTTACAACTGTAGATTCTAGTCCGTGAGTTGATTGTTTATCTTTTAAAACAAAAATTTTTTTTTCTAGAATAGGGTCTATATCCATAATATTGGTTACGGAAGTTCTTTCTGATAGATTAGCACTAGGAGCTGCAATAGGTAGGCCAAATAAAGTAATTAATTTTTTAGCTAATTTATTACCAGGAATTCTGCAGCCAACTAAAGTTGAGTTATTAGAGACTAATTTTGATATTTTAGAATTTTCCTTTTTCTTTAATATTATAGTTAGAGGACCAGGCCAAAATTTTGAACCTAATTTTTTTTCAAATTCACTTAAAAAAAAATATTTCTCTATTTGTTTAATACTTTTAAAGTGACAGATAATTGGATTAGCTCGTGGTCTTTTTTTTACTTTAAAAATAGATTTTACAGCCTCATCATTTGTTGCATCTGCCCCAAGACCAAATACTGTTTCTGTGGGAAATATTACAAGTTCTCCACTGCTTAATAAATTTTTTGCAATATCTAACTTATTTTTTTTCATATTTTTTTATAAAATGTTTCCATCTATCTTTAAAATAGTTATTATCAATACTTGTATATGGGAAAAGTTATAGCATTTTCGAATCAAAAAGGTGGTTCAGGTAAATCGACTCTTTCAGCAAATTTATCAGTTTTGTGGAGCAATAGTGGTTACAAAGTAGCTGTTATAGATGCTGATGCACAAAAAAGTCTATCATATTGGCTTGAAGCTAGAAAATCTTACTATGGTGAAGATGATATTGGAATAACTCAATTAAATTTTGATATCAGGAATTTAATAGATGAAATTAAAGCAATAAAAAGAAAATATGATTTTATAATTATCGATAGCCCACCATCTATAACTTTTGAAACAATGCAGGTTGTAAAAGCTTCTGATAGAGTATTTGTTCCAGTACAACCAAGTCCAGTAGACTTAATGGCTACACTGCCTTTTTTAAAAATTGCAAAACAAGAAAGAAAAAATCCAATAATTATTCTTAATAGAGTGATGCCAAGAGCAAAATTAACTGACGCAATGATTTTGCGTTTAAGATACGCTGGTGCTAAAATTGCTCGCTCACGACTGTCTAGCAAAGTATTATTTGCAGAAACATTCTCAGTTGGAAGGGGTGTAGTTGATATAAGTGTTACATCAGATGCCTCAAAAGAAATAATTAATGTTGGAAACGAAATTTTAAGAAATTTCTAACTTAATGTCTGATATTACAACTGTTATACTTGCTGCAGGTAATAGTACGAGATTTAAAGCAAGTAAATCAAAGCTTGTTTATCCATTATGTGGGTTACCAATTGTTTCACATATTTTTAATATTGCAAAAAAAATATCTGGTAAAAATATATTAGTTGTATCTAATGAAAAAAACAAAGAAGAATTAAAGTTAATATTAAATACCTCAAAGTTAGTTGTTCAACAAAAACAAAAAGGGACTGCTGATGCAATTGAGCAAGTTAAAAAATATGTTAAATCTAAAAATATTTTAATTTTATTTGGTGATACACCTTTAGTTGAAGTTAAAGATATAAGAAAACTAGTAAGTAAATTTAAAAAAAGTAAAGCGAAAGCTTCATTAATTGCATTTAATACTTCAGAACCACATGGTTATGGTAGGTTATTATTAAATAACAACTACGTTGAAGAAATAATTGAGCAAATCAATTTAAAACCTGAACAAAAAAAAATCAATTTATGTAATTCTGGTATTTTGATAGCAAATACTAAATTATTATTTGATAATTTGAAAAATATCAAAGAAAATAAAATTAAAAAAGAAAGATATCTTCCTGATATATGCAAAATTTTTTCGAAAAAAAATATTCCTATCAATTATATTGAGTGCAACAAAGAAACAATGTTGGGCATAAATACATTGGATGATTATAATGTTGTACAAAATATCTTGCAAAAAAAATACTTAAAAAAGTTTATAAAAAATGGAGTCAATTTTTTAAAACCCAATACTTGTTATTTAAGCTATGACTCCAAAATTGAACCTACTGTTACAATTGAAAGCAATGTTACAATAAAGGAAAAAACAATTATAAAAAAAGGTTCAATAATTAAAAGTAATTCATACTTAGAAGGGGTTACAATAGATGAAAATTCACATATTGGTCCAAGTGCTAGATTAAGACCAAAAACAATAATCGGAAAAAAATCAAAGATTGGTAACTTTGTTGAAATTAAAAATTCTAAAATTGGAAATAATGTTTCTATTGCTCATCTTTCATATGTTGGAGATTCAGAAATAGGAAACAATGTGAATATAGGTGCCGGCACAATAACTTGTAACTATGATGGAAAGAAAAAAAACAAAACGATAATAAAAGATAATGTATTTATAGGTTCAAACACATCACTCATAGCTCCAGTTGTAATTGAGTCTAAATCTAGAATTGGTGCAGGTAGTGTTATCACTAAAAATATTCCCAAAAATTCACTTGCTATTGAAAGATCAGCCTTAAAAATTCTAAGAAATAAAAGCTCTAAATAATAACCCTTGTTTAAAGATATATTAGGGTTTATGAGCCTTTCCAAATTATGAGCGATAAATGGTCACCAAATAGTTGGAGAAATAAAGATGCTCTTCATATGCCAAATTATCAGAATGAAGATCATCTAAATAAAACTCTAAACGAAATTTCCAAATATCCACCTTTAGTTTTTGCTGGAGAAGCGAGATTATTAAAAAAGAAACTTGGAGAAGTTGCAAACGGAAATGCTTTTTTATTACAAGGTGGAGATTGTGCTGAAAGTTTTGCAGATTTTCATCCAGATAATATTAGAGATACATTTAAAGTTATTTTACAAATGGCTGTTGTTTTGACTTTTGGTGCTTCTTGTCCAATTGTTAAAGTAGGAAGAATTGCGGGACAATTTGCAAAGCCAAGATCATCTGCCACAGAAGTTATTAATGATTTAGAACTTGAGTCTTATAAAGGCGATATAATTAATGGTATCGACTTCAATCAAAAAGATAGAGATCCTAATCCAGATAGATTGATTCAAGCGTACAATCAGTCTGCATCAACACTTAATCTATTAAGAGCTTTTTCTCAAGGTGGGTTTGCTAATTTAAATAAAATACATCAATGGAACCTAAACTTTGTTAAAGGTGAGAATGCAGCTAAATTTAGAGAGATATCTTCTAGAATTGACGAATGCTTATCTTTTATGGAGGCATGTGGAATCAATGGAAACAGTGTAAGACAATTAAATGAAACAGACTTCTTTACAAGTCATGAAGCTTTACTTCTTCAATATGAGGAAGCATTAACAAGAATAGATAGTACTTCAGGTAAGTGGTACGATGTTTCAGCTCACATGTTATGGGTAGGTGATAGAACACGACAACTTGATGGAGCACATATTGAATTTTTAAGAGGTATTGAGAATCCTATAGGTATTAAAGTGGGTCCAAGTACAAAGACAGAAGAACTATTAAAGATATTAGATGTGTTGAATCCAAATAATGAGTCTGGAAAAATAACGCTGATATGTAGAATGGGTCATGAAAAAGTTAGTGGAATACTACCTAAAATAATTAGATCAGTTAATTCAGCTGGTAAAAATGTTGTTTGGACTTGTGACCCCATGCATGGAAATACTATCAAATCTAATACGGGTTTTAAAACTAGGCCATTAAAAGATATAATTTCTGAAATTCAGCAATTTTTTCAAATTCACAGAAGCGAAGGAACATATCCAGGCGGCGTCCATTTAGAAATGACTGGTCAAGATGTTACAGAATGTATGGGAGGTCTTCAAGAAATAACAGATGAAGATCTAAAAAATAGATATCATACATATTGTGATCCGAGACTAAATGCCTCGCAGTCTCTAGAATTGGCTTTTTTATTATCAGATTTTTTAAAAGAAGAAAAATTGCTCTCAAAGCAATCTTCAAATTTATAAATTTACATTTATATATTACTTATGAATTTAAAAGATAAAATCGTATACATTTCTAATTGGATTAAAGATTACGCCAAATCTATAAATAATAATCCTACTACACTAGTAATAGGAGTTTCAGGAGGAGTTGACTCAGCTCTTACTAGCACCTTATGTGCTCAAACCGGTTTAAAAACTATAGCTGTTTCAATGCCTATTAAGCAAAATTCATCACAACATGATTTAAGTTTAAGACATTTAGAATTTTTAGAGCAAAATTACCCAAATGTAGAAACAAAAATAATTGAGCTAGATAATGTTTTTAAAACATTTCAAAATACGATGCAAAATTTTGATAGTGAGTTAGCTTTTGCAAATTCAAGATCTAGGCTAAGAATGGTAACACTATACCAAATAGCCCAAAGTAATAATGGTATAGTTGTTGGTACTGGAAATAAAGTTGAAGATTTTGGTGTTGGATTTTATACAAAATATGGTGATGGAGGCGTAGATATATCGCCAATAGCAGATTGTACTAAAACTGAAGTGTGGGAATTAGCCGAAGAAATTGGGGTTATAAAAGATATTATTAGCGCAGCACCGACAGATGGTTTATGGGATGATAGTAGAAATGATGAAAGCCAGCTTGGTCTTTCATATAAGCAATTAGAAGAAGCAATGGAAAATAAGTCTAGTGAATACTACAGTAGATACGAAAAAATTAGAAAGCCAAATCTTCATAAGATGAAGCCTATTCCCGTTTGCGAAATTCCTAAAGATTAATATGAAGTGTAGGTTCGCTCCTAGCCCTACAGGAAAAATACATATCGGTAATGCTAGATCAGCAATTTTGAATTGGATTTTTTGTCAAAAAAATCAAGGTGAGTTTGTATTAAGAATTGATGATACTGATGCCAATAGGAGTTCTAAAGAGTTTGAGACAAGTATCAAAGATGACCTTAAATGGCTTGGATTAAATTGGAGTTACACTTTTAATCAGTCCTCTAGACAACATATTTACAATGAGAAAATCCAAATTCTAAAACAAATGAAAAGACTTTATCCATGTTTTGAAACAGAAGAGGAATTAGCTTTAAAGAAAAAATCTTTGTTATCATCTGGGAAACCACCTATTTATGATAGATCATCATTAAATCTAAGTAATGAAGAGGTAGAAAAAAAAATAGAATCTGGAATTCAACCCCATTGGAGATTCAAATTAGATCATGAAAATATTGGTTGGAAAGATATCATTAAAGGAGATGTTTCATTTGATGCAAAAAATTTGAGTGATCCTGTTTTAATTAGAGCTGATGGAACATTGTTATACCATTTACCTTCAGTCATTGATGATATTGAAGAAAAAATTACGCATATTATTAGAGGGGAAGATCACATAGCTAATACTGCTTATCATATTCAAATTTTTAAGGCTCTTGAATCTTCTATTCCATCATTTGCTCATCATCCATTCTTAGTTGATGAAACTGGTAAGGGTTTTAGCAAAAGACTTGGAAGTCTTTCAATTGAAAATTTTAGAGACGAAGGATACGAAAATATATCTTTACTTAATTATTTTCTTTTTATTGGTTCGAGCAGTAATATTGATCCAATCAAAGATTTAAACGAAATAGTAAAAAAATTTGATATTCAAAGCTTATCTAGATCTTCTGCTAAATTTTCAATTGAATCCTTAAGAAATCTTAATGAAAATACCATTAAATTATTTAGTTATAATGAGATTAGTCATAAGTTAAAAAATATAAAATCTAATTTTCAAAAAGAGAGTTTTTGGCGTTTTATTAAAAATAATATTTCATTTGTTAATCAAGCTAAAGAATGGGAAGAAGTAATTACAAAAATAAATAATGCTAAAGATTTAAATATTGATGATGGTTTTATTAATACGGCAGTTGATGAATTACCCGAGGATCCTTTTGATGAAACAACATGGGATCATTGGACATCAAAAATTAACAAAAAAACTGGGCTTAAAGGAAAAGATTTATTTATGCCTTTGAGGTTAATTTTGACAGGAAAATCTCATGGACCCGAATTAAAATATCTACTTCCATTATTTGATAGAGACGAAATCTTGCAAAAACTTGGAAAAATCTAGTAAATTTTAATTTATACTCTATTAGCGATCTAGTAATTATGGAAGATAAAATATATTTATTCGATACCACACTTAGAGATGGTCAGCAAACAACAGGAGTTAATTTTTCTGTTAGTGATAAAATGAATATATCCCAACATCTTGATGATTTAGGTATAGATTACATTGAAGGTGGATGGCCGGGAGCAAATCCTACCGATAATGATTTTTTTTCTAGAAATACAAAATTTTCAAAAAGTAAATTGACTGCCTTTGGTATGACAAGAAGACCAGGTAGAAGTGCAGATAACGATCCAGGATTAAATGCACTCATTAATTCAAGCGCAAGTTGTGTTTGTATTGTAGGTAAATCATCATCATTTCACGTAAAAAACGCTTTAGAGATATCCGAAGATGAAAATTTAAAAATGATCAGTGATAGTATTCGATCAATAAAAAATAAAAACAAAGAGCCAATTTTTGATGCAGAACATTTTTTTGATGGCTTTAAAGAAAATAAAGACTTTGCATTGAATTGTATTAAAGCAGCGTATGACGCTGGTGCAAGATGGGTTGTGCTATGTGATACAAATGGTGGAACTCTTCCAGATGAAATTTACAATATTGTTTCAGAAGTGGTAAAAGTTATACCAGGTCAAAATGTTGGTATACATGCTCACAATGATACTGACAATGCAGTTGCAAATGCATTAGCAGCTATTAATGCTGGAGCAAGACAGATACAGGGAACAATTAATGGTTTAGGAGAAAGATGTGGAAATACTAATTTAATTTCCTTAATTCCATCTTTGGTTCTAAAAACAAAATATAAAACAAATATTTCAAAAGATAAGTTAAAAAATTTAATTCATATTTCTAGAACATTAAATGATATTCTAAACTTGCCTTCTAGAAAAAATGCTCCATATGTTGGAGACCATGCTTTCTCTCATAAAGGTGGATTACATGCATCTGCAATAGAAAAAAATTCTTCAACTTATGAACATATTAAACCAGAAATTGTTGGTAATTCTAGAAACGTAGTAATTTCAAATCAGGCAGGAAGATCTAATATATTAAATCAATTAAATAAGATTAATATTGATCTACCTAAAAATGAAATTAACAATATCTTAGAGATTATCAAGGAAAAAGAATCAGAAGGATATTCATTTGATACTGCTTTAGCTAGTTTTGAACTATTAGTAAGACGTCATCTTGGTCATTTTGAGGATTTTTATAATTTAGAAAAATTTAGAGTCACAGATGAAAGAAGATGGAATGCTAAAGGTGAAATTGTTACTGAAGCAGAGGCTACGGTATTTTTAAAAGTAAAAGATTCAAATATGATGACAGTGGGCACTGGAAATGGTCCAGTAAATGCTATTGATAGTGCATTAAGAAAAGCCCTAATTGATTATTATCCTGATCTTAAAGATTTAAAGTTGACTGATTACAAAGTTATGATTCTTTCATCAGAAAAAGGTACTGGCGCTATCACAAGAGTTTTAATTGAATCATCTGATTCCACTAATACACATTGGACAACTATAGGCGTATCTCCAAATATTATTGATGCATCTTATAGCGCTATTTTTGATAGCATTACTTTTAAGCTATTAAATGATTTAAAGAATAAAAATTGACTCCAAAAAATCCAAGCATAATTTTAGTTAGACCCCAACTTCCTGAAAACATTGGAATGGTTGCTCGTGTTATGCACAACTTTGGTTTAAAAGATCTAATTATTGTTTCACCAAGAGATAAATGGTTAAACAATAAATCAATAAATGCAGCAAAAAAAGCAACAAAAATTATTAAGAATATTAAAGTTTATGATGATTTAGAAATTGCACTTTCTAATTTTTCTTATGTTGTGGCCACGACTAATAGAAAAAGATATTTGGAAAAAAATTCTACTAACGATTTTAAATTTATTAAAAGAAAAATTATTGTTAATAAAAAAACAGCAATACTTTTTGGTCCTGAAAATTCAGGACTTTCAAATGAGGATTTGAGATTATCTGATATTATTTTTACTATTGAAACAAGTAGTAAAAATAATTCATTAAACCTTTCTCATGCAGTTACTGTTTTAAGTCATAAATTATTTGAATTGAATAATTTTAAAATCACTAATTCAGCTTCAATTGAAAAGGATAATATTAGTAAATATCAATTATCTAAGTTCTTAAATTATATGATTGAGAAACTTGAAAATAAAAAATTTTTTACTCCAAATGAAAAAAAAGAAAGTATGAAAAATAATATTTATAGCATTTTCACAAAAATCCCTCTCACAAAGAAAGAATTACAGACTTTATGGGGAATTACAAAAAAACTTAATAAATAAGCCAAAAATTGAGTATATTAAATTTGACATAGTACTTTAAATCACTATATACCCCTCATAGTAATGACAAAAAGACACAACGCTAAATACAAAATTGATAGAAGATTAGGTGTTAACCTCTGGGGTAGACCTAAAAGCCCTTTTAACAGAAGAAATTCAAAGCCTGGTCAGCATGGTGTACAAGGTCAAAGAAAAAAACTTTCAGATTATGGAAATCAGTTATTTGCTAAGCAAAAACTTAAATTTTATTATGGGGACTTAACTGAAAGGCAGTTTAGAAATATTTTTAAAAAAGCTTCTAATATTAAAGGTGATACAAGTCAGATTTTAATTGAACTTTTGGAAAGAAGATTAGATGCTACAGTTTATAGAATGAAATTCGTACCTACAATTTTTTCAGCAAGACAGCTTGTTAACCATGGACATGTAAAGGTTAATGGAAAAAGAGTTAATATTCCATCTTATAGTGTTAGTGATGGAGATGAAATCTCAATAAGAGACAAAAGTAAAGAGATTAACATAATTGTAGAATCAGTTAGTTCTCAAGAAAGAGAAATTCCAGAATACTTAGAAGTTGATGTAAAAGAGTTGAAAGGTCGTTTTTTAAGAGCACCTCTAATTCACGATGTTCCTTATCCTGTAACTATGGAACCTAATTTAGTTATTGAGTATTACTCAAGATAATTTCTTTTTTATAACTATCATAAATATAAATTATTATTCCAATCCAAATAATTATAAATGATACCAGCTTAATTTGTAAAATTTCTTCATTAAGAATAAATACTGAAGTTATAAAATGAAATGTTGGTGCTAAGTAAAATAAAACTCCAGCAAGACCTAATTGAATAAATTTTAAACCCAAATTAAAAAAAAATAATGGAAAAATCGTTACAGCTCCCGTAAGAATTAAAAATAATGATGTCTTCAAATCAATACTTAAGATACTATTTGCATTTTGCCAAAATAAATAAACTAAGTATGGGATAGATATTAAAGATATTATGAAAGTCTCATATAGTAAGCCAATTGAAGGATTAACATTAACTTGTTTTCTTAATAATCCATATATTGCCCATGAGGTTCCAATCCAAATTATTAGTAATGGAAATTGATTTAAATTAATAAATAAGAATAATATACCTGAAAACATAAGACATACAGATGCAAATTTAGGCTTAGTTATTTTCTCATTTAAAAAAAAATAACCAAGAACAATACTTATCATTGGAGTAATAAAGTAACCCATTGATGCATCCTGAACTCTTTCTTGTCCTACAGAATAAATAAAACCTGCCCAGTTACCTGCAATAAGAAAAGCTGTAATTGTTAAAATAAAAATTTTTTTTCTAGATTTAAATATTTCAATAATATCACTTAAGTTTGAAATTAAAATTAATAATAAAAATAAAAAGATAAATGACCAGAAACCTCTATGAGCTACAACTTCAATAGTCTCAACGTGATTTAATTCATTAAAAAAAAGGGGTTGTGGAAGGCCCCAAAAAATTGCTGCAATACAGGAAAATATTACACCTTTAGAAAATTTATTATTTAACAAACTAGGACGGATTTACGTCTATTCCATTTGTATTGAATAATTCTAATAATTCACCACTTTCAAACATTTCAGTAATGATATCACACCCACCTATAAATTCTTTCTTTACATAAAGTTGTGGTATGGTTGGCCAATTAGAATATATTTTAATACCTTCTCTCATTTCATCACTCTCTAACACATTCAAACTTCCAAATTTAACACCTACTTTATTTAATATTTCAACTACTCTTGCAGAAAATCCACACATTGGAAATACGGGGGTACCCTTCATGAAAAGCATTACATCATTAGAGTTAATTTCATTTTCTATATTTTGAGATACATGGTCGTTATTATTCATTTTTACTCCGATACAGTTTTTAGCTTAAGTGCGTGCAAATCACTACCCATTTTACCATTAAAAGCATCATAAACCATCTTATGTTGTTCTACTCTTGTTTTTCCAGAAAAAGATTTTGACGTTACTGTAGCACTGTAATGATCACCATCTCCTTTAAGATCTTCAATTTCAACAGTTGCATCTGGTATAGCTTCTTTAATAAATTTCTTAATTTGTTCAACAGTCATTGGCATAACTATAAAATAGTTCAAATATTATTAAAAATAAAGACTATTTAATTTTATTTTTAAAAATCCAATCTATTTTCTTTAGATCATTATCATCTTTAATGATTTTCACGATTTCTTTTGAATTTAATATTTTATTTAATTCTTTATTTTTTTGAAAAACTTGTGAAAAATTCTTATTATTATTCCATGATTCCATGGCACTTTCTTGAACAATTTTATAAGCTTGTTGTCTTTTCAGTCCTTTTTCAATTAATTTTAACATAATATTGTGAGTTCTATGTAAGCCTCCAAGCATATTCAAATTTTTCAACATATTTTTTGGATAGACTTTTAAATTCTTTATAATCCCATTTAAACGATTTAATGCAAAATCAGTTGCAATTGTAATATCTGGAGTCATAATTCTTTCAACACTTGAATGACTAATATCTCTCTCATGCCAAAGTACAACATTTTCTAGTGAAGGCATTACACCACTTCTAATATATCGTGAAATACCTGTTAAATTCTCACTTAATACCGGATTGCGTTTGTGAGGCATTGCGGAAGAACCTTTTTGCTTAGAAGAAAAACTTTCTTCAACTTCTAATACCTCTGTTTTTTGTAGATTTCGAATTTCCACAGCAAATCTCTCAATAGAAGATGCTAAAATTCCTAGTACTGAGAAAAAATACGCATGCCTGTCTCTTGGAATTATTTGAGTAGATACATCTTCAGAATTTAGTTTAAGTTTTTTTGCTACATAATCTTGAACTCGTGGGTCTATAGAATTAAAAGTTCCAACAGGTCCAGAAATAGCACAAACAGATACTCCGTTGACTGCCTGATCAAGTCTTTCTAAATTTCTTTTAAATTCAAAATAAAAGGAAGATAATTTTAATCCAAAAGTAATAGGTTCAGCATGTATCCCATGACTTCTTCCAATCATTAATGTGTCTTTATATTTTTTTGATTTTATTTTTAGACTTTGAATACATTCTGCTAAACTTTTTCTTATTATTTCTGAGGTTTGCTTAAGTTGTACAGAAAATGATGTATCAATAATATCACTTGATGTTACACCAAAATGAAAATACTTTGATGAGTCGCCAATATATTTGCTTACATTATTAATATAAGCAACAACATCATGTTTAGTTTCTTTTTCAATTTTTTCTATTTCTTTAATATTGAATTTTGCTTTATTTCTTATTTCTTTTGAAGCTTTTTTAGGAATAATGCCGAGCATTGCTTGTTTTTCTGCAATCAAACACTCAATCTCTGTCCAAATTGTAAATTTATTTTCTAATGACCAAATCTTTTCAATTTTAGGTCTATTATATCTAGGTATCATTTAATTTACTTATACATCCTTTATTGGAAAAGATGTATTATTTTTAGACAATGTAAAAATTTCATTTCCTTCTTCTGTTATTCCAATTGTATGCTCGAATTGAGCAGATAAAGATTTATCTTTTGTTACAGCTGTCCATCCATCATTTAGTATTTTTGTTTGCCACCCACCTAAATTAATCATTGGTTCAATTGTTAAAAACATTCCAGGTTCTAACATTGGTCCCTCACCTGGTTCTCCAAAGTGTAAAACACTAGGTGGAGTATGAAATTCTTTTCCAATTCCATGACCACAAAAATCTCTTACTACAGAATAACCTTTTCCTTCAGCAAGTTTCTGAATTTTATTTCCAATATCACCAATATGCTTTCCAGGTTTAGCTTCACTAATACCAATTAATAAAGATTCATAAGTTATTTTTAAAAATTCATAATTTTTTTTATTTGTCTTGCCTGCTACAAACATTCTGGAACTATCACCATGCCAACCATTTAGAATAACTGTTACATCTACATTTACTAAATCGCCATCAGATAGAATTTTTCTTTCTGAAGGAATTCCATGACAAACAACATGATTTACAGATGTACAAACTGATTTTGGGAAACCTTTATAATTTAAAGGAGCAGGTATTGCTTTGTTTTGAATAATTTGATCATGACATATGTCATTTATTTCTTGAGTACTTATTCCTGGAACAATCTTTTCTCTCAAAGAATCTAGAACATCAGCAGCTAAAGAACCAGCCTCCCTCATGCCCTCAAAATCTTTTTTCGTATGTATTGGGATATTGTTGTTTCTCATTTAAAAAATAATTACTTACGATTAATAAATAATATATAGAAAATATCAATTAATCATATGAGTTCTTTTACTGCAGGAGTTATTGTTATTGGTGATGAAATACTTTCTGGAAGAACTCAAGATACAAACTCAAATTATATTGCAAAAAAATTATTAGAAGGTGGTATTAAGTTAGAAGAAGTTATTGTTATTCAGGATGAGAAAAAAACAATAATAGAAAATGTTTTAAAATATAGCTCAAAATATTCTTATGTTTTTACTACTGGAGGAATTGGACCAACGCATGATGATATAACTTCAGAAAGTATATCTGAAGCCTTTAATTTACAATATGAAACAAATAAAATGGCTTTTGAGATTCTTCAAAATTATTATCCAAAAGGTGAATTTAATGAAAGTAGGCAAAGAATGGCCAAAATGCCATTTGGTTCAGAGCTCATTTTAAATCCAATGACTGCTGCACCAGGATTTATTGTAAAAAATATTTATGTTTTACCCGGTGTGCCAGAAATAATGAAAGTTATGTTTGAGGAATTATTGAAAAAAATTAAAAAAGGTAACCCAAAACTTGTTACAACAATTAATACTAATTTATACGAAAGTAAAATTGCAAAAAATTTAAAAAATATTCAAAACAATTATGCAAATGCATCAATAGGTAGTTACCCATATTTTAATCTTGCAGCTAAAACAGGTGGTGTTAACATAGTTGTTTCATCATGGGATATGAAATCTATCCAACCAATAGTTGATGATATAACTAAGATGATTGAATTAAATGGTGGAAAAAGTTCTATAGTTTGATATTAGTCCAAAATTAGGCCTCGTGGTGGAATGGTAGACACAAAGGACTTAAAATCCTTGCCCTTTTGGGAGTGCCGGTTCAAGTCCGGCCGAGGCTACCAATCTCTAAATTATGTTTGCTTTTATTACCATTGGGACAAATAATTTAAAAAAATCATCTGCATTTTATAATAAAATTTTAAAACCCCTAAAAATTAAAAAAGTTTTATCTCATAATCGATATTATGGTTATGCTAAAAAAGAAACTCCTAAAAAAATAGAATTATACTTAATTAGACCTCATAACAAAAAAAAAGCAACCATAGGAAATGGTACAATGATTACTTTTAAAGCTAATTCTAAAAAAACTGTTAATGAATTTTATAAAATTGGAATTAGTCTTGGGGCAAAAGATGAAGGAATGCCTGGACCCAGACAAGGTAAAGATTATTATGCATATTTAAGAGATTTAGATGGTAACAAGATATGTGTTTTTAAAAAAATTTGATCTTAATAATTAAATTGTTCATTCAAAATTTTATCTTCAATAGAATGCTTACTATCGAACAATACAGTGCATTTATTGTCATCTGAAGAAACAATATTCACTTTACTAATATCTCTAAATTCAACATTATCTGCAGTTACACTAGATGAGCGTTCATCATGATTTAACACTTCAAAATCAATTTTACTAATTTCAGATAACAGAGCACCTCTCCATCTCCTTGGTCTAAAGGCACTGATTGGAGTTAATGCAAGTATATTTGAATCTAAAGGTAGAATACTACCATGTGCGGATAGATTATAAGCTGTACTTCCAGCTGATGTAGATAACAAAACGCCATCACATATCAATTCTTCCATTTTTACTTTCTCATTTATTTTGATTTTAATTTTTGATGCCAAATGAGTCTGCCTCATAAGAGAAACTTCATTATATGCATATGCCTCAAAGATTTCATTATTAACACTTTGTGCAGTCATTTTTAATGGTTTAAAAGTAGATTTCTTAGCATTGATAATCATGTCATTTAAATTTTCATTACTAAGATTATTCATTAAAAACCCAATAGAACCAAAGTTTATTCCAAAAAATGGTTTGTTTAGTTTATTAAAATTATGAAGTGATTTTAAAAGTAATCCGTCACCTCCAATTGGAATAATGTAGTCGGCATCTTCCACAGAATTTTGTCCAAATAATTCTGTTAGTTTTTTTTCTGTATTTTTTGCCTCAGGATTGTTTGATGATAAAAAATGAAATTTCATTATCCACCTGTTACATTCATATGTCTTTTCATATATTTATTGATTTTTTCTCCAATCATAAAATCATGTTGTTTTGGTTTAATATTAAGAGCAAACTTAATTTTTTCTTTTATATAATCATCACTATAATCTTTTCTCATTATTTCTCTAAAATCAACAAAGTCATTTTGACCAAGGCACATGAAAAGTTTACCAGTACTCGATATTCTTACTCTATTGCAAGAGGCACAAAAATTATTTGTTAAAGGACTTATAAACCCAATTTTATTAGAAACTAAATCACTAGTATAAAATCTTGCTGGACCTCCAGTACTATAATCAATTTTAGAAAATTTATATATTTTGTCTAGTTTTGAAAAAGTATCAGATAATGAGATAAACTGATATTCTCTTGATATATCTGTTTCTTCCATTGGCATTACTTCGATAAATGTAAGATCAATTTTTT
>CACBQR010000010.1 GCA_902541435.1 uncultured Alphaproteobacteria bacterium
TTGATTTCACTTTTCTTTGCCTCTTCAAACCATTCTTGAAAAAGTTCAATTGGTTTTTTATCAGAATTTATTAATTTTTGATTTGATTGCATATTATAGATATGAATATTATGTTATAAGTATATATATCTATATTTATAAAAAAACACTGATTTACAATATGTTGATGCAAAATAAAAAAGGTCTGATTATGGGAGTGGCAAATGACAGATCTATTGCCTGGGGTATTGCGAAAAAATTAGCAGAACAGGGGGCAGAAATTGCACTTACTTATCAAGGAGAAGCGCTTAAGAAAAGAGTTCAGCCACTTGCAGAAGAAATAGGGTCTAACACTATTATTCCTTGTGATGTTTCAGACACACAAAGTATGAGTAATGTTTTCGAAACACTTAAAAATAAATGGGGTGAATTAGATTTTCTTGTTCATGGAATTGGTTTTTCCAACAAAGATGAATTAAGAGGTAAATACTACAATACATCTTCTGACAATTTTAAACAAACTATGCATATATCATGTTATTCTTTTACAGAGGCTTGTAGACTAGCAGAACCTTTAATGAATAATGGTGGATCAATTTTAACTTTAACATATTATGGATCAGAACAAGTTATGCCTCATTATAATGTAATGGGAGTTGCAAAAGCAGCTTTAGAGGCAAGTGTTAGATATTTAGCAGTTGACTTGGGAGAAAAAAATATAAGGGTTAATGCCATTAGTGCTGGCCCAATTAAAACTTTAGCAGCATCAGGAATAGGTGATTTTAGATTTATTCTAAAATGGAACGAACTTAATGCTCCGCTTAAAAGAAATGTAAATCAGCAAGATGTTGGAAACTCTGCTTTGTATCTCTTAAGTGATCTTGGAAGTGCCGTTACAGGTGAGATACAACATGTCGATTGTGGCTATCATACTGTAGGAATGGTTGCAGTTGACGAGAGTGAAAGTGTATCAGAATTATTAGGTGAATTTACAAATTCTAAAAAATGACTTCTAATTCAATAGGAAAAATCTTTAATTTTACTACATGGGGAGAAAGCCATGGCAAAGCTATTGGTTGTGTTGTCGATGGAGTTCCATCAAACATAAATTTAACTGAAAAAGATATTCAACCTTATTTGGATAAAAGAAAACCAGGTCAGTCAAAATTTACAACTCAAAGAAAAGAAGAAGATAAAGTTGAAATACTATCTGGAACTTTTGAAGGAAAAACAACAGGTCATCCTATTTCTCTAATTATTTACAATCAAGATCAAAGATCAAAAGATTATGGTGATATAAAAATTAAATTTAGACCAGGTCATGCAGATTACACATATTGGAAAAAATATGGCATAAGAGATTATAGGGGTGGTGGTAGATCTAGTGCTAGAGAAACTGCAATGAGAGTAGCAGCAGGGGCAATAGCAAGAAAAATCATAAAAAATAAAATTAAAAATCAAGTTGTAATAACAGGTGCATTAATTCAAATAGGTAATCATAAAATTAATTATGATAATTGGAATAATAATTTTATTCCAAAAAATAATTTTTGGAGTCCTGATAAAGAAATTATTAAAACATGGGAAAACGAAATACAAACTGCAAGAAAGTCAGGTTCCTCTTTAGGTGCTATAATTGAAATAAGAGTAAAAGGTTTGCCCGCTGGATTAGGAGAGCCTATTTATGAAAAAATAGACTCCGATATAGCTAAGGCATTGATGTCTATAAATGCTGTAAAGGGTGTAGAAATGGGAAATGGGTTTAGCAGTGTTTATGAAACTGGAATTTCTAATGTTGATGAAATGAGAATTAAAAATAAAAAACCTTTATTTCTTTCAAATAATAACGGTGGAGTTCTTGGGGGCATTACAACTGGCCAAGAATTAATTACTAGATTTGTAGTAAAACCTACAAGTTCAATATTGTCGACAAAAAAAACAATTAACACAAAATTAAAAGAAACAACAATTTCTACTAAAGGTCGTCATGATCCATGTGTTGGTATAAGAGCTGTTCCTGTAGGTGAAGCAATGGTTGCAACAACTATAGCTGATCATTGTTTAAGATTTCTTTAAAATACTATAAATCAAAAATTCTTTATTTCCTTTTGGTCCAGTTATTGGACTTTCGACTAAACCTAAAACTTCAGCCTTAATTGTTTTTTTAAACCAATTAGAAATATTATTACATACTTGTTCATGAATCAATGGATCTTTCACAATACCTTTTTTCAAATTTATTTTATTAGTTTCAAATTGCGGCTTAATTAGTGAAATAATTTCAGCTTTACTTGATAAAAGCTTCAAGCTAGGTTCTATAACCTTTGTTAGACTAATGAAACTAACATCACAGACTACCAAATTAATTTTTTCATGAATTATTGAGTTATCTAAGTATTTAGCGTTAAAATTTTCTATACTGATAATTTTTTTTTCTTTTTTTAATTTTTCATGAAGTTGATTTGTACCAACATCAATAGAATATATTTTTTTAGCGTTTTTTTTTAAAAGAACTTCTGTGAATCCACCAGTTGATGAACCAATATCTAGACAAATTTTATTTTCAATATCAATCTTAAAATGATCAATAACTTTCAGTAATTTGAATGCACCTCTTGATACCCATGGAGGATGAAGTTGTTTAATTTTTATTTTTGAGTTTTCATTAAAACTGTTACCACTTTTGGTAATAATTTTATCGTTTACATAAACTTGGCCAGCCATAATCATAGATTGGGCTTTTGATTTAGTATCAGCTAAGTTTCTATCCATTAAAAGCTGATCAAGTCTAATTTTTAGATTTTTACTCAAATTTGAAAATTACTTAAAATCTTCTTTTGTGACTTTATTGTTTTCTTGCTTAATTTTTTTAATTTGGCTTTCAATACTTTTTAATTTTTCCTCGCATGCTTTTTTTAAATTCATTCCTTCTTCATAAAGTTTTACAGATTCTTCTAAATCAACTTCACCATTTTCTAATTTCTCTACAATAGACTCAAGTTTTTTTAAATTATTTTCAAAATTATTATCTTTATTCATTAGACGTATCTATTTTTGTAATATTTGATGTTTCTATATCATATATTAAAGCATAAACTTTATCATTACTTTTTATTGTAAACAAAATCCTATTATTATCAATCATATCTATATCTGTAATTTTATGCCCTTTTTCTAAATTTAAATTGTAATCAATTAAATTTGTTTCTAAATTACTTTGTTTTTTTGTTGTTTTTATATACAAACCATAAACAAGAGCTAAAAAACAAATAACAATTAATATACCTAAAAATATTACAATAAATTTAAGAATTTTTTGAGACATGAACGAATTCTATAATCTTAAATTAACTATAAATAAACAATTAAGTTCACAAAGATTAGATAAAGTGCTCGTTTCAAAATTGGAAGGGTATTCAAGAACACAAATAAAAACTTTAATATTAAATGGCAATGTAATTCTTGATGAAAAGGAAATAAAAGATCCATCTTACATAACTAAAGAAAATGAAAATTACTTTATAAATATTATCTTGAAACAAGAAACAAAACATTCAGCTGAAAATATAGACTTAAATATTATTTTTGAAGATGAAGATTTAATTGTTATAAATAAACCTCCAAATTTAGTAATGCATCCAGCTCCTGGAAATGAAAGCGGCACTCTTGTGAATGCTCTTATACATTACACTAATAATCAACTAAGTAATTTAGATGAAAATGCTAGACCAGGAATAGTCCATCGTTTAGATAAAGATACTAGTGGAATTCTTGTTGTTGCAAAAAATAATAATGTTCATATTAATTTAGCCAAACAATTTAAAGAACATACGATATCTCGTAGATATAAAGCAATAGTTTGGGGAACACCTGATAATCAATCAATTGAAGGGTATATAGAGAGAAATAGAAAAAATAGAAAAAAAATGAGTTTAAATAATAAGGGTTTTGGAAAATATTCTAAAACCGACATTAAATTAGAAAAAACTTTTGGTATTGCTAGTATAGTTGACTGTCATTTACATACTGGAAGAACCCATCAAATTAGACTTCATCTAACTTCTAAAAATTCTCCCATAATTGGTGATAAGATCTATGGAAAAAGTAAAGTTAATCAATTTGGAAAAGATAAAAATACATTTAATAAATTTATGATTTTAAAAAATTTTGAAAGACAAGCATTGCATGCCTATCATCTAGGTTTTGATCATCCTATATCAAAAAAAAGGATGGATTTTGATATTGAAATTCCTGAAGATTTTAAGAATTTAATTGAATTATTGCTTAAATATTAAATTATATTTTATTTGTGATATAGGCGTATTATGAATTTACCAGTACTATCAAGTGAAGGAAATTTAGCAGTATACTTGCAGGAAATTAAAAAATTTCCAATGCTCACTGCTGAAGAGGAGTATATGTTAGCTAAACGTTATAAGGAACATGGAGATTCAGATGCTGCTCATAAATTAGTTACAAGTCACCTTCGATTAGTTGCCAAAATAGCAATGGGGTATAGAGGATATGGCTTACCTGTTACTGACTTAATTTCAGAGGGTAATGTTGGAATCATGCAAGCAGTTAAAAGATTTGATCCAGAAAAAGGTTTTAGGTTAGCAACATATGCAATGTGGTGGATAAGAGCTCAAATACAAGAATATGTTTTACATAGTTGGTCTTTAGTAAAAATTGGAACTACCGCAGCTCAGAAAAAACTTTTTTTTAATTTACGTAAAATTAAAAATCAACTTACCTCAATTGACTCAGGAAATCTGTCACCAGAAAATGTTAGGGAGATTGCAACTAGATTAGATGTAAAAGAAGGTGAAGTAATCGATATGGAAAATAGACTTTTCACATCTGATCAATCTTTAAATGTTAAACTTGGTGATGAACATGATACTGAATGGCAGGACTTAATAGAAGATAAACAAGAAACTCATGACAGAATAATTGAAAATAAAGATGAGCTTGATTATCGAAGAATTTTATTTTCAAAAGCTTTTGAAGTTTTGAACGAAAGAGAGAAAGAAATTATTAAACTTAGAAAACTAAGTGAAAACCCATTAAAGTTAAAAGACTTGAGTAAAAAATATAAAATTAGTAGAGAAAGAGTAAGGCAAATTGAAGAGAAAGCATTAGAAAAACTTCAAAAAGCAATTTCAAATATTAGATAAAGTTCCATTTATATCAATCGTCTCTTTTCTATCTGGTCCTGTTGAAACAATAGAAATGTTAGTTTCCATAAGATCCTCGAGTATTTTAATATATTTTTTTGCATTTTCAGGAAGATCATCAAATTTGTTAATCCCAGCTGTTGATTTTTCCCAGCCAGCAATTTTTTTATAAACAGGCTTTATCTTATCGAATAAAAATTCTTCGCTAGGTAAATAATCGTAGTTTTTGTTATCAATTAAGTATCCAGTACATACATTGATTTCTTTTAATTCATCTAAGACATCAAGTTTAGTAAGTACAATATCTGTAATACCATTAAGTTTTATTGATTGTTTCAAAAGTACACTATCAAACCAACCACATCTTCTTTTTCGTTTTGTAACTGTGCCAAATTCTTGACCTTTTTCACCAAGATGTTCTCCAATATCATCCATTAACTCTGTTGGAAATGGACCTGATCCAACTCTAGTGGTATAAGCCTTTGTAATTCCTAAAATTTTATGGTTTTTTCTATCACTAAAACCTGTGCCAGAGAATATCTGACCAGAGATTGTATTTGATGAAGTAACATAAGGATATGTTCCAAAATCAATGTCTAACATTGATCCCTGCGCCCCTTCAAAAACAATGTTTTTATTTTGTTGACCTAATTCATTAATTATTTTCCATAATGGCACACTGAAAGAGTTAAGATAATTAGACATGGATAAAAGTTCTTCATAATAATTATGTGTAATTTTATGAATATGTTTTGAAATTTTATCTTTATGAAATTCGTAAAGGTTATCAATTTTTTGTTTTAAAAATATTGGATCTTTTAAATCACAAATTCTTATTGCTCTTCTACCTACTTTATCTTCATATGCTGGACCAATACCTTTTTTAGTTGTGCCAAGTTCTTTTTTTCCTCTAGAGGTTTCATTTATTTCATCAAGAAGTTTATGAATAGGTAAGATTAAACAAATATTATCAGCAATATATAAATTGTCCTCGTTTACTTCTATTCCTTGTTCTTTAAGATTATCAATTTCATTACTTAGTGCCCACGGATCTAATACAACACCATTACCAATAGCACATTTTTTATTATTAATTATTCCTGAGGGTAATAAATTAAGTTTGTAAACATTATTATCTACTTTAATTGTATGACCTGCATTATTTCCTCCTTGATATCTGACTATCAAGTCAGCTTTAGAGGAGATCCAATCAACAATTTTGCCTTTTCCTTCATCTCCCCATTGGGTTCCAACTATCGTATAAAACATTAGATTTGCTTAACTATATTATTTATCAGATAATACTTGATTCCAAACTTTTTTGCCTCTTTTTTTATATCAATTTTATCTTCAAAAGTTTTAAATAAAATATAACCTTTGTTTATTAATTGTTGTTTAGTTTTATCACTTGTATTGAATGCAATTAAAATTTTTTTATTTTGATTAGTCAAAGATGAGGATCTTAAAATTGTATCCATGTAACAAGTGTATCCTATAGCAGTCTCAGAATTACTACCATATTTTAAATTATATCGACCACCTCCAGCTATTTCACCTCTTACATCTTTGGCAAAAAATGTAAATTTTATCCCCTTGTAGTAATTTTTATTTTTTTGTAAGTCTAAAAAATCTACATTTAAAGAATCATTTTTTGAAGTTTTAATTAAATTAGCAATTTTTACTAATCTTTCAACTTCGTTTTCATAACCTATTATTTTGCTTAATTTTGATATATATTTTTTTTTATTTTGAATTGAGCCAGAGCATAGATGTAAAGTTTTAAATGAATTATATAATTCATTTTTCTTCAATAACTTTAAACAATTATTAATATCTTTTAATTTAATATATTTTTTTAATTTATTTTTTAAATCTTTATTAGTTATTTTTTTAAATAAACTATCAAGAAAAAAAGGTGCTGTAATTTCAATAACAATATTTTTAACTCCAATTTTCTTTAAAGTTTCGTACGCAAGATTAATAATTTCCACATCCGCCTTGTAGCTTTCGGATCCAATAATCTCAGCGCCAACTTGTTGAAATTGTCTTTCGGGTCTTAAAATTGTACCCACTTTTCTAACAACTTCACCATAATAACAGAGTTTAAGTGGTCGTATTTTATTGGCTAGTCTAGATGAGGCAATTCTAATTATTTGTGGAGTTATATCATTTCGAATACTTAATTGATCATTTTTTTTATTTGACTTTAAAGTTAAAGTATTGCGATCTAAATTTTTACTAAATTCAATTAGTGGAGTTTTGATTAGAGTAAAGCCATTATCTGTAAAATAATTTATTATTCTGTTTTTATATTTATGTTCAATAGATGCATCAAAATTTAGACTGTCTTTAAAACCTGCAGGTACTAAAAACTTATTAACCAAGATAAGGCCTCACTAATTTTTTTATTTCTAAAGATTTCTTTTTAACCTCGCTAATTTCTTGGCCTTCAACCAGTATTCTTAATAATGGTTCAGTTCCAGATAGCCTAACAAGAGATCTTATTTTTTTATTATTGTATAATTTATCATTTTTTAACTTGCCAAGAATTTTTAATAATTTTGTATTCTTTGTTTTATAACTTAAGTTAATTTTTTCTTGAGCAAAATCATTGTACAAATCAAAAAGTTTACTAGCCTTATTTTTATTTGATATCAAAATTTCAGTAATTTTTAAAGCTGCTAAAATTCCATCGCCAGTATTAGAATGTTCTGACAATATTATATGTCCTGATTGTTCACCACCTATTATAGATTTGGATTTTTTCATTTGATTTATAACATTTATATCTCCTACAGCTGTGCGTTTAATCTTTAATTTTAATTTATTTGTGAGATAATTTTCTAATCCCATATTAGACATAACCGTTATAATAACATCGTGTTGATTAGATTTTTTCTTAGGTTTTACATAATTTTTACATAATAATCCTATAATTTTATCACCATCAACTTCTTTTCCTTCTTCATCTACAACTATTAATCTATCTCCATCACCATCAAATGCAAATCCAATATCAGCTTTTTCTTTTATTACATTTTCTGAGAGTGATTTAACATCTACTGCACCACAATTTTTATTAATATTTAATCCATCTGGATTATTATTTATGGCGATCATATCATGACCTAATTCCCAGAATAAATTTGGAGCTATATTGTATGTTGCTCCATTCGCACAATCTAAAACAATTTTTAATTTTCTATTAGAAGATATTTTATTCAAAGTGCTTTTTAAAAATTCTGAGTATCTACCTGAGGCATCTTCCAGTCTTTTTGCATTTCCAGATACAAATGTATTGTTTGAAATTTTAGAATATTTTTTATTATCTAAAACTATTTTTTCAACCTTTTGCTCTATTAATGAACTTAGCTTTGTTCCAGAACTATCAAAGAATTTCAGCCCATTATATTCATATGTGTTATGAGAAGCTGTAATCATTACACCAATATCTGCTCTTAAAGTTTTTATCATTAATGGTACAGCTGGTGTTGGAAGGGGGCCGACTAAAATTACATCCATACCCATAGAAATAAATCCAGCTGTCACAAGTGGTTCATATAGATAACCAGATAATCTAGTGTCTTTACAGATCACAACCCTGCTATTTTTAGCATTTTTCTTTTTTAGAAGGAATGCAACCGTTTTTGAAATTTTTAGACAAGTTTCAGCAGAAAGAGGTTCCTCGTTAACTAAGCACCGTATACCATCGGTACCAAATATTTTAGACATTTTTGTCTTTTATTCAAAAAAATAAATAAAGTGAAGTAATTAAATTAGTTTGCCGGTGCAGGAGCAGATCCACCTGTTTTAGGAACGGATGTAGCTGGTTTTTTTGGTGTGTTTATATCATTATCAAAATCATCACGAGTTGGCTTTATACCTTTGATTAAATCTTTAATTTCATCGCCTGATAATGTTTCATACTCTAAAAGCCCTTTAGCAACTATATGCAGTTCTTCAATGTTATCTTGAAGAATTTTTCTACAATTATTTTCAGCCTCTTCTGCAAGAGATCTAACCTCTTCATCAATTAATTTTGCAGTAGAGTCAGATAAATTTTTTGATTGTGCAACAGAATGGCCGAGGAAAACCTCCTCACTGTCACTGTTATATCTCAAACGTCCTAGTTTTTCACTCATACCCCATTCAGTAATCATTTTTTTTGATAAATTTGTTACCATTTGTATATCGCTTGCTGCACCATTTGTGATTTTATCTTTACCAAAGATCATTTCTTCTGCAATTCTTCCCCCAGTAGCTATTAATAAATGCGCTTTCATTTGATCTTTTCTCATAGACAACTGATCTTTTTCAGGAAGTCTCATAACCATTCCTAGGGCCCTGCCTCTTGGAATTATGGTTGCTTTGTGTATTGGATCAGATGCTGGTGAGTGAAGAGTTGCTACCGCATGACCAGCTTCATGATAAGCTGTAAGTTTCTTTTCATCTTCAGACATGACCATTGATCTTTTTTCAGCACCCATCATCACTTTATCTTTAGCACTTTCAAAATCCTCAAGAGTAACCATTCTTTTATTTTTTCTAGCCGCTAATAATGCTGCTTCATTAACTAAATTTGCTAAATCAGCTCCAGAAAAACCTGGCGTTCCCCTTGCAATAATTTTTGAGTCAAATTTTGGCGAAACTTTAATTTTTTTAATATGAACTTTAAGTATTTTGTCTCTTCCCATTACATCAGGGTTATTAACTGTTATTTGACGATCAAATCTTCCTGGTCTAAGCAATGCTGGATCAAGAACGTCCGGTCTATTTGTTGCTGCAATAATAATTACACCCGCATTTGCTTCAAAACCATCCATTTCCACAAGAAGTTGATTAAGAGTTTGTTCTCTTTCGTCATTCCCACCACCAAGACCAGCGCCACGATGTCTTCCAACAGCGTCAATTTCATCGATAAAAACTATACAAGGTGCATTTTTTTTACCTTGGTCAAACATATCTCTAACTCTACTAGCTCCGACACCTACAAACATTTCAACAAAATCTGACCCTGAAATAGAAAAGAAAGGAACATTTGCTTCTCCTGCAATTGCTCTTGCAAGTAAGGTTTTTCCAGTACCTGGGGGACCTACTAAAAGTGCGCCTCTTGGGATCTTGCCACCTAATCTAGAAAATTTTGAAGGATCTTTTAAAAATTCAACAACTTCTTCTAATTCTTGTTTAGCTTCATCAATACCTGCTACATCGTCAAATGTAACTTTACCAACTGCTTCATTTAATAATTTAGCTTTAGATTTACCAAAGCCCATTGCTTTTCCACCACCACCTTGCATCTGGCGCATAAAGAAGATCCAAACTCCAATTAATAGAAGCATTGGAAACCACGACAGTAATACACTTAAAAGTGGATGCATTGATCTTTCAGAGGGTTCAGCAGTAATTTTTACACCACTTTCATTTAATTTATCTACCAAATTAGGATAATTAGGGACATATGTGCTAAATGATCGTCCGTCGTTTAGAAATCCTGTAACGTTGCTTCCATTGATATTAACTTCAGAAACATTGCCACTTTCTGTTGCAGCAATAAAGTCAGAAAAGGATATTTTTGAAGTATTTCTATTGTTAGAACTTCCTTGGAAAAGATTGAAAAGCACGATTAAGAGCAATCCAATTATAATCCATAGTACAACGTTTTTACTGATGTTTTTCATCTAGTTAATACATAGGAATTTATTATAAAAACACAATAGTTTTGTAGTAAATTAAACAGATTTTCTTGAAAATGTAAGAAAATCATCATTTTTTTTTACAATCATACCTTTGATATTAAAAATATTAAAATTTAATTTCTTCATTTCACTTATTAAGATTCTAGTTTTTTTTGATCGAGGAGCGTTAGATCGATAAAATAAAAACTGATATATTCTTCGTATAATATTTTCAGAAATAATTTCATTTAAATTTTTTATATTATTAAATCTAACAACAACTTGTTTATTGTCAACATGAACAATATTGTTAAGAAGTGTCTCAAGTATCATTTGAATGAAATATGGTGAATAAAAAAGTATATTCTCAAAATCTTTGTTTATTTCTTTAATTGTTTTTTGGTCAGATTTTTTTAGAAAGTTTCTTATTATAGGACGAGTATAATCTAAATTAAAATTTGATGGATCATTAAAATATTCTATTTTATTTTTTTTATTGTATTCTAATAACATTTCTTTAGAGAAATCTAAAAGTGGCCTTATTATATTGACTCTGTTGAAAAAAGACTGTTCAGACATTGATTTTAAACCATAAAAATCACTTCCAGCGATCTTTCTATTCAAAAAAGTTTCTAGATTATCATCTTTATGATGAGCAACAAATAAATGCAAAAAATTATTTTTAATACAAAAATCTGTAAGTAAATTATAACGATTATTTCTAGCTTCATTCATACTTTTTTTACTCACTTTATTTTTGTTTACAGTTAGAATTTGAGAGTTAATGTTGTTTTTATCCAAGTAGGCAGAAATAAACTTAGCTTCCTTTTTAGAATTTTTTCTAATACGATGATCTACAATTAAAGCTATCAATTTCCCTTTTTTGTATTTTATAAAAGCATTTACAAGGAATAATAATGACATACTATCTGGACCGCCAGAAACTGCCACAGCGACAGAAGGTTTTTTTTCAAAAGTATATTTTTTTTCTATATTTTTAATGAATTCTTTATTTGTAAGTTTCATTCATTATTTTCTAAACAATTATACTCAACAATTTGTTTTTTTGTTTGAGGAATTATTTTATTTTTTGGAAAATCAATAATTAATTTTTCCATAGTTTTACAAGCTTCAGTAATTTTTTCAACTTGGTATAAAGACTGAGAAAGTTTGAAAAGCATTTCTGCAGCTTTAATACTATTTGGAAATTTTTGGAAACCTTCTGCAAATATAAGTGCTGCTTCTCTATAATTTTTTTCTAGAATATACAATTCACCAAGCCAATAATGTGCTGAACCTGATAGTTGATTATCAGGATTGTCTGAAATAAACTTTTCGAATGAAGTTTTGGCATCCTGCCATTTTTTATCTCTAATATTATCAAATGCTTCTTGGAATTGATCTTCAGGTGATAAGACCTCTTCTTTTTCATTAGAATTTACTTCCTGATCTTCAGATATAACTTCTTTATTTGTATCATTTGTGTTTTTTGATATATTTAATGTTCCAAGCGTATTTTCAGATTCAGTATCACTTAAAGTATTGCTTTTAACTTCAGAATTATCTTGTGAAGCTTCATCAGTATTTACTTCAACATTATTTACAGGAACTGTTTGGAAATTATTAATAACTAATTCTAAATTTTCTAATTTATTAAAGATATCGTCTAATTGAAAATATAATTCTTCTAAATTAGAAGTTAAATTTTTTATATCTTTTTCAATATCATATATTCGCAAATCGATAGCAGAAAGATTTTTAACGAAATCATTATTTGTTTCATTTGATTGCTTCGGCGAATTTGAAAATACTTCTTTGGAAAGATCTGAGACTTCTCTTTGTAATCTTTCTAATTGTTGGGAGATTGTTAGATCGCTTTCATTAGAAAAAGAATAGTTTGAAAAAAATAAAATTAAAACTGCGAGTATGTACTTTAACATTGACCGATTTTAATTTCTAATTGAGATAAAAATGTGGCGCTATAATTCTATAGCGCCAAAGTATTAAGGAAAATAGACTAATTAACTATGGTTACTGATCGTCTATTTTGAGCCCATGCTCCATCGTTAGATCCGACAACAGCAGGTCTTTCTTTACCATAACTAATAGTTGAGACTCTATCTGGATTTATTCCTAATCCAATTAGGTAATTTTTAACAGCTTGAGCTCTTTTTTCACCAAGAGCTAAATTGTATTCTCTGGTTCCTCTTTCATCACAGTGTCCTTCAATTGTTACAGATACATCGCTGTTCTGCTTAAGCCATGCAACTTGATCTTGAAGTAACTCTAAAGCGTCTGAGTCTAAATCTGAACTATCATATCCAAAAAATACTCTATCACCAACATTAACAATTAAATCTTCTTGTGATCCAGAAACTATACCACTTCCCGCAGTTTCAGTAATAGTGCCTTCTGAAGAAACATCACTTCCAGAACTACTTGACCCTGATCCAGAAGAGTCAGCTGAATCTTTTGGTGTCGTTGCACAAGCGGCAACAAACAAAACTATAAATATAGAGATAAAAAACTTGTAAAACATAAATAATGCTCCCTTAATACTTTGAGTAGATATACTAAATTATTCAGAATTCCTTAACATTTTTTTTAGAATTTCGTATATTTTTTTGTATTATATTGAATTAATGCATTAAAGGAGACCAAGCTGGGTCAGACCCCCCTAATGGAGTTATTACTTTTCTTTCATTAAAACCTGTTAAATCAATAGAATATAGACTGGATTCACCCCCTGATCCATCTTCAGCAGTTCTCTCTTCTTTAAAATACATTAAAAATCTACCATTTGGTGCCCATGTTGGCCCTTCAACATGAAATGATTTTGCAATCATTCTTTCATTTGATCCATCAACTTCCATAACGCCTATATAAAATTGCCCGCCTTCTTGTTTAGTGAATGCAATCATATCACCTCTTGGAGACCAGACTGGAGTGTAGTAACTTCCTGCTTCCCTGCTAATTCTTTTAATATTTTTTCCATTATTATCACTTACATACAAATGTCTTCGTCCACTTCTATCTGAATTAAAAACTATTTTTTTTCCATCAGGTGAAAAACTTGCAGAAACATCTATTGAAGAATTATTTGTAACTCTTTTAGAAATTCTTGTTTTTAGATCAAGAATATAAATTTCTGAATTACCAATTTCTGGATCAGTGTAAGACATTACGATTTGATTACCATCAGGTGAAAAACGTGGAGCGAATGTCATTCCAGGAAACTCACCTACTATTTCTTGCTTACCAGTTTCTATATCAAAAATATAAACCCTAGGATTATTTCTGTTTACGTAAGACATGTATGTAATCTTTTGTGAATTAGGAGAGAACCTTGGAGTTAAAACTAGATAAGATCCGTCTGTTAAAAAACGATGGTTTGATTGATCTTGATCCATGATTGCTAATCTTTTTTGTTTATTTTCTTTTGGGCCTGTCTCAGCAACATAAACTATCCTCGTATCAAAGTAGCCACCTTCGCCAGTTATATTTTTAAAAATGGAATCTGAAATAATATGAGCAACTCTTCTCCAATTTTTTTCACTAGTTTCGTATTTTTTTCCAACTATTTGTTTTTGTTGAAACACATCATACAATCTAAATTCAACGGATATTTTTCCATTATTAGATGAAATTTTTCCAGAAACTAAATGTTGTGCTTTTATTAACTTCCAATCTTCAAATCTAGGTTTATTAGATAGAGATTGATTATCTTGAATAAATGATCTTTTATCTATTGGTAAAAAAAGTCCAGACCTTTCTAAATTATCTGAAATAACAGTTGAAATATTTTTACCTACTTTAGTTAATTGTGAATTTTTTGAGTATAGCTCTGTTACAGCTATTGGAGTTGGCTTCACGCTACCTTGTGTTAGAGTCACTTCTAAAGAAAAGACTTTAAAACTAAAAAATATAAAAAAGGTTATTAAAAAAAATTTTTTCATCAGTACCCTTTCATAATACTATAATCAAAAGTAATTGTAAGATTTTTCCATAGGTTATATTTATCTTTTGGAAGTTTTAACGGTGTACATTCTGGGTTTAAGAGTGTTCTCATTGCACTATCAGTAATCGGTCCATAAAAAGGATTAGTTTTAGCTATGTTTGTGTCAACAATGCGGATACTATTCGGTGAAACCTTCATATTTTGTAATACTTTAGCTGAAATTGTTACTTTGTCTCCTCTTTCTATAACTGCACCTGCTGGAGCATTCCAACAAGAAGATAATTGCTGCCTTAACATGTCTATTTCAGATATTGATAGCATAATATTGTAATCAGTATCATCTGTACTTTTATTATCAACCTCTTCAACCTCTTCCTTGACTTCATTTTGAACCATATTTGTTTTTTCATTTCTTAAATCTTTGAGCATTGATGCTATGCTAAAATCTTTTTCAGGTTTTGGCTTTGGTTTAGATACGTCTTTATCACTTTCCAAATTTGGTTTATCTTTTATGTTTGTTTCAACGTCTAAATCTGATTTAATATTTTCATTATTTATACTTTTTGGCTTTGGCTTGAGTTTTGGTTTAATTATATCTGTTTTAATTGTTTCTACTTTTTTCTTAACCTCTAAAATTTCCTTTTCTTTGATAACTACTTTTTTTGTTTCCTTAACTTCTAAATTTGGAGTTTGTTTCATCTCTAAAACTGGTTGATTTGGATTAGTTTTTTCATCAATTTCAGTTTTATTTATTTCAACATTTTTTTTTACTTCTAATTGATCTGATGAATTAAATTTTTTTTGCTCAGTAATTGTTTCCTTATTTTTATTTTCTGGTTTTTCAATATCAGATTTTTTCAAATTTGTATTTTCTTCAACATTAAGTATTTCAATGGGTATTACGTTAGGAACGTAGATTTCTTTTGTAGAAAAAAAATTTGGTAAGCCAACCATAAACAAAATGATAATTAAATGTATTAGTGTTGAAAAAATAACTCCTGATGTTTTAGGATTTAAATTTTCAAAAAAATTTATAAATTTTAAACTATTATAGCTTATACGATCCATCTATTGCTCAAGATTTTGAGTAATTAATGCAACTTTAATATATCCTGCTGAATTTATTATGGACATAATTTCCATAATCCTTCCATAAGCTACTACTCTATCGCCACGTATATAAATTCTTGCTTCTGTGTTTTGTTCAGTAATAGCGTTTAGTCGAGGAATTAAATTTTCTACTTCAACCTTTGATTCTCCAATGTAGACTTCTCCGTCTAACTTAACGGTTATTTCAATTGGATCTTTAATATCAGTTAATGCAGTAGCTTTAACCTTTGGTAAATCAACTTTAATTCCAACTGTAAGAAGAGGTGCGGTAACCATAAAAACAATTAGTAAAACAAGCATAACATCCACAAAAGGTGTTACGTTAATTTCACTCATTTGAGTGTACCTTTGCTTCTTTCGTTTGTTTAAATTATTTGATGTAATCAATTTATTTTTTCTCTAATTGTCTAAAAAAAATTGTTGAGAATTCATCCATAAATGTTTCCAAGGATATAAAATATTTTGATAAGTCGTTTGAAATTTTATTGTACGCAACTACAGCAGGTATAGCTACAAAAAGACCTAATGCAGTTGCAAAAAGAGCCTCAGCAATTCCTGGTGCAACAACTGCTAAATTTGTATTTTGAGCTATTGCAATAGATTTAAAACTATTCATTATACCCCAGACTGTTCCAAATAACCCAATAAAAGGTGCGGTTGATCCAGCAGTTGCGAGGAATGTTAAATTTCTTTCAACATTTTCACTTTCTTTATTAAAAACAACTGTCATTGATCTCATCATTCTATCTTTTAGAGAATTAATGTCAGATGTATCATTTTCAAACTGAGTTTTACTTTTTTTCCACTCTAAAATTGCAGCACAAAATAATTTTGATTTTGGATCTGTCTGATTAAAATTTAAGGTTTCATATAAATCTTCAAATGAATTTCCAGACCAAAAAATATCTTCAAATTCTTTTTCAAGTTTTTTTAATTGTCTAATTCTTAAAATTTTTGAAATAATTACATTCCAGGAATAAAGAGAAGCTAAGATTAAAATTATAATTACAGATTTGACAACAAGGTCAGCTTGCATAAATAGAGCAAGCATTGAAAAATCTGGAGCTTCTGTTGATAAATTTGTACTATTAATATCTGCCATAATAATTATTTTTTAATTTTTTCAAGATCACTACTATGAACCATAACCCAAAACCCCGGTCTATTTTTTTCACATAATGCTATTACTGGTGTCTTTCCCTCTTCTTTGGCAAGTTTTGCAGTATCATCCCATAAACTAATTGCTGTATGCTTAGCTCTTAATTTACATTCTATAAATAAGTCTTCATGAATTACATCAGCTCTTGTTACTTTACCATTACCCCCGCTCAAAGGTGTCCTTTTCCCATTAAAATAGTTTGCAACATCTCTTTCTCTTTTTTTCCAGGCTTTATCAGGCATCTATATTCCTTTCATTAGGCTGTCAGTGAAGATAGAACATTATCATCAATTTCAAAATTTGATGATACAACTTGAACGTCGTCATTGTCTTCTAAAACTTCAAGTAATTTAAATAGTTTGTCTGCTGTATCTTTTCCAATATTTATATTATTTTTACTTTTCCAAATTAAATTTGCAGAATTAGTCTTACCATACTGTTTAATTAATTTATCATTAAGTTCATGCAAATCGTTTTGATCACAGTATATTGAATATTCTGTTTCATTAATTTCATAATCTTCACTATTATTTTCAATAAGAAATTCTAAAAGTTGATCTTCTTTTACTAAGTTTTTATCGAGAGTGATATTTCCAAATCTGTCAAAACCAAAACTAACGCTTCCTGTTTCACCTAAATTACCTCCATGTTTACTAAAAGATGATCTAATCTCCGCAGCTGTTCTATTTTTATTATTTGTAAGTGCCTCAACTATTATTGCAATGCCTTCAGGACCATACCCCTCATATCTTACTTCTTCATAATTGCTATCAGGATCATTTCCTTGACCTTTTTTTATTGCTCTCTCAATATTATCTTTTGGCATATTGAGTGACTTGGCTGACGATATTGCAGATCTTAATCTAATATTACTCTCAATATCTTCACCTCCTACTTTGACAGCAACAGAAATTTCTCTTCCAAGTCTTGAGAAAACTTTTGCTCTTTTTTTATCTTGAGCACCTTTACGATGCATAATATTTTTAAATTTCGAGTGCCCTGCCATTACGAGTAGATTTATAAATATTTAATCCGATGTTAGTAAAGATATAAAATATTAGATAAATGTGTCTAATATATGTAAATTATGTCTCTTGAATTGGGGTTATATTTTTAGCTAAACCAGTATTAGTATCAATCTCTATTAAAGACCCGCATACTGTTATGTTTTCAGTAGCAGGTGTAAATCTACCTTCTGCCCTGTATCCCTTAACAAATCCATGTATTGGATTGTTTATATCAAAACCAATTATTGAATTATAATCACCTGACATCCCCACGTCTGTTTGATAAGCTGTACCTTTAGGTAAAATAACACTGTCTGCCGTTGGCACATGAGTATGTGTGCCTAAAACTGCCGTAACTTGTCCATCAACATAATATCCAAATGCCTTTTTTTCAGAAGTTGCTTCACCATGCATATCAATAATTATCGCATCACATGTACTGCCTAACTTCTCTTTTTGAAGAAATTCAATTATGCCTTTAAAGGGATCATCTAATGATAAATTCATAAATAATCTGAGCATTACTTGTACTACTATAATTTTTTTTCCATTTAAAAGTTCAAGCTTATAATATCCTTTTCCAGGAACCCCATGAGGATAATTCAAAGCTCTGATTATTTTTGGATTTTCTTCAATATAAGAAAGCATATCTCTTTGATCCCATGCATGATTCCCAAGTGTAAGTAGATCAATTCCGCTAGAAAATAATTCTTCTGCATCCTTTTTTGAAAGTCCATAACCAGAAGTAGCATTCTCACCATTAGCAATAATTATGTCTGTATGATATTTAGATTTGAGTGTTGGGATAAGTTCTTTAATTTTTTTTCGTGAAGCCTTACCGACAATATCACCTATAAAAAGAATTTTCATTGAAAACTATATAAATTTTTTTCAGTAATAACATAATCCACTTTAAAATCAAATTTGTCTATGGGTATGTAATCTAACTTTTGTTCTTCATATGCATAGGCTACAGAGATGAATCTGTGATTAATTTTATTTAAATAAGCAAATGTCCTATCATAATAACCTCCACCATAACCTAATCTATTTCCCTTCTTATCAAAAGCTAAACAAGGTACAAAAATTAATTCAGGATTTAAAATTTTATTTTGATTTTGAGGCTCTGATATATTCATATGCCCTTTTATAAAATTCTCTTCACTCTTAAATTGCTTAAAGATTAAATGACTATTTTTTTTTTCAATTACAGGGAGACATAAAATTTTATTTTTAATAAAGATAAGATTGTTAAGCTCTTTTGTATTTATCTCAGAATTTATAGAAATAAAACTAGAAACTATATTAATTTCTTGAAAGTTAATTTTTTCAAAAAGCTCATTAAATAAAGTTAAATCAAAATGAGATGGTTTATTATTTAAAATCTTATCTCTTATAATTTTTTGTTTTTTTCTGATAATTGATTTTTCATCTTTAATATTATTCATAATAAGAATTCTTAATTATATTAATTAAACCTTCTACCTTTTTATTTATTTCATCAAATTCTTGATCTAATTTCAATTTTTCATCTTCTAAAATTTTTTTTTCATTTTGTAATTTTAGTATTTTGTCTTTAAGTTCTAAATTGTTCTTTAGATATTCTTGTTTCTTGGTATCATTTACTTCTGAACTTCTTTCTATATTTAATTTTTCTGAAAGCTCTGCTTGAAGCTCAATAGAGAGAAGTGATAACAATATTGTATCACTTATTTTTCCATTAGAATATTTTGGATTTTGTAATTTATCATCAATTTTTTTATTAATTAAATTTATTGAATCTATAATTTTTTTTTCATCTTTTTTTTCATATTCTAATGATATTTCTCTATTTAAAATTTTTGTCTTATAAAAAGGCATAGTTATTTCTTAATTAAAAGTTCCAATTCATCAATATACTCGGACATTTGTTTTCGTAAATTTTTAATTTCATTTTCAAGGTTTTTAATTTTTTCTTTTTTAGAAATATGATGATCCCTAAAATCTTCTAAAGCTGATCTTAGATTATTTAAGTTTTCGCTTATAACTGTAATTTTTTTTTGTATTTCCATTATAATTTTATAGTTTGTAATTTTATAATTGTCACTGTAATGAACTCATATTAAATAATTTTATATCAACCATAAAGGTAAGTATTTGAATAATTTAAATAATATCAACAATCTAAGACAATTATCAAATTGTATTAGATTTTTATCAATGGATGCAGTGGAAAAAGCAAAATCTGGTCATCCTGGTATGCCTATGGGTATGGCAGACATCGCAACAATTCTTTATAAAAATCATTTAAAGTTTAACCCGAGTGATCCGGAGTGGATTGATAGAGATAGATTAATTATTTCAAATGGTCATGGCTCAATGCTTTTATACTCTTGTTTGTATCTAACAGGATATAAAGACATTGACATAAATCAAATTAAAAATTTTAGACAATTACATAATAAAACTGCAGGTCACCCAGAATACGGAAGTGCAAAAGGAATAGAAACAACTACTGGGCCTTTGTCTCAAGGTTTAGCAAATGCAGTTGGAATGGCGCTAGCGGAAAAAAAATTATCAAATAATTATGGAAAAGAATTATTCGATCATTACACTTATGTTTTTGCTGGAGATGGATGCTTAATGGAAGGTTTAAGTCATGAAGCGTGTAGTCTCGCAGGACATTTAAAATTGAATAAGCTTATTATGTTTTTTGATAATAATTCTATTTCCATAGATGGATCAACAGATCTTTCAGTTTCAGACAATGTGAAAAAAAGATTTGAAGCTTATAATTGGAATATAATTGAAATAGATGGTCATAAATATGAGGAAATTGATCGAGCTATAATTCAAGCAAAAAAAAATGATGCTCCAACAATTATATCTAGTAAAACTAAAATTGGTTTTGGCTCTCCAAACAAAGAGGGTTCAGCTTCATCACATGGTTCACCTCTTGGTGAAGATGAAATTAGTTTAACAAGAGAAAAATTAGAATGGAATTATTCGCCGTTTGAAATTCCAGATGATTTATTACGTGAGTGGAGAAGTTTCTATAAAAGAAATGAAGAATCAAGAAATTCATGGTTATCAAAAAACAAAGAATTAATTGAAAGTAAAGATTTTAAAAATAGTTTTTATCAAAAAATTGATCATCAAATTCCAGAAAAACTTAGTGAATTAAAATCTGAGCATTTTAATGACAAAACAAATTGTGCTTCAAGAAAATCGAGTGAGCTAACGCTAAATTTAATTTCAAACTATCAAAAAAATCTTATTGGTGGATCTGCTGATCTTACTGGATCAAATAACACTAAGGCAAAAAATATGAATGTAATTACATTTAATAATTTTAATGGAAATTATATTCATTACGGCATCAGAGAACATGGAATGGCTGGAGTAATGAATGGCATTGCTTTACATAAAGGTTTAATTCCATATGGAGGAACGTTTTTGGTATTTACCGATTATTGCAGACCTTCAATTAGGTTATCAGCTATTATGAATATACCAGTTATTTATGTAATGACGCATGACTCAATAGGATTAGGAGAAGATGGACCAACCCATCAACCTGTTGAACATCTTGCATCTTTAAGATCTATACCAAATTTAACAGTCATTAGGCCTTGTGATATTATTGAAACTATAGAAGCATGGGAATGTGCAATCAACAATACTGGACCAACAATCTTAGTTTTAACAAGACAAAATCTACCGATGTTACAAAAAGATAATCGCAAAGAAAATCTTGTAAATAAAGGTGCTTATAAAATAAGAGATTTTAAAGAATATGATGCAACAATTTTATCTTCTGGTTCTGAAGTTGAGATTGCTTGCTCTGCATCAAATAAACTTTTTGAAAATAATAATTTAAAGATAAGAGTTGTAAGCATGTCTTCATTTGAATTGTTTGAGAAAAATGATGATGGTTATAAAAATGAAATTTTAGGAAATAAACCTATTTTTGCTATTGAGGCTGGAGTAATAAATGGTTGGGAAAAATATATTAAAAATGAAAATTTTGTTGGCATGTCAACTTTTGGTGAAAGTGGTCCATACAAAGATTTGTATAAGCACTTTAAGATAACAGATGATTACTTAATTGAAAAAATAATTAAAACTTTATAAAAAGGAGAAATATGAAAGTTGCAATAAATGGATTTGGAAGAATTGGAAAACTTGTTTTTAGAGCTTTATTAGAAAAAAATCCTAAAGATATTAATATTGTAGCTATTAATGAACTAGGAAGTGTTGAGAGCAGTGCTCACTTACTTAAATATGACAGTGTTCACGGTATTCTTGAAGATGAGATTAGTTCAATCAAAAATGGATTAAAAATTGGTAAACATAAAATTAATTTTTATTCCGAAAGAGATCCAAATAACCTTCCCTGGAAATCACTCAATGTAGATGTTGTTCTTGAATGTAGTGGTGTTTTTACTTCAAAAGAAAAGGCGATTTCTCATTTAAATGCAGGAGCTAAAAAAGTTATTATTTCAGCACCAGCTTCAAATGTAGATGCCACAATTGTTCAAGGTGTAAATAACGATACCATTAAAAAAAATCATAACGTAATTTCAAACGGATCTTGTACTACTAACTGTCTTGCTCCTCTAGCTATGGTTCTTGATGAAAAATTAGGAATTGAAAGTGGTTTCATGACAACAATTCATAGTTACACGGGTGATCAAAGAACTGTTGATCAAACCCATTCTGACTTTAGAAGAGCAAGGGCTGCAGCTGAGTCAATGATTCCAACTTCTACAGGAGCAGCAAAGGCTTTGAGTCTAGTCTTACCAAAATTAAAAGGTAAACTAGATGGAACAGCTATTCGAGTACCTACTCCTAATGTCTCACTTATAGATCTTACATTTGTAAGTAAGAAAAAAACTAGCCCAGAAAAAATTAATTCTATAATTCTTCAAGCTTCAAAAACTAAAAAATTAAATGGAATACTAACAACAAACTCATTACCTCTAGTTTCAATTGATTTTAATCATAATTCAAGCAGTTCTGTATTTGATATGAGTCAAACACAAGTTGTAAAAGATAAATTCTGCAGAGTTTTATCTTGGTATGATAATGAATGGGGCTTCTCAAATAGAATGGTAGACACTATGGTTAATCTTAAAAAATTTATTTAGTGCCTAAAAAAATTTGTTTTGCAGTATCGACAGTAATACAAATTGAAAATTTAATAGAATTTCGAAAATCAAAGTTCAAAACTTCGATCATATTTATAAAATATTTTTTAATTAAAGGTTTTGGAATAGAGTGGCTTAGAACGTTAATAAAAAATATTAAAAATAAATATAAGACACACAATATTAAGTTTTTTATCGACTCAGGCTATGATCAAGGTCTTAGTATATTATTAACTCACGAAAATATTGATTATCTAAAATTAAAAAATAATAAAATCATCTTAAATAAAATCAATCAAATTGCTAAAAAAAATAAGGTTTTATTAAATCCAACTTTTGATGTAGTAGATCTTACGAAAATTAAAAATATACAAAAAAAACTTAAGATAAAACTATGAAAATAGATGGAAATGAAATTAAAGTCGGAAATATTTTAGAAATTAACAACAAACTTTGGAAAGTTTTGAAAACCCAGCATACTCAACCAGGAAAGGGTGGTGCCTACTTGCAAGCTGAACTTAAAGAAATAAGAGAAGGTACTAAAATGAATAGTAGGTTTAGATCATCAGAAACAGTAGAAAGAGCTATTCTTGATGAAAAAGAATTTCAATATCTTTACGATGATAATAATAATTTTATATTCATGGATAAACAAACTTATGAACAAATAGAACTTGGCTCAGACATATTAACTGAGGATCAATCAAAATTTTTAGTTGAGAATAGTAATGTTATTATTAATTTCTATAATGAAAAACCGGTCGGAATTGACTTGCCTGATACTGTAGAATTAACTGTTATAGAAACTGAAGGTGTTGTAAAAGGTCAAACAGCTGCTTCATCATATAAACCAGCTACTTTAGAAAAGAATATTAAAACATCTGTACCACAATTTATTGCAATTAATGATAAAATAGTAATAAGTACAATTGACGGTAGTTATATCGAAAAATCAAAAAATTAATGCAGCCTGCTGTTATTAATATCTTTGAAAAGGCAGTAAAAAAAGCTGGTAAAATATTATTAAGAGATTTTGGAGAATTAGAAAATTTACAAATACAATCTAAATCAGTTGGGGATTTTGTAACAAATGCAGATATTAAAATAGAAAAAACACTTTTAGAAACTCTAAAATATTATTATCCAGATTATACTTACATAACTGAAGAAACTGGTGAAATAAAGGGTGATGAAAACACCATTATTATTGATCCCATTGATGGAACATCTAATTTTATTCATGGAATACCTCATGTTGGAATAATTGTTGCCAAAATGACAAATGATGAAATCACAGACGGTGTGATTTATAATCCAATTTTAAACGAATTTTTTTGGAGTTCTAAGGGTAAAGGTTCGTGGTGTAATAATAGTAGACTTAGAGTCTCTAACAGACAAATTTTTTCAGATTGCTTGATCGGCACTGGTCTTCCGTTTGGAGAAAGAATTTATAAAAACTATTTAAGTGAGATTGATGAAATCCTAAAATCATCTGCAGGAATAAGAAGACTCGGTTCTGCAGGCCTTGATCTTGCTTATGTTGCCTCTGGTAAATTAGATGGTTTTTGGGAAAAAGATCTAAATTTATGGGATGTTTCAACGGGCATTCTTTTAGTTAAAGAAGCTGGGGGGAAAATTTCTAAAATAGATGGAAATGCATGGGAAATAAATTCTCGTGATTTAGTTGCTTCAAATAATAAAATTCATAATGAATTAGTTAAAAAACTTACTTTACTTTGAAATCTATATAAATATAAGACAGGCATGAAAAAAGATATACATCCTAAATATCATGAAATAAACGTTATTATGACTGATGGATCTACTTTTAAAACTAGATCTACTTGGGGTAAAGAAGGTGATACTCTTAAATTAGAAATTGATTCTAAATCTCACCCAGCATGGACCGGTGGTAAGGCTGGCCTTAATGAATCTGAAGGACAGGTAGCTAGATTCCAAAAAAGATTTAAAGGTCTTAAAATTAATAAATAATTATTTAAAAAACTTTTCAGCATTAAGTTTTAAATTTTCCTTCTTTTTTATCTCATCTTGAACTCTTAGTATTTCAGTTTGAAGTTCAGAAATATAATTTTGCAAATCCTCGACACTGAAATCATCCAAATTTAATATTTTAACCGTCTTTTGTTTTTCATCAACTTCAAAAAAATCTGTCATAGTCATATTTTGTTATATATTATTTTTTGATTATATTATATGAGCCAATTATGAAATATCCTTTAATGCCTAAAGCAACAGCGATATGGTTAGTTGAAAATACAGCTTTAACGTTTGATCAAATAGCTGAATTCTGTGGATTACATGAATTAGAGGTTCAAGGAATAGCTGATGGAGAAGTTGCTGTCGGTATGAGAGGTTATGATCCAATTGATAATAATCAATTAACAAAAGAAGAAATTGAAAGATGTGAAAAAGATAATGTAGCTCGTTTGAGTCTTATTAAGTCTGATGTAATTGAAGATTTACCACCAAGAAAAAAAGATTCTAAATATACACCTCTTTCTTTAAGACAAGAAAAGCCATATGCTATTTTGTGGCTTATAAAAAGATATCCAACTGAATTAAGTAGTTCTCAAATTGCAAAACTTACCGGTTCAACAAAAAATACAGTAGAGGCTATAAGAAATGGTACATACAGAGAAGCAGTTCTTGAGGCAAAGAGTCCAATGGATGTTGGTTTATGTACTTATAAGGATCTCGAAAGAACTTTAAATAGAACTAGAACAAAAAAAGTAGATCAAGAAAATTAATCATTTTTTATAACGTAATTTAGATAATAGAACATCAAGATCATCCAAAATAATACCATTGAAATAATAAAAATCTGAAAGTTATATATTTTTATAACTCCGATAGGCTCACCAAGATAATAGGTTAAAGGTCCTAAAACTCCACTTAAAATAATTCCTAAAATTTTATAACTTTTAAAAAAAGTAAGAATTTCATCAAAAAGAGTACTAAAACTAAGCCATAAAACAATCATCCATAATGGCAGAGTGCCAAATTTAGCAATAGTTTCAAAATCGTAAATTTGGAAATAAACTGATAAAGTATCAAAAAAATATCCTGGAACTGAAATCAAAAGTGAAATCTTAATAAATTTTTGTTTATTATGATTAAAATAAAAATAAGTTAGTAAAAAAATAATTCCAACCCAAATGCCCAACATAGAATTAGAAAATTTTGTTTCACCAAATACACATGCTAACCAAGTTAGTTGATAGCCAGTTAAGACTAAAAATACTTGTAGTTTTTGCATTTCTATTTTTGAATTAAGAAATGAGAAACATCGGTTGAACTATTTGCAAAACCTGTTTCACAATAAGATAGATAAAATTCCCACATTCTTTTAAATTTAATATCAAAACCAAACTTAGATAAATCATTCCAAGATTTTTGAAATTGTTTATTCCACATTTTAAGTGTTTTTGCATAAGAACCACCGAAACTTAGATTTTCAATACATTTTAATCCAACGTGTTTTGCCGAATATTCAAATTGTTTTTTAGTTGGAAGCATTCCACCTGGAAAAATATATTGTTGAATAAAATCTGGTCTGTTTTGATAATCTTTAGCCTTTTTTTCATCAATCGTTATGACTTGTAGTGCAGCCATACCGCCATCGTTGAGAGAATTACGAATTGTATCAAAGTAATTATGCCAGTATTTCTTCCCAACTGCTTCAAACATTTCAATTGAAACAATATTTGAATATTTTTTTTTGATATCCCTATAATCTCTGAATATAACTGATACTTTTTCAGACAAACCTTCATTTTGAATTTTTTCAGAAGCATATTCGTATTGTTCCTTAGAAATAGTTATAGCATCAACTGAACAATTGTAATTTTTCGCTACAAATGATGAAAAACCTCCCCATCCACATCCAATTTCTAAAGTTTTAGAATTTGAGTCTAATGATAAAGTTTCAGCAATTTTTCTATATTTGTTAAATTGTGCATCCGATAAATTGGTATTCTTATTATCAAAAAGAGCAGAAGAATAGGTCATGGTTTTATCTAGCCACTTTTCGTAAAAATTATTTCCTAAATCATAATGATATTTAATATTTTTTTTACTCTGTGATTTTGAATTGTTATTTAAAAAATGCTTTAATTTGGCAAAAGTAGCAAAAAAAAGATTAGTATTTATACTTTGTAAAAAATAACTCTCATTTTTGTGAGAAAGTAGTAATAAATTAGTTAAATCGGTGCTTGAAAAGTAACCATGCATATAGGCTTCTGCAAAACCTACAGATCCTTTTTTAAAAATTAAATTTAAAAAATTATAATTATGAATTTTAATATTTGCAGATATATCCTCCTCTTTTCCGACAAAAACTCTCTCCTCGCCAGTTGGAAATTGAACTGTTAATTTTCCATATCTAATTTTAGATAAAAAGTTTACTAATAATTTTTCGACAGTTTTATCAAAATTTGTTTTAAAAAAATTCATTTAAAAATTACCTTCAAAACTCACTGTATCATTCGGCTTCTTATTTCGTGCATAATATTTACCACCTTTGTAAATTATTTTTAAAGCCTCATAAAGAATTCCAGCCATTACCTTGAAGCCTAAAAGTGGATTATAATATAAAAATTTAAACATATTTTTTGAGTTAAAATCTATAAATTTGCCATGCTGAGAAGCTGTGAGAACTTTTTTATTATTTTTATCATAAAGATCAATGTTAATATTTATTTTATCTTTTTGCATTCGATTAAAAAATTTATAATTTGCCTCCATTTCTATGAATGGAGATACATAAAACTGCTTTGCACATTCATGAGATAATTTAAAATCTTCAAAATTTACATTTCCTTTAAAAATATAGGTATGTTGTTCATTAGTCGTATTTTTGACTTCATAGAAAATAGATATTAATTTTTTATCATCATAACAATATATAATTGATAAGGGATCAAATACATATCCCAAAATTCTTGGAAAACATAATATCATTATATTAAGATGTTTGTATTTAATATTAAATTTAGAGAGGGAATCTTTAACGAATGTCTTTATTGACCTTTTGTCTCTATATCCATGATCTTTTTCATAAATTGAAAAAAGATTAAAAGAGTTTAATGAAAAAAGTTTATATTTTTTACTTAATTGATCAAGATTATCCAAATTAATAAAAAGACTTGGTACCTCATATTTCAATGTGTGTTTAAATGGAATAAATCTTTTATGAATAATGCTAGATAATAGAATTTGAGAAATCATTTAAAATTAATTTGCAATCTATTATAAAAATTTTTCTCTCTCTTCCAAGGTAAATCACAATTTAACAATTTACAAATATAAGAAGATGATTGAATGCCATCTTCATGAAAACCATATCCAAGGTAAGCTCCACAAAAAAAAGTATTATTCTTTCCTTGGATTTCCATAACATTTTTTTGAGCTAAAATAGTATCGGTAGTATATATTGGATGATTAAATGATGTTTCGTTAATTATGTTTTTAGGCTTTTTATATGGATTAACAGTTACAAAATAATTTTGTTTAGTTGGTAATTTTTGCAAGAAATTCATCCAATAAGTTAGAGTAAATTTAGAGGATGATGACTTATTTAAAAAATTCCAACTTGACCAAGCAATTTTTGATTTAGGCATTAAAGAGTCATCAGAGTGAAGTATTGCTGAATTAGTTGAATATTTAAATTGTGAAAATATTTTTACTTCTTCTTCTGTTGGTTTTTCCAAAATATCCAATACTTGATTTGCATGGGTTGCGAATATTACCTTATGAAATTCATATATATTATTTTTCTCATCTTCTATTTTAATTTTATTATTTTCTCTAATAATTTTTTTAATTTTGAAATTTATTTCATACTCAAAAATATTTTTATTAATAATTTTTTTAATATATTCGTTACTACCGCCTTCTACATATTTCCATTGAGGTCTTTTTTTTAAATTAAATAAAGCATGATTTTTAAAAAAATTAATGAATGTTATGAGAGGAAAATTTTTTACATCACTTATATTGCTTGACCATATAGATGAAATCATAGGTAAAATATGATAATTTATTAGGTATGTTGAAAAATTATTAGTTTTTAAAAAATCATTTAAGGTTTTAGTTTGCTCTAAATCACTAACATTCAAGCTATTACATAATAAATAAAGTTTTCTTATTTCAAATAACATTTTAAAAAAATTAAAAGAAAACACATTTCTAAAATTAGCAAAAAGAGAAAATATATTTTTGCCACTATATTCAATTTGAGGATCTTGATTTGAGACGGCAAAAGACATATCTGAATTTTTACATTTCACATCAAGTAATCTTAAAAAATTTGTTAAATCTGGATAATTATTTTCATTGAATACAATAAACCCTGTATCGACTGGGATTGTCTTTGTAGATTCTTCAACATAGATAGTTCTTGTATGTCCACCCAATCTATTATTTTTTTCAAATAAATAAACATCATATTTAGAAGATAAAAGGTAAGCTGCACTTATTCCTGAAATACCAGAACCAATGATTGCTATTTTTTCTTTCACATCAACTAATAGTTTTAAACGCTGATAGTGCTCTATTTCTTGTTTCTTTTAAATCTACAATTGGTGCTGGATATGAAGTACCGATCTCAAAATTATATTTCTTTTGATCCTCCATAGACATCTCCCAAGGATGATGAATATATTTTTTTGGAATATTATTCAACTCAGGAACAAATTCTTTTACATAATCACCATCTGGATCAAATTTTTGACCCTGCAATATTGGATTAAAAATTCTAAAATATGGGCTTGCATCAGCACCACAACCAGAGATCCATTGCCAACCTGCAGAATTAGACCCAATGTCAGCATCAACTAAAGTATCAAAAAACCACTCTTCTCCATTTTTCCAGTGTAACAATAAATTTTTTGTTAGAAACGAGCCTACAATCATTCTTACTCTATTGTGCATCCAGCCTGTTTTATATAGTTGTCTCATTCCAGCATCAACAATTGGAATACCAGTTTTACCATTATGCCATAATGATAAATTTTTAGCATTTTTTATCCATGGAAATTTATTAAATTTACTTTGTATTGGTTTATGAGTCATAGCTGGATAATGAAATAAAAGATTATAAGAAAAATCTCTCCAACCAAGTTCAGCAAGAAATTTTTTTTTATTTTCAGGATCAATTTTTTTTTCAATATTTACGGTATCATAAACTTCTAAAGCAGATATTTCTCCAAAATGAAGATAAGGTGATAATTTTGAAGTTAAATCTTTATCAGGTCTATCTCTTCCAACTGAATAGTTATTTGCTTTTTGCGAAATATATTTTTTTAATTGTAATTTTGCATTACTTTCACCAGGTATCCAATATTTTTCAATTTTTTTGATCCATTGCTCTTTTTTGTTTGTTAGATTTAAATCTTGTATAGTTATTTCATTTTTAAATTTTGAATTGGCGTAGCTTATTTTTGTATTTTTAAATTTAATATCTTTTAGTTTTAGTATTTCATCACAATGTCGCCAGTAAGGAGTAAATACTTTAAAAAAAGTTCCACTTTTATTTTTAATATTCCAAGGTTCATTTAAAAGATATCCATTGTGCGAGTCGCATTCTATTTTAGATGAAGTAACTATAGATTTAATTTTAGTATCTCTTTTAATTGAATATGGATCATATAATCTATTCCAGGATACATATTTAACATTTGAATTCTTTAGTATTGAAGATATAATTTTCTCTGGATCACCAGCAAATATATTTAGTTTGCCATTATGTTTTTGTATTGAGTCATATAAACTAATTAAGGATTTTTCTAACCACCATTTGGATGTGGATCCAATTCTTTGATTTAAATCAAAAATATAAATTGGAATTATCTGATCAACTTTTTTTGAAAGTGATAATAAAGATGGATTTTGTTGTAATCTCAAATCTTGTCTAAACCAATGAATTCCATAAGTGACTACCATGAGTTTAAATTATGTTAATTTAGAATAAATTAAAGAGGTAAATCTATTATTTACTATGAGGAGGCATTTTTTTCTCTACGAACCAAACGTGTTTTTTTAACACAGGATCATATTTTTTCATTCGAAGCTTTTCAGCAACTTTCAATCCTTTTGTCGGTTTTCTTACAATATACTTAGTTCCTGTTTTTGGATTTTCTTCAGGTACTAGTTGTTTAAGAGCGAATGATGTTTTTTTTGCCATGAGGTGTCTATACAGAATAATTATTTGAAATAAAGTATTATTTATTCATAATTAGAAATTGACTGCTTAATAAAACGGTTATAATTTCCCCTTTTTTTATCAAGTTTAATTTGTTTATTTCTTTCAAGTAAGTTTTTTTTCTTTTCTTCAGATGTTTTATCAAAACAATTATGACAAGATACACCTGGTTTATAATATTTATTATAAGTATCTTTATTACTAATGGGTAACCGACAAGCATGACAAAGTTTGTAAGTTCCATCTTTTAATTCATTTTTCAAAGATACTCTTCCATCAAATACGAAACATTCACCATTCCACATTGAATCTTTTTTTGGAGTTTTTTCTAAATACTTTAGTATACCTCCGTCTAACTGAGCAACATTTTTAAAACCCTTCATCATCATATATGATGAAGCCTTTTCACACCTGATACCTCCAGTGCAAAACATTGCAATTTTTTTGTCTTTTGTCTTATTCAGTTTTTTTTGAACAAAAGATTTAAAATCAGTGAAACTTTTAGTTTTTGGATTAATTGCCCCTTCAAAAGATCCCATTTTAACCTCAAATTCATTTCTTACATCAATCACAATAGTGTCTTTTTCTTTAATTAGTTGATTCCATTCATTGTATTTAACTTTTTTTCCAGATATTTTTGTAGGATCAGCAAATTTGGTTCTGAGTGTGACTATTTCATTTTTATTTCTAATTTTAAGTTTTTGAAAAGGCATATATTTATATTTTGATCGTTTAAGATTAAGTTTATCAAAACTAAAATTTTCAAGATACAGAATGAAAGAATTTATGTTTTTTTCTAAGCCAGCTATTGTTCCATTAATGCCTTCATCAGCAATCAATATTGTACCTTTTATTTTATTAAATTTGCAAAAATCTTTAAGTTTAGTAATGATATCATTTTTATCTTTAATTATTTTGAATTGATAAAAAGTAATTATAGTAAAGTACTTGTTGTTCATTTATCTAATTAATATAAAAAACTTTAAAAATTTATGTCTAAAGAAACCATTAATATTGTTAAAAAGTTTCTCAATAGTTATTCTATAGAAACAACTCCAAATGTTTACGAAAAATATGGGAGCTTTTCTGAATTTCTTAATAAAAATCATGACGTTTATATAACTTATTTACCAGATGAAAATTCAAAAAATGTTATTAGAACGGCAAAAAAATTAAAATTAGAAGGTTATGATGTTATACCTCATTTGCCTGCGAGAACTATTGTAAATAAAAATGACTTAGAAAAATATATTGGTGAACTTGCAAATGAATCTGGGTGTTCAAAAATGTTAATTATTGGTGGTGGTGGAAATCAAGCTGGTGAAATCTCTTCCTCAATTGATGTTTTAAAAACAGATTTTCTTTCAAAATATAATTATCAATTTGTAGGGGTGGCTGGACATCCCGAAGGAAGCCCAGATATTTCAAATGAAAATTTAGATTTAGCAATTAAACAGAAAAATGATTTTGCAAAAAATGTTGATTTTAAAATGTATTTAGCAACACAATTTTTTTTTGAAGCTAAATCTTTAATCGACTGGGAAAAACACTTAGTAAAAATTGGAAATAAATTACCAATCCATGCTGGGATACCCGGTCCTGCCTCTATTAAAACATTAGTAAATTATGCAAGGTCTTGCGGTATTGGAAATTCTTTAAGATTTATTACAAAACAGGCTTTTAACTTAACTAAACTTGCAACATTGAGTACTCCTGACAAATTAATTTATGATCTTGCTGAACATAGTGAAATAAACAAAGACTCTAAACTTGAAAAAATACACTTCTATGCGTTTGGTGGTATGAAAAAAACATCAGAGTGGTTAAATCAATTTAATAACTCAGATTTTTCTTATAATAATAAACAAAAATTCGAGTTAAATTAGCTTCTTCACAATTTTTTTATCTTTTAATGAAACAAAAGTTGTTTGATATTTAAGTTAATTTATAGATTAAGAATCTAATAATTAAGGAGTCTCATGTCAGATATTGAAATAGCAAGAAAAGCTAAAATGAAACCTATTAGTGAAATTCTAAAAGGGCTTGATGTACCAGACACACCTGAAGCCTTTAGTCCTATGGGTCGTCACATAGCAAAAATGAACTTGGAATACATAGAGTCACTTAATAAAAATAAAGATGGTAAACTTGTTCTAGTCTCAGCTATAACTCCAACACCAGCAGGAGAAGGTAAAACAACAACTTCTGTTGGATTAAGCGATGGTCTTAATAAACTAGGAAAGAAATCAATTGTTTGTTTAAGAGAGCCAAGTCTTGGACCTTCATTCGGTATGAAAGGTGGGGCAGCTGGTGGAGGCTATGCTCAGGTAGTTCCAATGGAGCAAATTAATTTGCATTTTACTGGAGATTTTCATGCAATTACATCCGCTCATAATTTACTTTCTGCATTAATTGATAATCATATCTACTGGGGAAATAAATTAAATATTGATGTTAGAAGGGTTGTTTGGAAGAGAGTAATGGATATGAATGATAGGTCACTTAGATCTATTGTTGTTGATTTAGGAGGAGTTGCAAATGGATATCCCAGACAAGATGGTTTTGATATTACTGTTGCATCGGAAATAATGGCAATTTTCTGCTTAGCAAAAGACTTAAAAGATCTGGAAGAGAGAATTGGAAATATAACTATTGCTTATACACGTGACAAAAAATCTATTTTTGCAAAAGATTTAAATGCACAAGGACCAATGACAGTATTATTAAAAGATGCCATTAGACCAAACATAACACAAACGTTAGAAAATAATCCCGCAATAATTCATGGCGGACCATTTGCAAATATTGCTCATGGTTGCAATTCATTAATTGCAACTAAAGCTAGTTTAAAATTAAGTGATTACGTTGTAACTGAAGCAGGCTTTGGGGCTGATTTAGGAGCAGAAAAATTTCTTGATATTAAATGTAGAAAATCAAATTTAAAACCTGATTGTGTGGTTTTGGTAGCTACAATTAGAGCACTAAAAATGCATGGTGATGTTTCAAAAGAAGATCTAAAAAATGAAAATGTTAATGCTCTTAAAAAAGGTTTAGTTAATCTAGAAAGACATATTAATAATATTAGAAAATTTGGGTTACCAGTAATTGTTGCAATTAATCATTTTGTCACTGATTCTAAAGCTGAAGTTGATGCAGTCCTAGATTTTTGTAAAACTCAGGGAGTGAAAGCTTCTATGTGTACTCACTGGTCCGATGGTGGTGATGGTGCAACAGAATTAGCTCAAAATGTAATAGATATTTGTGAAGAAAATAAAAATACATTTAAATTTTTATATGAAGATGATTTAACTCTATTTAAAAAAATAGAAAAAATTGCACTGGAGATTTATCACGCAAGTGAAGTTGTGGCAGACACAAAAGTACGTCAACAATTAAAGGATTTTGAAACTAATGGATTTGGCAGATTACCTGTTTGCATTGCAAAAACTCAATATAGTTTTTCAACTGACCCTAATTTAAAAGGTGCTCCTACAGGCCACGTTTTGCCTATAAGAGAGGTAAGATTGTCATCAGGAGCAGAATTCATAGTAGTTGTCTGCGGTGATATTATGACCATGCCAGGCCTACCAAGTGTTCCTGCGGCAAATTCGATAAAGTTAAATGAGCAAGGAGAAATTGAAGGTCTTTTTTAAAACTGCTATATAGAAGAATAATGTTTAATAAAAATAAATATTCATTTTTGTCAATTGCTCGAAACGCTTTACATCATCATGAGAATTGGCAAAAGACATGGAATAGTCCTGAACCAAAAAAAAATTATGATGCAATAATAGTCGGTGGTGGTGGACACGGCTTAACTACTGCGTACTATTTAGCAAAAAACCATGGCATTAATAATATTGCTGTAATTGAAAAAGGTTGGATAGGTGGAGGAAATACAGGAAGAAATACGACTATAATTAGATCGAACTATTTATGGGATCAAAGTGCAGCTTTATACGAGCATGCATTAAAACTTTGGGAGGGTATGTCTCAAGAATTAAATTACAACGTAATGTTTTCTCAAAGAGGAGTTTTGAATGTTGCTCATAATCTTCATGATGTTAGAGAGTTGAAAAGACGTTGGCATGCAAACAGACTGAATGATATCGATTGTGAATGGCTTGATACAAAAAAAGTTAAACAATTTTGTCCAATAATTAATACTTCACCAAACATTAGATATCCTGTTTTAGGAGCAACACTACAAAGAAGAGCAGGAACTGCAAGACATGATGCTGTTGCATGGGGCTATGCAAGAGGAGCTGATGAAATGGGAGTTGATATAATCCAAAATTGTGAAGTAACTGGAATTAATATAAAAAATGGAAATGTAACTGGTATTGAAACAACAAAAGGAACCATTAGTTCAAATAAAATTGGAATAGCTGCAGCAGGTCATACCAGTGTCATTGCCAATATGGCGGGTATCAAATTACCTTTAGAGAGTAAACCATTACAAGCTTTAGTTTCAGAGCCAGTAAAACCAGTTATTGATACCGTAGTGATGTCCAATACAATTCATGCGTATGTTTCTCAATCAGATAAAGGGGAGTTAGTTATTGGTGCTGGAACAGATGGATATACATCATACACTCAAAGAGGTGGCTTTAACATTGTTGAAGATACCTTAATGGCAATCGTTGAATTGTTTCCAATATTTTCTAGAATGAAAATGCTACGTCATTGGGGAGGAATTGTAGATATATGCCCTGACGCAAGCCCCATCATAAGTAAAACTCATATAAACGGATTATATTTTAATTGTGGTTGGGGAACAGGTGGTTTCAAAGCAACACCAGGTTCTGGTTGGGTATTTGCTTACACTATAGCAAATGACCAAGCCCATGAATTAAATGCTCCTTTTACAATAAATAGATTTTCTAGCGGTGAATTGGTTGATGAACATGGTGCAGCTGCCGTAGCACATTAAATCATGTTTTTAATAAATTGCCCTTATTGTGGAGAAAGAGATCAGGCTGAATTTTCTTGTGGAGGTGAGGCTCATATTGCAAGACCAAAAAATCCTCCTGAACTTTCTGATGATCAGTGGGCAGAATATTTATTCTTACGTAAGAACGAAAAAGGTGTTCATTACGAAAGATGGAACCATGAATATGGATGTAGACAATGGTTTAATTTAGCAAGAA
>CACBQR010000011.1 GCA_902541435.1 uncultured Alphaproteobacteria bacterium
CAACAGATTTAGGTGACTCTGACATCTTAAACGCATTAAGTGTTGCTTTCAGCATATTGTGAGGATTTGATGTTCCTGTTGATTTAGCAACAACATCCTTTATGCCTAATGACTCAAAAAGAGCTCTCATAGGTCCACCTGCAATTATTCCTGTCCCAGGTGCAGCAGTACGTAATATTACTTTTCCAGCTCCAAAGCGACCGACTGTATCATGATGTATCGTTCTATTTTCTTTTAAATGAACTCTAATCATTTTAGTTTTAGCATTTTCAGTAGCTTTTCTAACAGCTTCTGGAACTTCTTTTGCTTTACCGGTTCCAATACCAACTCTGCCATTATTATCACCAACAATCATAATCGCAGCAAAGCCAAATCTTCTACCGCCCTTTACTACTTTAGCCACTCTATTTATTGTAACTAAATGCTCACTTAATTCTTTTTTTTCATTTTCAAACATATCTTACCTCAGAAATTCAATCCTTCAACTCGTGCAGCATCGGCAAGTATTTTGATTAAACCATGATATTTATACTTTCCTCTATCAAATGCCACATTTTCAATTCCTTTTGAAATAATTTTTTTGGCAATACTTTTTCCAACTATTTCTGCAATTTCTTTTTTCGAAAGATTTTTTTCTTTAATAGTTTTTTCAACTGATGAAGAGCTAGCTAATGTAATCCCTTTAGCATCATCAATTAATTGAGCATAAATATGATTATTAGATCTAAACACACTTAGTCTATTTCTGTTTGATACTTTTTTTATTTTATATCTTACTTTTTGCTTTCTACCTTGCATCGTTATTTCTTTTTTCCTTCTTTTCTAAAAATATATTCATCAATATATTTTATCCCTTTTCCTTTAAATGGTTCTGGTTTTCTAAATGATCTAATTTTAGCTGCAGCTGCACCTAATTTTTCTTTATTAATACTAGTTAGCTTAATCACATTTTGTTTTGGACATTCAATTTTAACGTCACTTGGAATATCAAAATTTACATCATGGCTGTATCCAAGCTCTAATTTTAATTTGGATCCTGATACACTGGCTCTATAACCAGTTCCATTTAATTCTAAAGTCTTACTAAATCCATTTGTAACACCAGTAATTGTATTAGCTACTATGGCTCTTGTTGTACCCCATTTAGGATCGTTTTGATTTTCTTTAAAAGGGACAACAATAACCTCGTTTTCATTAATGTTTACTTTATAATTTGAATTTACATTTACATTCATTTGACCTAGCTTACCTTTTGCTGAGAAAACTCCATTTACAAAACTACATTCTACTTCATTAGAAATTTTTATAGGATTTTTTGCAATTCTTGACATTAAAATACCTCACACAAAATTTCACCGCCTACATTATTTTTCTTTGCTTGATTGTCAGACATAACACCCTTGGGAGTTGAAATAATGGATATACCTAAACCTCCAAATGGTTTATTGAGTTCACTTATTTTAGAATATTTTCTAATTCCAGGTTTCGAAATTCTTTTAATCTTTTTAATAACTGGATTTCCATTATAATATTTTAAATCAATTTTAATTGAGTTTACACCTTTTCTTTCTTCAATGTTTTTGAAATCTCTAATATAGCCCTCATCTTTAAGAACGGTTAAAACATTCATATTTAATTTAGATTTAAGACACAAAGTTGATACTTTTTTTGCCTGATGTGCGTTTTTAATTCTTGCTAGCATATCTGAAAGTGAGTCATTAAAAGCCATAATATTCTCCTACCAACTTGACTTTACAACTCCTGGTAAGTCACCAGTCATTGAAAGTTCTCTAAGTTTAATTCGTGATAAGCCAAATTTTCTATAATTTCCTCTCGGTCTGCCTGTAATTTCACATCTATTTCTATGTCTAATAGAAGAGCCATTTCTTGGAAGATCGTTTAATTTGTTTTGAAGAGAAATTCTTTCTTCTAAAGAAAGTTTCTTATCTTTTATCTTTGATTTAAGATACTCTCTTTTTAATTTATACTTTTTTATTAATTTTTCCCTAAATAAATTTTTTTGGATTGAACTTTGTTTTGCCATTTTACTCCTTAATTTATTTGATTATCTTTGAAAGGCATATTGAAACTTTTTAATAACTCTAATGCCTCATCGTTATTTCTTGCTGAAGTACAAATAGTAATGTCCATACCTCTAATCTTTTCTACTTTGTCGAAATTAATTTCAGGAAAAATTACATGTTCTTTAATTCCCATTGAAAAATTTCCCTTACCGTCAAAACTTTTATTATTAAGGCCTCTGAAATCTCTTATTCGAGGAATTGCAATGTTTACAAGTCTATCAAGAAACTCATACATGATTTTATTTCTTAAAGTAACTTTTACACCTAGAGGCATACCAGCTCTGATCTTAAATCCTGAAATTGCTTTCTTTGAAAGTGTTTTGACTGCTTTTTGGCCAGATATCATTGTCAGATCTTCAAGAGCTTTATCTATTAGTTTTGAATCTTCTTTACCCTCTCCAACACCAATATTAAGAATAATTTTTTTAATTTTTGGTACTTCAAAAATATTTTTTAAACCTAATTTAGATTTTAAATCTTGTTTAATTTGTTTATTATAATTTTCTAAAAGTCTGCTCATTAAATTACCTTGCCAGATGATTTGTTTATTCTTACTTTTTTCTTATTTTCAATTTTATAACCTATTTTAACACCTTTTTTTAATTGTGGATCGTAAAACGAAAGATTGGAAATTTGTATAGGCATATCTTTATCGACTATTCCGCCGGGCTGATTATTATCTGGTTTTTGATTTTTTTTTACTTTATTTATATCGGATACTATTGCTTTCATTTTTTTAGGAATCATTTTTACAATTTTTCCAGTTTTACCCTTATCTTTGCCTGCTAAAACTATCACATCATCCCCTTTTTTTAATTTAATTTTGATGTTCATTAAATTACCTCTGGTGCTAAACTTATAATTTTCATAAATTTCTTACTTCTAAGCTCTCTAGTTACAGGACCAAAAATTCTTGTAGCAATTGGTTCTTCTTGTTTATCTAAAAGCACGGCAGCGTTTTTATCAAACCTTATTGCAGTGCCATCGGTTCTCTTAAAGTCTTTAGATGTTCTAACAACAACTGCCTTATAAACATCACCTTTTTTTACTTTAGCTCTAGGTAAGGCATCTTTAATTGAGACCACTATTATATCACCTATGGAAGCTGATCTCCTTTTAGAGCCTCCTAATACCTTAATACATTGAATTTTTCTTGCACCTGAATTGTCAGCTACAAAAAGATTAGACTGCATCTGTATCATGAATTATCTCCATTATTTGATACAACAATCCATTTTTTTAATTTAGAGATAGGTTTGGATTCAATTATGGATACTGAGTCTCCAACACTATATTCGTTATTTTCATCATGTGCATGATATTTTTTGGTTTGTCTGATAATTTTTTTATATAGTTTATGTTTTATTCTTCTCGTTACATCAACAGTTATTGTTTTATTTGAATTAGAAGAAACAACAATACCTGATAAAATTCGTTTAGGCATTTTTATCTCCATTGGATATAGACAGCTTTGTTTTTAATCTAGCTATTTGTCTTCTGGTATTCTTAATCTGAGAAGTTTTTTCAAGTTGCCCAGAAGATTTTTGAAAACTAAGATTTAGAAGTGTCTTTTTCAAATTTATAATATCTTCTTGCAGCTTTATATTATTTTGATTTATTTTTTTATTCATTATATATTTCTCTCAACAAATTTACATTTAATTGGTAATTTTGCAGCTGCTAATGTCATAGCTTTACGTGCATCATTTATATTAACTCCATCAACCTCAAACATTATTCTTCCAGGTTTAACTCTACAAGCCCAGTACTCTATGGAGCCTTTTCCTTTACCCATTCTTACCTCAGCAGGTTTTTTTGATACTGGTACATCAGGGAATATTCTAATCCACATTCTACCTGCTCTTTTGAGATATCTTGTAATTGCTTTTCTAGCAGCTTCAATTTGTCTAGATGTTACTCTTTCTGGCTCAATAGCCTTCAGTCCAAAACTTCCATAATTTAGAGAATAATTACCCTTGGAAGAACCATGAATTCTACCTTTAAATTGTTTTCTATATTTAGTTTTTTTAGGAGATAACATGTTCATTATCTTACACTCCCTTGATCAATTTGTTTTTTCTCACTTGCATAAGGATCTTTCATAAGTATTTCACCTTTATTAATCCATACTTTAATACCACAAATCCCATAAGTTGTTTCTGCCTCTGCTGTAGAATAATCAATATCACCTCTCAATGTGTGTAAAGGAACGCTTCCTTCATGGTATTTTTCTGTTCTGGCAATCTCAGCGCCACCTAATCTACCACTACAAACAACTTTAACACCTTTAGCGCCTAATCTCATTGCAGATTGAACAGCCTTTTTCATAGCTCTTCTAAAAGAAATTCGTTTTTCAAGTTGTGATGCAATATTTTCAGCAACTAACTTAGCTTCAACTTCTGGCTTTCTAACTTCTTTAATATCTAAAAAAACTTCAAGATTAGACATTTTTGAAAGATCATTTTTTAAAGTTTCTATATCAGCTCCTTTTTTTCCAATAATTATACCAGGTCTAGAGCTGTATATAGAAAGTCTTAGTTTTTTTGCTGCTCTTTCAATATTAATTTTTGATATGCTTGCATTTTTTAATTTCTTTTCAACATAGCTTTTAATTTTTAAATCCTGGTGCAATAACTTTGTATAATCATTCTTAGAAAACCAACGAGATGACCAAGTCTTATTGATACCTAATCTTATTCCATATGGATTTACTTTTTGTCCCATTATTTATCTTCCTTTTTAATTTGTGTTCTTTCTTCTACAATAATAGTAACTTTACTGAATGGTTTAATTATTGAAGCTGCTCTACCTTTGGCTCTAGGTCTCCATCTTTTCATTCTCAAACTTTTACCAACATACACCTCTTTTACGAAAAGTTTATCAATATCTAATTGTTTATTATTTTCTGCGTTTGCCACAGCAGCATTTAGAACTTTAAGAATTATCTTTGATACCCTTTTAGAAGAAAACTTTAATTGATTTATAGCTGAGTCTACTTTCATATTTACAATACTATTAACCAAAATAGATAGTTTAGTAGGGCTAATCCTAACCATGTTATCTTTTGCAATTGCTGTAAGATTTTGACTCATTTCTGCTCCGCTTTTTTATCAGCAGCTGTGTGCCCTTTAAAAGTTCTAGTAGGAGAAAATTCACCAAACTTATGTCCTACCATTTGTTCATTAACGGTCACTGGAACAAATTTTTGACCGTTATAGACTCCAAACGTTAATCCAACAAATTCTGGTAATATGGTTGATCTTCTTGACCAAGTTTTTAAAACTTCTTTTCTACCTGATTGCGATAACTTTTGTGCCTTTTTCATCAAAGTTACATCTACAAATGGACCTTTCCAAATTGATCTTGTCATTGTTATTTCTTCTTCCTTTTAATTATAAATATATCAGTTTTTTTATTATTCCTTGTTTTTTTACCTTTAGTAGAGATTCCCCAAGGGGTTACAGGATCTCTTCCACCTGAAGTTCTTCCTTCTCCGCCTCCATGGGGGTGGTCAACAGGGTTCATTACTACGCCTCTTACTTTAGGTCTAAAACCAAGATATCTTTTTCTACCTGCTTTACCTAATTTAATATTTTTTTGATCTGCGTTTGATACCTCACCAATTGTAGCTCTGCAGTTTTTATTTATATGTCTAATTTCTCCAGAAATTAATTTGATTTGAACATAAGGTTGCTCCTTTGATACAATTTGAGCTGATGATCCAGCCGATCTAATTAATTGAGCTCCTGCGCCAGGTTTTAATTCTATATTATGAATGCTTGTTCCAACAGGAATATTATTAATAGGAAGACAATTACCAGGCTTAATTGCAACGTTTTCACCTGAAATAATTTTCTCTCCAATTTTTATATTTTTTGGAGAAATAATATAGCTATGTTCTCCATCTTCATATTTTACTAAAGATATGAATGCTGTTCTATTTGGGTCATATTCGTTTCTTATTATCTCAGCCAATATATCAGTTTTAGATCTTTTAAAATCAATTAATCTATATTTTCTTTTAACACCACCACCCATACGTCTTGATGTAATTCTACCTTGGTTATTTCTTCCACCAGTTGATTTATATTTTTTTGTAAGAGATTTATGAGATTTCTCTCTAGATAAATCTTTTTTAGAAACTAAAACTGTTCCTCTCAATCCTGGTGTTGTTGGTTTAAATTTAATAAGCATTATTTGATCTCCAGAGAAGAGTCTATTGTATTACCTTCATCTAGTGTAACTATAGCTTTTTTAATATCTTTTCTAAAACCATATTGTCCTTTGAAAGTCTTACCCTTACCTCTAAGAATAGAAGTGTTAACTTTATTTACTTTAACTTTAAAAATTTTTTCAATTGCGTTTTTAATTTCTAATACATTTGAGTCTTTTGACACAACAAATGAGTACTGATTAAATTGTTGTAAATTTGTAGATTTTTCAGTTGTTATAGGCTTTTTTATAATATTATAAGCTCTTTCTTGTGAAATTTTAATATTTTTCATGAAAGTCTCTCTGTAATTTCGGTAACCGATTTTTGCTCAATAAATATTTTATCAAATCTAATAATATCTCTTACGTTTACTCCTTTTTGATTTAATATTGATATTCTAGGTATATTAGAGGTTGCTAGTTTAAAGTTCTTATCTAGACCAGTTTCAGAATGAATAAAAAGCGCAGATTCATATTCAAATTTTTGAAGGTCAAGATAAATCTCTTTTGTTTTAAAACTTTTAATCTCAAAACTATCTATTATAACTATTTTGTCCTCAGTAATTTTATTTGACAACGCAGATTTCAAAGCTAGTTTTTTTTCTTTTTTATTTAAAGAAAAAGAGTGATCTCTATTTACAGGCCCCATAGATATTGCACCACCCCTAAAGTTAGGAGGCTTGTTACTACCTTGCCTTGCATTACCAGTACCCTTCTGAGAAAAAGGCTTTTTGCTTCTTCCTTTAACTTCGGACCTTGATTTTGTTTTATGTGATCCTTGTCTAGATTTTGCATTTTGATACCTAATATATTGATGTATTAAGTCAGGAAGTTTTTTGATACCAAATACATTTGCATCTAAATCAATATCTCCTACCATTTTATTTTTTAGACTTAATACTGACTGCTTCATTTACGATCTCTTGATTGAATCTTTTAAATACACTATTGAATTTTTTTTCCCAGGAACTGAACCCTTAACTATTAGCAGGTTATTTATATTATCTATATCGATTACTTTTAAATTTTGCTTAGTTACTTTTTTGTTACCCATTCTTCCTGCCATTTTTTTTCCTTTAAATACTCTGCCTGGATCTTGATTTTGACCAGTTGAGCCATGGGAACGATGTGAGATAGAAACACCATGAGATGCCCTTAGGCCACCAAAATTATGTCTTTTCATTACACCTGCAAAACCTTTACCAATTGAAATACTGCTTGCATCAATAAATTGATCTACCTTAAAGTGATTAACATTCAATTTGGTTCCAATATCTAAAACGTTCTCATCGTCAACTTTGAACTCCTTAACAATTTTTTTTGGATTTAGCTTAATAGAAGAGAATATTTTTCTCTGTGGTTTTTTTATATGTGAAATATCTCTATTTGTTTCTATTGATGCTAGTTGAACTGCATTGTAACCATGCTTCTCTAAAGTTTTAACACTTGAAACAATGCATTCATCAACTTTCAAAACTGTAACATGTGTATTTGTTCCATCCTCATGATAATAAGAACTATTACCAATTTTTGTAGCTATTAAACCAGATCTTAACATATTAAATTTTTATATCTACTTCAACACCCGCTGATAAATCTAACTTCATTAAGGCATCTACTGTTTGTGGTGTAGGATCAATTATATCTAAAAGACGATTGTGTGTTCGTATTTCAAGTTGGTCCCTACTTTTTTTATCAATATGTGGTGACTTATTTACTGTATATCTCTCGAATCTAGTAGGTAAAGGTATGGGTCCTTTAACTTTCGCACCTGTTCTTTTAGCTGTATTTATTATATCTTGAGTGCTTATATCTAGTAGAGAATTATCATACCCTCGAAGTCTTATTCTTATATTTTGATTGTCCATTATGCTAGCTTTGCCTTTACTTCATCTGCAACATTAGAAGGAACTTCTTCGTAATGATCAAACTGCATTGTATAGTTTGCTCTACCTTGTGAGAGTGATCTAAGATTATTTACGTATCCAAACATGTTTGCAAGTGGCACCATTGCATCTACAACATTAGCATTCCCTCTAGTAGACATTTCTTGAACCTGACCTCTTCTACTATTAAGATCGCCAATTACATCACCCATATATTCTTCAGGAGTTACAACTTCAACCTTCATCATAGGTTCTAGCAATACTGGTTTTGCTTTAGCAATTCCTTCTCTAAAAGCAGCTCTAGCAGCAATTTCAAAAGCTAGAACACTCGAGTCGACATCATGGTACGCACCATCATATAAAGTTGCCTTAAAATCAATACATGGGAATCCTGCTATAACACCTGTTTGTTGCTGTGCTATTAATCCCTTTTCTACACCAGGAATATGCTCAGTAGGAATGTTTCCTCCCTTAATTTGATTTATAAACTCATAACCACTACCAGGCTCTCCAGGTTCAAATTTTATTTTTACTCTTGCAAATTGACCTGCACCTCCAGATTGTTTTTTATGAGTGTAGTCAACATCAAAAGAATTAGAAATAGTTTCTCTATATGCAACTTGTGGAGCGCCAACATTTGCTTCAACTTTAAATTCTCTTTTCATTCTATCAACAAGGATCTCTAAATGAAGTTCACCCATACCTTTGATAATTGTTTGCCCACTTTCATGATCAGTGGTTACCCTAAAGCTAGGGTCTTCTTGTGCAAGTCTTCCAAGTGCTTGGCCCATTTTTTCATGGTCAACTTTAGTTTTAGGTTCAACTGCTACTTCAATAACTGGATCTGGAAAATCCATTTTTTCTAGAACTATAGGTTTATCAGAAGCACATAATGTTTCACCCGTGGTAACATCTTTTAATCCAACTAGTGCTACTATATCACCAGCATTTGCAGTTTTTATTTCTTCCCTATTATTTGCGTGCATTAGTAACATTCTACCTATGTTCTCTTTTTTTCCTGAGTTAGAATTCAAGACGGAGTCTTTAGTGTTAATTGAGCCAGAATATATTCTAGCAAAAGTAAGACTTCCCACAAATGGATCTGTCATAATTTTAAACGCTAAAGCGCTAAAGGGCTCACTATCTTCGCAATTTCTTGTTAATTCTTTTTTATCATCATTTACATCTACACCCTTCACACTAGCCACATCGGTTGGTGAAGGCATATAATCAATTACAGCATCTAGAAGTGGTTGAACTCCCTTATTTTTAAATGCTGATCCAGTTAGTACGGGAACAAATGATCCTTTAATTGTACCTTTTCTTATACATAACTTTAATTCTTCGACTGTTGGTTCATTTCCATCTAAGTAACTCTCCATAATTGAGTCATCTTCTTCTACAGCCTTTTCAATTAATTTAAGTCTATATTCGGCGGATTGATCTGTAAGATCTTCTGGTATATCGACTACATCAAATTTTGCTCCCAAACTTTCATCTTGCCAGATTATTGCTTTGTTTGTTACTAAATCTACAACACCTTTAAGATTGCTTTCAATACCAATTGGTAGCTGGGTTACTAGTGGATATGATCCCAAACGTTCAGAAATCATATCCACGCACATAAAAAAGTTAGCGCCTGTTCTATCTAATTTATTTACGAAGCACATACGTGGAACTTTGTATTTATCCGCTTGTCTCCAAACTGTTTCTGATTGCGGTTCAACACCTGCTACACCATCAAAAACGGCTACAGCTCCATCTAAAACCTTTAAAGATCTTTCAACTTCAATTGTAAAATCAACATGGCCTGGTGTATCAATAATATTTATGCGATGATCTTTCCAAAAACATGTTGTTGCAGCAGAAGTAATTGTTATGCCTCTCTCCTGTTCTTGCTCCATCCAATCCATAGTTGCAGCGCCATCATGAACTTCTCCAATTTTATGTGATTTTCCGGTATAGTACAGAATTCTTTCAGTGGTTGTAGTTTTACCAGCATCAATGTGAGCCATTATACCGATGTTTCTATATTTAATTAATGGATGAGATCTTGTCATAAATATATTACCATCTAAAATGCGAGAAAGCTCTATTAGCATCAGCCATTTTATGAGTCTCTTCTCTTTTTTTTACAGCGTTTCCCTTGTTATTAAATGCATCAATAATTTCGTTAGCGACTCTTTCTCTCATAGTTTTTTCATTTCTTTTAGTGGCAGAGTCAACTATCCATTTCATTGCAAGTGTTTGTGCTCTTTTGGGTCTAACTTCCATTGGAACTTGGTATGTAGCACCCCCTACACGCCTCGATCTTACTTCCAATGATGGTTTCACATTATTAAGAGCTTCATGGAAAAATTCTATAGGTGTTTTTTCAGTTTTTTTTGAAACTATATCAAACGCTCCATACACTATTTTCTCAGAAGTAGATTTTTTACCATCTAACATAATTCTGTTCATAAATTTAGCCAGCACTAGATCTTTATACTTGTGATCTGGAAGAATTGTTCTTTTTTCTGCTGCTCTTCTACGTGACATATTTATTTAGGACGTTTAGCACCATAAAGTGATCTTCTTTGTTTTCTAGATGACACACCTTGTGTGTCTAGGGTTCCTCTTAAAATGTGATATCTTACTCCAGGAAGATCTTTAACACGTCCACCTCTTATTAAAACTACAGAGTGTTCTTGAAGATTATGTCCCTCTCCAGGAATATAGGCTGATACTTCCTGACCATTTGTTAACTTTACTCTAGCTACTTTTCTTAATGCTGAGTTTGGCTTTTTAGGAGTAGTTGTATATACTCTTGTACAAACGCCACGTTTTTGAGGACTCTTGTCTAAAGCGGGTACCTTATTTCTTTTTTTTACTGCAGATCTACCTTTTCTTACAAGTTGATTAATAGTTGGCATTTTGTCCTCAAGTTAAGTGTTTGGAAATTAATCCACGACCTTTAACAAATCGTAGGGGTCTTTATTAATTGATTGGAACAAAGTCAAGAGGATATCCAAAAATATTGCTAATTTTCAGAATTTTCTGACTGATTTTTATCAATTATTTCCTTATCTCTTTCAAATGCTATGTTTTCATAATCTGAGGTCATTTTCCCAGTTCCGGCAGGTATCAGTCTACCTACAATTACATTTTCTTTTAGTCCATTTAATGTATCTACTTTACCTAATGTGGCAGCATCTGTTAGAACTTTTGTAGTTTCTTGAAATGACGCAGCTGAAATAAATGATCCTGTCTGTAAACTTGCTTTCGTAATTCCTAAAAGCACTGGCTCGTAGACGACTTCTTTTTTTCCATCTTTTGATAAAAGTTTGTTAAGTTTTATAACATCTCGTCTTTGTATTTGCTCTCCTGAAATAAGTTTTGAGTCCCCTGGTTCTTTAATTAAAACTTTTTGAAGCATTTGCCTTGCAATTGTTTCTATATGCTTATCATTAATATAAACACCTTGAAGTTTATACACTGATTGAACTTCCCTAACTAAGTATCTAGCTAACTCTTCCACACCAAGAATTCTTAGTATATCGTGAGGTACTGGAGTTCCTTCAACAAGAATGTCTCCTTTCTTAGCAAAATCACCTTCTTGTACATTCAAATACTTTGATCTAGGTATTAAAAGTTCAACACTATTTTGTTCATCTAAAGATGTAACTATAACTCTTCTTTTATTTTTATAATCTTTTCCAAATGAAACTTTACCATCAATTTCACACATTATAGCTGGGTCCTTTGGTTTTCTAGCTTCAAATAATTCCGCAACCCTTGGTAAACCACCTGTAATGTCTTTAGTTTTAGAAGATTCTTTTGGTATTCTGGCTATAACTTGACCGGCTGAAACCTCTTGTCCATCTTCAACACTCAAAATAGAATCAATTGACATTGGATAATTAAAGAAAGTAATATCTTCTTCGTTATTATCAAATGATTTGTCTCCAATATTTATAGCAGGCTTAAAGTTTTTGCTTTTTTGATTTTGGCTCCAATCAATGACTATTTTGCTTGAAATTCCAGTTGTGTCATCAATTGATTCTCTGAATGATACTCCTTGTTTCAAATCTACATATTTTACATATCCATCTTTTTCAGCAATTATTGGTAAAGTATAGGGATCCCATTCTGCAAGAGTTTGATTATTTTTGACATCATCTCCATCATTTACAAGAAGCTTTGAACCAAAAGGTATATTTGAAGAGTAATTATCAATGTTTTGATCAACTATTTTAATTTTACCGTTTCTACTTAAAACAATCTTGTTTTTAAATCGATCTTCAATGATTTTTATATTTTCTAACTTAACTTTACCAGAAACTGGAGATGTCGCATTAGATTGTTCAACAGATGAACTAGCAGCACCCCCAATGTGAAAAGTTCTCATAGTTAGCTGTGTACCTGGTTCTCCAATTGATTGTGCTGCAATTATACCTACAGCTTCACCTATGTTTACAGGTGTCCCTCTTGCTAAATCTCTTCCATAACACTTTGAACATATTCCATCTTCAGTCTCACAAGTTAGAACAGATCTAATTTTTATTGATCTTAACTCTAATTTTGCAATTGATTCTAAGTGTATCTCAGAAATTATGTCTCCTGCTTTAACTATAATTTGATCTCTTTCGTCAATAATATCTTGGACAGGTGTTCTTCCAAGAATTCTCTCAGTAAGAGGAGATGTGATATTTCCAGACTCAACAATTTCTTCAACCATTACTCCATTTGTTGTGCCGCAGTCATCTTCACGAATAACAGCGTCTTGAGCCACATCTACTAATCTTCTTGTTAAATAGCCACTACTTGCTGTTTTTAGCGCAGTATCTGCAAGTCCTTTTCTTGCTCCATGAGTTGAAGTAAAATATTCAAGAACTGAAAGACCTTCTTTAAAGTTTGACTTAATAGGGTTTTCAATAATTTCTCCAGAAGGTTTAGCCATTAAACCTCTCATCCCAGATAACTGTTTTAATTGTGCAGCAGAACCTCTGGCACCAGAATGTGCCATCATATAAACAGAATTAATAGGCTGGTCATCAGAAGGAGTTGATATAACATCTAGCATTTTGTCAGCTACTTTATTTGTACATTCAGACCACGCATCTACGACCTTATTATATTTTTCTCCTTGAGTAATTAATCCATCTTGATACTGATTTTCATATTCTTGTACCTTATTTTGTGTTTCGTTAAGAAGCAAATCCTTGTCTGAAGGAATAATCAGATCATCTTTTCCAAAAGAGATACCAGCTATAGCAGCATATTTAAAACCTATCTGCATAATATGATCGGCAAATAAGACGGTTTCTTTCTGACCACAGAATCTATAAACAGCATCTATGATATTACTAACTTCTTTTTTTGTTAGAACTTTATTAATCATATCAAAATTAATATTTTGATTTTTAGGAAGTATATTACCTAAAATCATTCTTCCAGGAGTTGTTTCAACTTTATTAAAGCCCCTTTCGCTTGAGTAAATTCTTGCGCTAATTTTAGAATGCAAAGTAATATCATCATTTTCTAGAGCTTTTTCGATTTCATTTAAGTCTATAAAAGTTCTACCCTCGCCAATTTGATTATCTCTCATTATTGAAAGATAATAAATTCCAAGTACAATATCTTGTGAGGGTACAATTATAGGCTTACCACTTGAAGGAGATAAGATATTATTTGTACTCATCATTAAAACTCTTGCTTCAAGTTGTGCTTCTAAACTCAGAGGGACATGAACAGCCATCTGATCACCATCGAAATCAGCATTAAATGCTGTACAAACTAATGGGTGCAACTGAATTGACTTACCTTCAATTAATATTGGTTCGAAAGCTTGAATACCTAATCTATGTAAAGTTGGAGCTCTATTTAATAGAACTGGATGCTCTCTTATTACCTCCTCTAAGATATCCCAAACTCTAGGATCCTCTTTTTCTACTAATTTTTTGGCAGCTTTAATTGTGTTTGCCCAACCATAAATATCGAGTTTATGAAAAATAAATGGTTTAAAAAGTTCAAGAGCCATTTTCTTAGGTATTCCACATTGATGAAGCTTAAGATTTGGACCAACGACAATTACTGATCTTCCAGAATAATCAACTCTTTTACCAAGGAGGTTTTGTCTAAATCTACCTTGCTTACCCTTGAGCATATCAGACAATGATTTGAGAGGTCTTTTATTTGTGGAAGTAATAACTCTTCCTCTTCTTCCATTATCAAATAAAGCGTCAACTGACTCCTGCAGCATTCTTTTTTCATTTCTAATTATTATATCTGGAGCTCTCAAATCCATTAGTCTTTTTAATCTATTATTTCTATTAATAACTCTTCTATATAAATCGTTTAGATCACTAGTAGCAAATCTACCGCCATCTAAAGGTACTAGTGGTCTTAATTCTGGAGGTATCACAGGTAAAACCTTCATAATCATCCACTCAGGTTTATTTTTTGATAAAATGAATGACTCTATTAGTTTTAATCTCTTGGTAATTTTGGTTTTTTTTAATTCAGATTTTGTTTCAGTGAGATCAATCTTTAATTGATTGTAATCTGCATCTAAATCAATGCTAAGAAGCATTTGTTCTATTGCCTCTGCTCCAATAGCAGCACTGAAGGAATCTTCTCCATATTCATCTTGATATTCTATGTATTGTTCTTCAGAAATTATTTCACCTTTCTTTAAATCAGTAAGCCCAGGCTCCACAACAATAAATTGCTCAAAATATAATACCTTTTCTAAATTTTTTATTGTCATATCTAATAAAGTTGCAATTCTACTAGGTAAAGATTTCATAAACCAAATGTGTGATACTGGTGCAGCTAGCTCTATATGCCCCATTCTATCTCTTCTAACTTTAGAAAGAGTAACCTCAACTCCACATTTTTCACAAATTATCCCTCTAAACTTCATTCGCTTATATTTTCCACAAAGACACTCATAATCTTTAACTGGACCAAAAATTCTTGAGCAAAATAGACCATCTTTTTCTGGTTTAAATGTTCTATAGTTAATTGTTTCTGGTTTTTTTATTTCACCAAAAGACCATGATCTTATGTCTTCTGGACTAGCGATTGATATTTTTAGGCTATTAAAATTTTGAACACCTAAATTCTGATTAAATATATTTGTTAACTCTTTATTCATTTGACCCTATTAAGTTAGTTATATTATTTTCTTTAAGATTTTCTTTAAAATCTAAGTTTAAACCAAGAGATCTTAGTTCTTTGACCATCACGTTAAAGGACTCTGGCGTTCCTGATTCAAAATTATTATCTCCTTTAACAATTGATTCATACACTTTAGTTCTACCAGCAACATCATCAGATTTAATTGTTAATATTTCTTGAAGTGTATATGCAGCACCATACGCTTCTAATGCCCAAACTTCCATTTCTCCAAATCTTTGCCCTCCAAATTGAGCTTTACCTCCAAGAGGTTGTTGCGTTACTAAACTATAAGGCCCAATTGATCTTGCATGTATTTTTTCATCTACTAAGTGATGGAGTTTAAGCATATACATGTACCCAACTGTTACAGGTCTCTCAAATTTTTTTCCAGTAATTCCATCATATAAGATTTCTTGACCAGTTCTTGATACTCCTGATTGTGAAAGTAAATTAGTTATGTCTTTTTCTTTAGCACCATCAAACACCGGTGTTGCAAAAGGTATTCCTTCTTTAAGATTATTCCCTAATTCTAAAATTTCATCATCATTCATATTTTTGATTATTTTTTGATGACTTTCTAATCCATAAATATCAAGTAATTTATTTCTTAAATCGTTAGTTTGGCCTTCAGATTGGATTTTTTTTATCATTGTATTTACTTGTCTTCCAAGTGAGGCAGATGCCCAACCTAAATGTGTTTCTAAAATCTGCCCAATATTCATTCTGCTTGGAACTCCTAATGGATTTAAAACTATATCTACAGGAGTGCCATCTTCTAAATAAGGCATATCTTCTACAGGACAAATTTTTGATATAACTCCTTTATTACCGTGTCTTCCAGCCATCTTATCTCCAGGCTGAAGTTTTCTTTTAACTGAAATAAAAACTTTTATAAGTTTCAATACCCCTGGAAGTAATTCATCACCACTTTGTATCTTATCAATTTTATTTTCAAATTTTTGATTAATATTTCCAAGTTGATTCTCATAGTTTTTTACCAAAGCTTCAATTTCTGTACTTTTTTTATCATCAGAAATATTTATTTTGAGCAAATCACTTAATTGTAAATTTTCAATTTCATCATATTTAATTTGCGAATTTTTTTTCAAATATTCGATGCCAGAAAGAAATGTTTGATTGTTTAAAAGTTCTCTCAAATGATTACCAAAACTTTTTTCTAGAATTTTTAGTTCATCATCTCTGTCTCGAGCAATAACTTCTATTTGATGATTTTCAATACTAATAGCACGTTCATCCTTTTCTATACCTCTTCTTGAAAAAACTCTAATCTCGACAACTGTTCCTTTGACACCTGGAGGTACTCGTAAACTAGTGTCTTTAACATCAGCAGCTTTTTCGCCAAATATTGCTCTCAATAATTTTTCTTCTGGAGTCATTGGAGATTCACCTTTAGGTGTGACTTTTCCAACCAGTATATCTCCAGAATTAACTTCGGCACCCACATATACTATTCCTGTTTCATCAAGGTTTACCAACATTTCCTCGCTAGCATTCGGTATATCTCTAGTTATTTCTTCAGGGCCTAATTTTGTGTCTCTAGACATAACTTCAAATTCTTCTACGTGAATTGAAGTGAATACATCATCCTGAACAACTTTTTCTGAAATTAAAATTGAGTCCTCAAAATTATATCCATTCCAAGGCATAAATGCAGCAAGTACATTTCTACCTAATGCAAGTTCACCTAAATCTGTTGCAGGTCCGTCTGCTATAACTTGATTTTTTAAAACCTTGTCTCCAACATTAACTAAAGGTCTTTGGGTGATACATGTATTTTGATTCGAACGTTGAAATTTTGCAAGATTGTAAATATCAATTTTGTTAAGTGTTTTATCATTTTTATCAGTTATCCTAATTACTATTCTGTTTGCATCTAATTGATCAACAATCCCTTCTCTTTTAGCTACAATTGTTGAGCCGCTATCGTTAGCAACAGTATATTCCATACCAGTTCCAACTAATGGTGCTTTAGGTTTAATCAAAGGAACTGCCTGCCTCATCATGTTTGATCCCATCAGAGCTCTATTAGCATCGTCGTTTTCTAAAAAAGGAATGAGTGAGGATGCAACAGACACCAATTGTTGAGGAGATACATCCATTAAATCAATGGCTTCAATATCAACATTTATAAATTCACCATTTTTTCGGCAACTTACAATTTGATTTGAAAATTTCCCTTTTTTATCTACTTCTGCATTTGCCTGAGCTATTACAAAATCTTCCTCATCAATTGCGCTTAGATAAATTACCTTATCCGTTACTTTCCCAGAATTTACAATTCTATAAGGTGTTTCTATAAAACCGTATTTATTAATTCTTGAATAAGATGCTAAGCTATTTATTAAACCAATATTTGCACCTTCAGGTGTTTCAATTGGACATATTCTACCGTAATGTGTCTGATGGACATCCCTAACTTCAAAACCAGCTCGCTCTCGATTTAAACCTCCTGGTCCTAAAGCAGAAACTCTTCTTTTGTGTGTTATTTCACTTAATGGATTTGTTTGATCCATAAATTGACTAAGCTGGCTTAAACCAAAAAACTCTTTTATAGATGCAACTACAGGCTTAGCATTTACAATATCTTGTGGCATAATATTGTCAACTTCAAGAGAACTTAATCTTTCTTTTATTGCTCTATCCATTTTTAGTAATCCAATACGATATTGATTTTCGAGAAGCTCACCAACAGATCTTACTCTTCTATTGGCTAGATGATCAATATCGTCAATCTCACCCTTGCCATCAATTAGATTATGCATGTGTTTTACAACATCTAAAATATCACTTTTATCCAAAACTCTTTGTTCGATAGATGTATCTTTTTTAAATTTAGCACTGATTTTTAATCTACCTACAGAAGATAGATCGTATCTATCGCGATTAAAAAATAGATTATTGAAAAGATTTTCAGCAGTTTCAATTGTGGGTGGTTCTCCAGGTCTTAATATTTTGAAAACCTCAAATAATGCTTCTTCTCTAGATCTTGCTTTATCTAATTGCAAAGTATTTCTTATATACGAACCAATTTCGATATTATCAGCTTTTAAAATATCTAGTTTACTAATTTTATTTTGGTTTATAAAATCTATAAAAGCTTCGTCTATTTCATGTCCAGCTTCAAAGTATATTTTTCCAGTTTTTTCATCAATTATGTCAGAGGATATGTAAAAACCTATAAGAGATTCTTCAGTTATAGTAACACTAGTTACATTTTTCTTTTTTAAATCGTTAATATTTTTCTGATTTACCTTAGTCCCTTTTGGTAAAATTATTTTTCCATTTTTAGAGTCCAGTAAATCAAAGTTGAGTATTTTTGCTTTAAAAAAAGATAGGTCTTGCTTAGATGACCATCCAAATTCATTTTTTTTGTATAAAATATTTTGATAAAATAAAGATAGGATTTCTTCACTTGTCATTCCAAGTATTCTTTTTGGATCAGGTTCTATTTTATTATTTTCGCATTCTATAATATATTTTTCAGAAATATTACTGAGTAAACATTTAAACAAAGTTGTTACAGGAAATTTTCTCTTTCTATCTATTCTTGCATGTATATTATTTTTGGCGTCATGTTCAAAATCCAACCAAGAACCTCGATAGGGAATTATCCTTGCATTAAAGAGATACTTTCCACTTGTGTGAGTTTTACCATAATCATGATCAAAAAAAACACCAGGTGATCGATGCATTTGACTTACCACCACTCTTTCTGTTCCATTAACTACAAACGTAGCATTTTTAGTCATAAGAGGTATATCACCCATATAAACTTCTTGTTCTTTTATATCTCGAACAGATTTTGTTCCTGCTATTTCATCTATATCCCAAATTATTAGGCGAAAATTTACTAATAGTGGAGTTCCATATGTCATCCCTCTTTGGGAACATTCTTCAACGTCATATTTTGGAACACCTAAATTATAACTAACATAATCAACAGTAGCTCTTTCAGCATAGTCATGAATTGGAAATACAGATTTAAAAATTGAATGAAGGCCGATATTATCTCTTTTTTCTGGATCAGTTTTTAGCTGTAAAAAACTATCAAATGATCTTTTTTGAACCTCAACTAAATTAGGAAGAGAGGTTACAAGTGGAATCTTACCAAATGATTTTCTTATTTTTTTTAAATTAATATGATCTAAACTCACTTTTGCTCCTTCAATAACCCTTTTCAAATTTGTAGGCCTTTATAGGCCTACAAATTATTTTTATTATTTTAACGTTACTTTTGCACCAGCTGCTTCTAATGATTTTTTCATCTCTTCAGCTTCCTCTTTTTTCACACCCTGTTTGAGTGGTTTAGGTGCGCCCTCCACTAGGTCTTTTGCTTCTTTTAACCCAAGACCAGTAATGGTTCTAACCTCTTTAATAACAGCAATTTTATTTGAACCAGATTCCGATAGTTCAATATCAAATTCTGTTTTCTCTTCTGCTGCAGCCTCTCCGCCACCGGCAGCTGGGGCTGCTGCAACTGCTACTGGAGCTGCTGCGGACACTCCCCATTTCTCCTCTAGCAATTTACTTAATTCAGCTGCCTCAAGAACTGTTAGGGAAGATAGATCTTCAACAATTTTATTTAAATCAGCCATTTATTTCTCCTTATTTACCTAGTTCGACTCTTGTTGATTGCTACTATTAGAGCTAATTAATCTTGAGATTTGTGCCCCAGGCTCAATTGTAATTGAAGCAATTTTTCGAGCTGGTGCATTAATTAATCCTAAAATTTTACCTCTTAACTCATCTAATGAAGGTAATTTTGCAAGAAAATCAATTTTTTCTTTATCAATTTTCTCACCATTATAACCCCCACCAATAATTTTAAACTTTTCAAATTTTTTCTCAAAACTAACCGCTACTTTTGCTGGTGCTACTGCATCATCAGAATAAGCGATCGCTGTTGGACCTGTAAAAAGTTCTGAAATATCTTTAAATTGAGTTTCAGATATAGCAAGTTTAGTGAGTCTGTTCTTAGTTACTTTAAATTTTGCTCCGTTATCTCTCATTTCTTTTCTAAGTTGCTCAGTTTCATTAACTGTCAGACCAGAATATTGAGCCACAATTACTGAAGTAGCATTTGAAAAATCTTTTTTGAGATTACTTACAAAATCTTTTTTTTCAGAACGTTTCACGTCAACCTCGGTTTTAATTGGATCAAAAGATCCAATATTAGCTAAAATTAGTTTGCCCACCAAACTAACCTAAAGCCTGTCAAGAAGCAAATCAATGACTCGCTTCAGTCTATGCAGGAAATTAAGCTTAAAGCTCCTGCAGTCTTTGACAGGTGATGATCAAAGATCATCTCTTGGATTAATTAACGCAAACTAGCTTGGTTAATATTTAATCCAACTCCCATAGTTGAAGCTATGGTAACCTTTTTTATAAAAGAACCCTTAACAGCATCAGGTTTACTTTTTACAATTGAAGAATAAAATGTTTTAATATTTTCTAACAAATCTTCTTCACTAAAATCTATTTTACCTACACCAGCATGAACGATACCAGATTTATCATTTTTAAACTTAACTTGACCTGTTTTTGCGTCTTTTACTGATTGAGAAATTTCATTTGTTACAGTTCCAAGTTTAGGATTTGGCATTAATCCTTTTGGACCTAATATTTTTGCAACTTTACCTAATTTTGGCATCATATCTGGTGTAGCAATTAGTATGTCAAATTCTATTTTTGATTTAGAAATTATTTCAATCAAATCATCATTTCCAACTATATCTGCGCCATTATTTTTTGCATCATTGTGTTTATCCTCATTTGCAATTACAGCTACTTTTACTTTTTTTCCAGACCCATTAGGAAGATTTACTACTCCTTTGATATTTTGATCGGTTTTGTTACTATCAATTCCTAGATTAATTGAAATATCAACTGTTTCATTGAACTTTACGTAAGATTTTTCTTTTAAGATTTTAATTGCTTCTATTGGCTCATAAACTTTAGCAGTGTCTAAATTATTTAACATTTTATTTTTATTTTTAGTTATTTTCATTAAGCAACTACCTCCATACCCATTGAAACAGCAGATCCTTTAACCATGTTCATTGCTCCATTTAGATCAATAGCATTTAAATCTTGCATTTTTTCTTTAGCAATTTTCTCAATATCTTGCATTGAAACCTTTCCTACAAGTGATCTACCTGGAGTTGAGTTACCTTTTTTTATTTTTGCTGCTTTTTTAAGATAATAACTTACAGGGGGTAATTTTGTGGTAAAGTCAAAACTTCTATCTTTGTATGCAGTAATAATTACAGGAATAGGTGCGCCTTTTTCTAAATCTTTCGTTTTATCATTAAATGCTTTACAAAAATCCATAATATTAAGTCCTCTTTGTCCCAGTGCAGGACCAACGGGAGGAGAGGGGTTGGCACCTCCTGCAGGAATTTGTAATTTAATTAACCCCAAAATTTCTTTAGCCATAGTTTATACCTTTTCTACCTGAGAATATTCTAAATCAACAGGTGTTGATCTTCCAAAAATTGAGACAGCTACTCTTAATCTTGCTTTATCTTCATCTATTTGTTCAACCTCTCCATTAAATGATGCAAAAGGTCCATCAATTACTTTTACTTGTTCTCCAACATCATACATTATCGCAGGTTTAGATTTTTCTACACCATCAATAACTTGTTCAGATATTCTTTTTGCTTCAGAATTACTAATAGGAACTGGTTTTCCTTTGTTACCTAAAAAACCACTTAATTTTGGAGTTGTTTTAATAATATGCCAAGTATCATCATTTAAACTCATTTTAATAAGTATGTAGCCAGGAAATATTTTCCTTTCTGTATTAACTCTTACACCTCTTTTTACTTCAACAATGTTTTGAACTGGAACGGATATTTCTTCAATATGTTCTTTAACTCCAAGTTTTGTTGCTTGATCTAATATGCTGTCAGCAACCTTTTTTTCATAACCTGAATAGGCATGAAGAACGTACCATCTTGCTTTATTCATTAAAAACCTGAACCTATTTCAATTATTTTTCTTATTGAAAAAGACCATATTTGGTCAGTTAAAAGAAAAAATAGTGAGAATAATATAATTAATAATATGACTATAGCAGAAGAAATAAAAGTATCTCTTCTTTGAGGCCAGGTTACTTTTTGTAATTCTTGTCTAACTTGTCTTACAAAAAGAGCCGGTGATGTTTTCTTTTTTTCAATATTCATATTTTCATTTCTCTTGGCAGGAGTGGCAGGACTTGAACCCGCAGCCCCCGGTTTTGGAGACCGGTGCTCTACCAATTGAGCTACACTCCTAATAAGAATTGGCTAATTGATAGAGCGGTCTCTAAAACTATTCAATAATTTCAGCAACAACTCCAGCGCCAACTGTTCTTCCACCTTCTCTGATTGCAAATTTTAATCCTTTATCCATTGCAATTGGAGACAAAAGAGTTACTTCCATAGCAATATTATCACCAGGCATTACCATTTCGGTTCCTTCTGGTAATTTAATTGTTCCAGTTACATCAGTTGTTCTAAAGTAGAATTGAGGTCTGTAGTTTGAAAAGAATGGAGTATGTCTTCCTCCTTCTTCTTTTTTTAATACATATGCTTCTGCTTTAAATTTAGTATGAGGTTTTATTGAACCGGGTTTTGCTAATACTTGACCACGCTCAACTTCCTCTCTTTTTGTTCCTCGAAGAAGTACACCTACATTGTCTCCTGCCTCACCAGAGTCTAGAAGTTTTCTAAACATTTCAACTCCAGTACAAGTAGTTTTTTGAGGCTCTCTTATTCCAAGGATTTCAATTTCTTCTCCAATTTTTACTTGACCTTGTTCAATTCTTCCAGTCACAACTGTACCTCTACCAGAAATTGAAAATACATCCTCAACTGGCATTAAGAAAGGTTGATCTACAGGTCGGCTAGGTTGTGGTATGTGTTCATCAACTGCTTTCATTAATTCCATAATTGAATTTTTTCCAATTTCATCATCTCTACCTTCAAGAGCTGCTAAAGCTGAACCCTTAATGATTGGGATAGTATCACCTGGGAATTCATATGAAGTAAGAAGTTCTCTAATTTCCATTTCAACTAGATCAATAAGCTCTTTATCATCTACTTGATCAACTTTGTTCATGTATACAACGAGAGCAGGTACACCTACCTGTCTAGCTAAAAGTATGTGTTCTCTTGTTTGAGGCATTGGTCCATCGGCTGCATTAACAACTAATATACCACCATCCATTTGAGCTGCACCAGTAATCATGTTCTTAACATAATCTGCGTGCCCAGGACAATCTACGTGAGCATAATGTCTTGCTTCAGTTTCATATTCAACGTGTGCAGTAGATATAGTAATACCACGTTCTCTTTCTTCAGGTGCTTTGTCAATGTTTGCATAATCTGTAAATTCTGCTCCACCTGACTCCGCTAATATTTTTGTTATAGCAGCAGTTAATGTTGTTTTACCATGGTCAACGTGACCAACAGTACCTATGTTACAATGCGGTTTGTTTCTTTCGAATTTTGCTTTAGCCATTTTTTTTACCCCAATAATAATTTGTTATGGAGCGGGTGAAGGGAATCGAACCCTCGTAGCCAGCTTGGAAGGCTGGAGCTTTACCACTAAGCTACACCCGCAACTAAACTGACTGCTTCACACACTCACTTTAATGCTTTCATCCCATTACCTCCATAATGGTGGAGGGGGTAGGATTCGAACCTACGTACGCTCACGCGGGCGGATTTACAGTCCGCTGCCTTTAACCACTCGACCACCCCTCCATTTGAAGAAATTGGCCAATACTAATAAATTAGTATATATGTCAATCTAAAACAGCAGCTTCACCTTTGCAAAATACGTATACTCGTAAAAGCAACGGCCTTTTAGACAAAAAATGCTATTTTGTACATATCTAGATTGTATTAATTAGACAAATCTGTGATATTAAATAATGACTAAGTTTATAAATAATAAATCCAATAAAAATCAAGGAATTCATACAATTTTTGGTCTACATTCTGTTAAAGCAGCTCTCCAAAATAATAAAAGAGGGCATATTGAACTAATAATTAGTAAAAATCTTATTAATTTTGCCAAAAAATATGAATCTAAAATACAAAAAATTACCATTCTTCCTCAAAATGAATTTACAAAAAGATTTGGAAATGAGAACACAACACAGGGAGTAGTCCTAAAAACAACAGATTTTGCAAGGCCAGGATTAGAAGAATTTGTAAAAGCTGAAAGTAAGAAAGCAAAATCAGTAATATTGATTTTAGATCAAGTAACCGACCCTCAAAATGTTGGCTCAATAATGAGATCATGTGCATTATTTGATTGTGCAGGAATTATAGTTGGCAAAGATAATTCACCAGAATTGACTTCATCACTTTATAAATCAGCATCTGGTGCTGCAGAAATTGTAAATTATATTAAAGTGACAAACATAAGAAGAGCTATTTCTTTTCTAAAAAAAAATAATTATTGGATTTATGGCTTTGACAGTTCAAAAAACAAAAAATCAAAATTAAATTTTTCACAAAAATCAGTATTAGTTTTTGGTTCTGAAGGAAAAGGTATTAGAGAATTAGTAAAAAAGGAATGCGATGAAATAATACAGATAAACATGAAAAATAATTTAAAATTTGAAATTGATAGTTTGAATGTTTCCAATGCAACATCGATTGCTTTATATCAGTTTTTCTCAACTTAAATATTATTAAGGTGGTGCCGCGTGTCGGAATCGAACTGACTACCTGATGATTACAAATCAACTGCTCTACCAAATGAGCTAACGCGGCATAGATTTTGCATTTATATTAAATTATAAATTCGACAAGAATTTTATAAATTAAATTCCAGGAATATAAGGAACTCCATCACCTTTTACTCTTTCGTTTAATTCACTTAATGTAGAGCATGCTGTAATTGGACTAAATACAAGAAATAAAATAATTAATGTTTTTTTAATCATAAAATATTTATAACTTCTCAATTTTTGCTGCACAATATTTAAATTCAGGAATTTTTCCATATGGATCTAAAGCTGGATTAGTTAAAAGATTAGCGGCAGATTCATTATAACAAAATGGAATAAATATTACTCCATCGGGAATTGCCCTGTCTTGCCTTACTCTGATATCTATTGAGCCTCTTCTAGTTGTGACTTTTATTTTATCACCAGCTTTCATATTATTTTTAATTATATCTTTAGGTGATATTGAGACCGAAGGTTCTGGTTCAATGGCATCTAAATTTGATGCCTTTCTAGTCATAGCTCCAGTATGCCAATGCTCTAATTGCCTTCCTGTGGTTAGTATCATCGCAAATTCTTTATCAGGTACTTCATCTGGTGCAGTAACACTAGCTGGAACAAATTTAGCTTTACCATTTTCATTTGGAAATTTATCGCCAAAAACAATTTCATCTCCAGGTGTAGTTGGAGATTTACTTGGATAAGTTACAGAATTTTCATTTTCTAATCTTTCCCAAGAAATATTCTTTAATGAAGGCATTGTAAGTGACATTTCTTCATAAATTTCCTTGGGATGTTTATATTTCCAATTTAAACCCATTCTTTTTCCAAGTTCGTTCGTTATCCACCAATCTTCTTTCGCTTGACCTGGAGAGTCTAAAGCTTTTCTTCCCATCTGTACTTGTCTGTTAGTATTTGTAACTGTTCCATTTTTTTCAGGCCATGCTGAAGCTGGAAAAATTACATCCGCATATGTTGCTGTTTCAGTTAAAAAAATATCTTGAACAACTAAATGCTCTAACATTTGTAGAGCCTCTCTTGCATGATTAAGATCAGGATCGGACATAGCTGGATTTTCACCAAGTATATACATACCTTTAATTGTATTCTCGTGAATAGCGTCCATAATTTCAACAACAGTTAGACCTTTTTTATCATCTAAAGGAGTCTTCCAAAGTTTTTCAAAAAAATCTTTATTATTATCTTTATCAACTAATTGGTAATCAGGGTACATCATTGGTATAAGGCCAGCATCCGAAGCACCTTGAACATTATTTTGTCCTCTTAAAGGATGTAAACCAGATCCTCTTTTTCCAACATTACCTGTCATTAAGGCTAGAGAAATTAAACATCTAGCATTGTCGGTACCATGTGTATGTTGAGAAATGCCCATCCCCCAGAAAATAATTCCTTTATTTGTATTGGCATATAAGCGCGCTACTTCTCTTATTAATTCTGGATCAATACCTGTTTCGTTTTCCATTATATCAGGTGAATAATTCATTAAATGTTTTCTTAATTTCTCAAATCCCTCAGTTTGTTTTTTAATGTATTGAGAATTAAATAAATTTTCTTCAACAATAACATTCATTATTGAATTTAAGAGAGCAACATCAGATCCTGGTTTAAATTGTAACATATGAGTTGCATGTTTTTTTTAAAGAATGACCTCTAGGATCCATAACAATTAATTTAGAACCTTTTTTTGCAGCATTTTTAAAAAAAGTTGCTGCTACTGGATGGTTTTCAGTAGGATTAGCACCAATGACTATTATCACATCAGAATTTTCAACTTCATAGAATGGAGCAGTAACAGCTCCGGAACCAATAGTTTCTAATAAAGCAGCTACAGATGACGCATGACAAAGCCTTGTACAATGATCAACATTATTAGTATTAAAACCAGTTCGTATTAATTTTTGAAATAAATATGCTTCTTCATTTGAGCATTTAGCTGATCCAAACCCCGCAAGATTACTTTTACCATTTCTTTGTTTTTTAAGTTCTAAAAAACCTTGTGCTGCATAATCTAAAGCTTCATCCCAAGTTGCTTCTCTAAAATATTCATGAATATTTGAAAAATCAATATTTGGATGTAAATCTTTTACTTTATCTTTGATTCTAATTAATGGCTTTGTAAGTCTTTCCGGATTATTTACATAATCAAAACCAAACCTTCCTTTTACACATAATCTATTCTTATTTGCGGGACCATCAACGCCATTAACATATTTAATTTTGTTATCTTTTACATTGTATTCTATCTGACAACCCACACCACAATAAGGACAAACGCTATCAATTTTTTTATCTACCTTGCTATGGCCAACACCATCTTTATCTACAATTGATGCTGGCATTAATGCTCCGGTAGGACAAGCCTGTACACATTCACCACATGCCACACATGTGCTATCACCCATTGGATCATCAAAATCGAATACAATTTTAGAATTTTCTCCTCGATATGCCATTCCAATGACATCGTTGACCTGAACTTCTCTACATGCTCTTACACAAAGATTACATTGGATGCATGCATCTAAATTTACTGCCATACTAGGATGAGAAACGTCTGCCTGGCATGAAGTTTTTTTTGGGAATCTACTTTCTTTAACTTCAACTTTGTCTATCCATTTCCAAAAGTCAGAATTATTATCATGAGCAATTTCTTTTTTTGGCTGGTCTGCTAGAAGTAATTCAAAAACTAACTCTCTAGATTTTTTAGCCTTTTCTGAAGAAGTTTTTACTCTCATACTATCAGTTGGCTTTCTAATACAAGATGCTGCCAAAACACGTTCTCCTTCAATTTCAACCATACATGCTCTACAATTTCCATCTGCTCTATAGCCAGGTTTATCTGAATAACATAAATGTGGGATTTCTGTTCCAAGTCTATTTGCAACTTGCCAAATAGTTTCATCAGCATTTGCTTCAATTAACTTTTCGTTTAAATAAAATTTTGTTTTTTCTTTATTCATAAGTTATTTCATTGCTAAAATATTTTAAAACAGAATTTAGTGGGTTTGTTGCAGCTTGTCCTAAACCACATATCGATGCTTGAGCCATAACTTCACTTAAATCTTTTAATTTTTCCTTATTCCAATTTTTTTCTTGCATTAACTTTACAGTTTTCTCAGTACCGGAACGGCATGGTGTACATTGACCACAACTTTCCTCTTCAAAAAATTTTAGTAAATTAAGTGCAACATCTTTCATATTATCATGATCCGATAATACAACTACTGCCGCTGAACCTAAAAAACATCCGGCATCCATTAATTCTTTCGATCCATAATCAAGTGGAATATCATTCATAGTAGCCGGTAGAATACCACCAGATGCACCTCCCGGAAGATATCCTTTAAAAGTGTGTCCATCTGCCATACCATCGCAATACTCATCAATTAATTGTTGAATTGTTATACCGGCTGGGGCAACTTTTACTCCTGGGTTCTTTATTCTTCCAGATACTGAAAAACTATGAAAACCCTTATTCCCATTAGACCCCTTTTCAGCAAACCACTTTGCTCCTTTTTCAATTATATCTCTTACCCAAAAAAGAGTTTCTAAATTATTTATTAAAGTAGGACATCCAAATAAACCTATTTCAGCGACATAAGGCGGTCTATGCCTTGGCAATCCTCTCTTGCCTTCAATACTTTCTATCATTGCTGACTCTTCTCCGCAAATATAGGCTCCTGCCCCTCTTCTTACTATAAAAAAATCTTTTGGAATTATTTCTTCATCTTCCATTTTGTTTATTTCATCAAGTAAAATTTTTATAACTGCTGGATATTCATCTCTCATGTAAATATAAACTTTTTGAGCATTTATGTAATAGGAAGCAATTAAAGCTCCTTCTAAAAATCTATGTGGATCACTTTCTAAATATGACCTATCTTTAAATGTTCCTGGTTCACCTTCATCACCATTAACAGCAACATATTTTTTGCCATTATAATTTGAAACAATTTCCCATTTTTTTCCTGTAGGAAATCCAGCGCCACCCTTACCTTTCAATCCGCTTTCATTTAATGAATCCAAAACTTGTTTTTTTAAGATAACACCATTTTTTATTTTTTTTGCAATTTCATAACCACCATTTTTTTTATAAGAAGATAAATTTATATAATCTGGAATGAAGGGTTCAAAATTTTTTTCATCAATTATTTTTTTAACTTTATCAAAATTAGCCACATCAACATAATTTTTTCCTACGCAAACAGTAGGAGCAACATTACATCTTCCCATGCATGGTCCAGGTACTACTTTTATATTTTTATTTTCTAATTTTTTTATATCTTGAATTAATTTGTGTGCACCAAATAATTCACAAGTTAAACTTTCACAAACTCTTACAACATTCACTGGGTTATAATCTTTACTATCTTTGACAATATTAAAGTGAGCATAAAAAGTTGCAACTTCATAAATTTCAGAAAGTGGTAAGTTAATAATAGTTGATAAAGCTACCAAATGCTTATCGTACAAAACACCAAATTTATCCTGTAATATATGCAAATATTCTATTAATTCATCTCGCTTGAATATTAACCCTGAAAACAATTTAGAAACTTCATCTAAATATTTATCTTCGACTTGTCTTCCTTTTGGGGTCCAACGTCTTTTCTTCTTTTTTAAAGAAGTTTCTGTTTGAGAAACAAATTTATCCATTCCAATTAATATTATACTATATATTAAGTATCAGAAAACTATGAAAGATTCAGTTGAAAATGAAGAATTAGTTCTAGATACTAGTGGTACAGAATGTCCTATACCGGTGCTTAAGGCTAGAAAACTTGCTTCAGAATTAAACAAAGATACAATTATTAAAATTATTGCTACTGATCCTTTGGCTGAAGCAGACTTTGAACATTATTGTGATCAATCTAACTATGAATATTTAAGTTGTAAAAAAATGAAAGATAAAATTGTAATTCGTTATAGATTTAAAGTTAAAAATTAAAATAGACTTTCATAATTATAAAAATCAAATATATCTCCTTTGTTTACTTCAGAAACATTTTCATCAATTTCAATTATGCCATCTGAATAGGATATAGAACTAATCATACCAGAGCCTTGTTTAGGAAATTTATTTGCAATATTTTTATTATTTTTATTTTCTTTATTTACACGTAACCACTCCATTCTTTTTGTTTTTTTCTTCATGGAAAAATTTGCTGTAATTTTACTTGAAGACGGGAGCTTAAAATTTCCACCAGATAGTTTTTCTATTAATGGTTTTACCAACATTGCATATAGTAATTGAACAGAAACTGGATTACCTGGTAAGCAAATTATGTAACACTTATTTATTTTTCCAACTGCTATTGGTCTTCCCGGTTTTATTGCTGCTCTCCAAAAATATACCTTACCTAATTCAGATAAAACTTTAATTAAATGATCTTCATCACCAACAGATGCGCCACCAGCAGTTATTATTACATTAAATTTTTTTGAAGTATTAAAAATTTTATTTTTAATAGATTTAAAATTATCTTTAAGATTTCCACAATATTTTTTTTCTATAAAATTCTTATTAAGTAAATTATTTAAACTATAATAATTTGAATTATTAATTTCAGAATTTTTTAAATTTTTAGTTGGTTTTCGTAATTCATTACCACTTGTAAAGAAACCAATTTTGATTTTTTTAAATACTTTTATTTTACTAATACCAGTAGCAGCAATTAAATTTATATTTTGTTGATTTAATTTTGACCCCTTTTCCAATATTTTTTGGTTTTTCTTTATATCTTCACCCTTTAATCTATAATTATCTCCAAATTTTGGAATTTTAATTAAATGAATTTTATTTCCTTTCTTGTATGTATTTTCCTGCATAACTATAGTTGATGAATTCGTAGGCATTTTTGCGCCTGTAAAAATTCTTACTGCTTCACCAGGTTTTACTTTTATATTTTTGTTATCTCCAGCAGCTATACGTCTATTACAAAAAAAATTTTTTTTTGTTTTTAAATCTGCTTTTAAAATAGCATAACCATCTACAGCAGAATTATTAAAAGGAGGTAAATTAATTTTACTTTTTATATTTTCATAAAGAAATCTATCCTCTGAATTTTCTAAATTAACTTTTTCAGAATTAAAAATTATAACCTTTTGTTTTTTAAATAAATTAACAATTTGTTTTTTGGTTAGGGGTGATTTATTCATTAAAATTCTCTCAAAATAAAATCAACTATATTGTCAATTTCGTCATTCTTAAAAATCCTCAAGTCAGTTTCAAGTTTTTTATTTGTAATAATAGCTTTTATATTTTTAATTTTGGTAAATAAATAATTATCATTATCATTTTTTATTATTTCAATTTTTGGGTGATTTTCATTTTTAAACCCTTCCACTATTACAATATCGATTTCTGAAAGTTGATTAATTAATTCATCTAAAGTTTTTTCTTTTGAATTGTTTAGCTCTGATATTTTAACCCATCGCTTCGATGAACTAACAATTACTTGAGAAGATCCCGCTAATCTATGCTTAAAGCTATCTGTATTTTCATGATCTATATCAAATTCGTGATGTGCATGTTTAATTGAAGCAACACGAAAATTATTAGAGCTAAGTTTATTTATAATTTTAGTTGCAATAGTCGTTTTCCCTGAATTCTTCCAGCCAACAATTCCTACTATTTTCATTTAATAGATCTATTATTTAACAAATATACAAGAGAGTAAATAATTATTGTTATTGATATTAAAACTAAACCTAATGCCATAGCGTATTCTAAATTTCCCATTCTTGTTTCTAAAGATATAGCAGTTGTCATTACTCGTGTATAATGATCAATATTACCACCCACAATCATAACTGCACCAACTTCTGAAATTGCTCTTCCAAATGCAGATAATAATGTTGTTATTAATAAAAAATAACTATGGTTAAATAGAAGCTTAACAGAACCCCAAAAGGGAATATTTAAGGATCTTATCTGATCTTTAAATTCAAACCAATTTTTAGAAAATATCTCATGAGATAATGAAGCAATTATTGGAAAAATTATTATAGTTTGAGCAATAATCATCGCAGAGGGTGTGTATAGAAGCTGTAAGATACCTAGAGGTCCACCTGATGCGAAAATAAAATAAACAATTAAACCAACTACAACTGGAGGAATTCCCATCAATGAGTTTAAAATTATTAAAATAATTTTTTTGAAATAAAAATTATAAATTGCAAAATAATACCCTACTATAAACCCTAATAATGATGCAATAATTAGAGCGGTAAAACTTACAAATAATGATAAAAGTATAATGTCCCATAGTTCATTATCTAAAGTAATAATTAATAGTATGGAATTTGTGAAAATTTCTAATATGTTCATTTATATTTTTAGTTTAATTACAACATATGTCAAAAAAAGAGAAATATTTAGTCTCACCTGATATTAATAATAAGTCCTTAATTACAAAACTAAATGGTTTTGATGAGAAAGGGAATAAAATATTTTCTAAAGTTATTAATGAAAAAGCTCTTACAATTTTTCTTAATAATCAAGAGATAGTAACACTAATGTCTATTAATGATCACCCAAAATATCTTGCAGTTGGGTATTTATTAAATCAAAATATGCTTAAAAAAAATGACATAATTAGAAAAGTTGAAATTGATAAAGATTTAGGTGTAGTTGTTGTACGAACAAAACGTAAAACAAATTATGAAAACAAATTAAAAAAGAAAATAACAACTAGTGGTTGTGCAATAGGTACAGTATTTGGAGATATCTATGCGGAAATAAAAAAAACAAAATTAAAATCCAAAAAGAAAATTAAACATAAGTGGATTTATGAAATTTCAAAAAAAATTACATTGACACCGAGCTTATATTTAGAAACAGGAGCAATACATGGTTGTGCCATTATTCATAATAATAAACCATTGATTTATATGGAAGACGTAGGGAGACATAATGCTGTAGATAAAATTGCTGGTTTTATGTTTTTAAAAAAAATTAGCTCTTCAAATAAAATTTTTTACACTACAGGAAGACTAACTAGTGAAATGGTTATTAAAACTATAAAAATGGGTATTCCGATATT